>NZ_CP098806.1:1881000-2194500 GCF_023822005.2 Dyadobacter fanqingshengii
AGACGCAGTCATTCAGCTCACCGAAATTTTCACTCAATTCGTCGAAGAGTTTGAAGATCAGTCCTATATCCCCCGCGCTACCCTACCCAAGCCCTTCCTGGACACGCTATGCTGGTCCGAGCTGCAACAGCGATATCATGAAAATTACAGACTGGCACTTTTAAGATCCCAGCCTGTTGCAGGGTTGTATTAACTCACCCCCGGCAAATATCTTAGCGATAGCATGGTAATGTCATCGAACTGCGTTGCTGGGCCGATAAAATCGATGAGGCTTTCCAATGTGGCTTCGTTCATTTCCTTGGCGGTCTCTTTTGTGGAACCTTCGCCGGTTGTGAAGAAATCCTGCAAGTAATGCAGGCCGTAACGTGCTCCTGCCAGGTTATTGGCGTCGGTTACGCCGTCTGTGTAAAGTATAAATTTGTCTCCCGGGTGCAAGGTGAGCGTGTGTGACTCGAATTCGAATGTCGGATCGAAACACAGGGCCATGCCTCCCTCCTTTTTGACAAGCTCCGTTTCGCCGTTGGCGCGAACGATTACGGGCGGTTCGTGACCTGCATCCACGTATTCGACAACACCGGTTTTGACATTTAAAATACAAACAAAGGCCGTCACGAACATATATGAGGAATTATCTTCGCTTAAAAACTCATTGACGATCTTCACCTTTTCTGTTATAGAATCGCCGTTACGGTTGGAAAACTGGCTTTTGAAAATGGCTTTACTGATCGCCATGAATAACGCTGCGGGCACGCCTTTGTCTGAAACATCGCCGATCATAAAGAATAAATGCTCGGAATCCATCATGAAATAATCATACAAATCGCCACCCACAACCTTGGCAGGATGAATAAATGCATGCAGATCCACACCCGCTTTGCCAATGTTGGCAGGAACCGTTTTCGGTAACATCGACATCTGAATTTCCTTTGCCACGCTCAGATCGTTCTGGATCGCGATCAGTTGCTCACGGCCTTTTTCCAGGCTCGTCAACATTTCAATGTGTTCCACCGTCTTGGAAATGGTAATTTCCAGATCTTCGAAGTTTACGGGCTTGGTCACAAAATCAAATGCGCCGCGATTCATCGCCGTCCGGATGTTGTCCATATCACCATATGCCGACACCATGATCGATTTCAGCAACGGATTTTGTTTTTCATTGACCTTCGAAAGGAACGTCAGCCCGTCCATGCCCGGCATGTTGATGTCAGAAAGAATAAGTGCGATGTCGTCAGATTCTTCCAGCCGCTCCAATGCCTCAATCCCGTTATTAGCAAACACAAATTCGTATTTCTTATCCCGGATCTGCTTGCGGAACAATTGAAGAATCAACATCTCCATGTCCTGTTCGTCATCTACACTTAATATCCTGATAGCCATTATATTGTAATTTTTAAAATTGATATCTTGAAAAATAAAATCTCTTTTTTAATGCTTAACACTGAATTTTTCAGCCAGGAACCACAATCCTGAATTCCGTTTTCTGACCCAGAACAGAAGTCACATCAATGCTTCCCTTATGCGTGTCCGTCACGCTGGTATAGGTAAGCGAAAGTCCGAGCCCGGTCCCTTTCCCTTGTGGTTTTGTTGTAAAAAATGGCTGAAAAAGCTTCGCGACAATGTCTTCCGGAATGCCTATTCCATTGTCACAGATCTTAATTTCCACTTCCTGGTCAACTCGGTGCGTTGTGACTTCAATGACTGGCTCGTATCCTTCCGGCTGCCGTTTAACCTTTTCATTGACGGCATAGCAAGCATTATTCACCAGATTCACGATCACCCGCCCGAATTCGCCCTTCGCCAGCTTCACATTCCCCACCTGCGGGTCCAGGTTATATTTGAGCGTGACGTTGAATGCGCTATCATCCGCACGCACACCCTGGTAAGCGAGCTTGCTGTATTCTTCCAGCAGTTGGTTCAGGTCCGTGGGTTCAAGGACGGCCGCGTCGGAGCGGGCCTGTGCGAGCATGCCCTGAATGATCCGTTCTATGCGTTTCCCGTTTTCGTTGATCTTGAGAAGGTTTTGGGAAAGTGTTTCCAGCAAGTCCTTCTCGTCGGCAAGGTCCGCGTCGTTCATGGCAGACAGTGGTTTCTGGCAAATGTCCAGGATTTCGCCTACCAATCCCTGCGACAGGCGGGAGAAGTTATTGACAAAACTCACCGGATTTTTGATCTCATGTAAAATTCCGGCGCTGAGTTGCCCTATCTCGGCGAGCCTGTTGAGCTCAATGATTTTCTGCTGATAAAGTTCAATGTCGTGTTCCGTTGTTCCGGCTCCCATAGTCCTGGTTATTTAAAATTTGCAGCATTTAGCGTGTTAAGCGACCACCGGGAGGAAAATTTCTATCTCGGTAAACACTCCTTCCAATGAATTTACCGACATGCGCCCTTTGTGATATTCAATAATGTCCTTACTCATATACAAGCCTAGCCCCGTTCCTTTTGACGTAGGTTTTGTTGTAAAAAATGGGTTGAAAAGCTGCTCCTGCTCCTTGGCAGGGATGCCTTTGCCATTGTCCCGAATGATAATGCAGACACCGCCTGCAATCAGTTTGGAAGAAATCAAAACTTGCGGCTGAAATGTTTTATCAATCCTGGCCTTTTCCAGCAGCGCATAACACGCATTACTGATGACATTGATGATTACCTGCGCAAACTCGTATGGCAACAGGCTCACTTTAACCGGATTGTCATATAAAGCCATTTCCAGCTTTACGGAGGCGTCTTTATACTCGTTCAATGCTTCCTGAATGGCTGACTTTGCCTTCGCTTCCAGGAATGGATTGAGTTCGGTTACCATAAAATCGGTTGATTTCCCTTTCAACAACTTCTGCATATCCTTCACAATACGCGTCGTGCTGTTGCCGTGTTCGTAAATCTTTTCCAGATTTTTTTGAAGCATTGAAAAACCGCTATCCAGGTCATCTTTTTCATCTTCCGACAATCCATCCTGGTGTTTATCAGTGACTTCTGTTATTTCTTTCAGCAGTTTCCCTGAGGATTGCGAGAAGTTATTGATGTAATTCAACGGATTCAAAATCCTGTCGACAATTCCTTTGGTCAGGCTGCCCACCGATGCCAGCCGCTCCTGACGAATGAGTTCTTCCTGCGTCGATTTCAGGTTGGACAGTGTGTTTTCAAGATTTTCAAGAATATTGGTTTTAATGTATGCGCCGATCAAATGCTCTTTCAGGTTTTTGACCACATTAAAATCCCGCTCCGAAAATGCGTTCTCACGGTCTGTGTTTTCTAATGTAATGTAGCTTTTCACATCGCCATCCACCCGGATCAGGATTGTGATCAGCGACTTAGGTGAGAAAAGTTCGTCTATCGAATCATCCACATTCTGGCTGCGGAAGTCATTTTTCAGGAAAATGTCTTCGAGAATTTCTTCCCCCTCTTCTACATATCGCTGCTCGGCTTGCTTTGATGTGAGCCTGATATCGTCCACCTTCGCATTTTCCACGGCACCCGCAAGCGCGATAAACTGGTAGTTGTCAGCAGCTTTGTTATAAATCAATGCGGATGCGCCGTTCACATTCTGGAATTCACAGAGTTTGTTTAAAACCAGCTGAAAAAGTCGCCCGGTGTTCACTTCGCCGTTGATCGATTTTACAAATTCATCGATCCGTTCCAATTGATCATTCGTCGCCGACAATTCTTCTGACTGCAATTCCAGCTCTTCTTTCTGATTAACCACTTCCTCCGTACGTTCGCGGATCCTTGTTTCCAATTCTTCCTTCTCTCTCAAAATTCTCCTTAACCGCCACCGAACCGCGTAATAACTTAATGACCCAAACAAAACCAGGTAAAGCGCGATCATATACCACTGCCGGAACCACGGAACGCGGATCTTGAATGCAAGGGAAGTCGCCTTTGAAACATGGTTGTAAACATCCTTTGCCCGCACTTTGAATGTGTATGTTCCGGATGGCAAACCGCTGTATTCTTTCCGCGTCAACGGACTCCAGTCTGACCAGTCTTTATCATAATTTTCAAGAATATACTGATAATCAACCTCCTGATTACTATGATAACTGGGCAACGCAAATTCGAAGATCAGGTTGTTCTGGCGGTGGCTAAGCGTTTTTGTGATCTCGCCATCCTGGGCATATTCCAGCAAACTATCCTGCGTTGCAACGCTTCTGAGCAACACCGGATATTCGTAAATGTATTGATCACGAACACCCATATCGAGCCGGTAAAGTCCCTGGTCCCCGCCGAGCCATGCATTGCCATTTTCATCCGGAAATATGATCTGAAACGGAACATCGGCGATGGGCATTAATGGTGTTTCTACCAGCTCGAATCCGCCCGAAGGCTTCTTTTTGAAGAATGAAGCAGATTTTTTATCCCCGCGCGTTGTCCAAACATTGCCCTTACTATCTCCCCGAACGCGGTCGAACCACGTTTTTTCTGTATTCAACCATTTTGCACGCGCGAAACGGTCGGATTGCGGTTGATACTCGTAAAGCCCGTCTTTATTAGAAACCATTAAGTTGTCTTCATACAAAGCCAGCTTATTATATAATGGGCTTGAAATGCCTTGCGCAGCCGAAAAACGTTTGACATTACCGGATTTGCCGTCCAATTTAATTATGCCATTAGAAAGCGTTTCAAGCCAGAAAGTCTCAGCGGGAAATTCCGTTACGCCAACAATTTGTTCGTTTACCGCCTTCACCCGTTCCGACCGCCATCCATTTCCCGTCTGGCTTAGTTTGATCAAGCCGTCCTGCATACCCACAAACAATTCATTAGCAGACTTTGAAGCTGTGACGCTTAATGAAAAATTGGAGGATATTTTGTCAATCCCTGCGCCTTTGCTCCATTGAAAAAGTCCTTTATTAGAAGCAATGTATAGCGAGCCGTTTGCTTCATCAAAGCCCAGAACGCTTCCCGAAAAGCCTTCAATATGAACGATCTTATTGTTTTCAATATAATACAAGCCATACAATGTGCCTATCACAATGCGCCCCTGAAAGCGCCTGATCGAGGTTACTGAACCTTTCAGGCCATCTTCGTTACCAAAAACCGAAACAGGTGAAGGCAAATCAAAACGCGCGATACCGTTATTGAGCGCGAGCCAGAGATTATGTTCCCGATCCTTGAACATGGCTGTAACCTGGCTTTCTTCCAAGTCTGCACCCGTATAAACCGGATATTGCACATTCCCATCCGAATCAGTCACCAGCATCCCGCCCGTAGCCATGCTGATGGCAACCGTCCCGTCTTGTAATTTGCTTGCATAAGTGGCCTGGTTACGGATCAGAACAGGATTTGCATTTCCTTCAAGGACTTCAATCCGGTTATTTTTCAGTTTAAAAATCCCCTGACTTGTGGTGATCAAAAGCGCAGATCCGTCGCCTAGCTGCACTACGGAAGTCAGATCCAGCAAAACGGGAACATTGTCATTTTGCTCAATTTTAGAGATCTGGCGGCCGTTAACCAGCATCATTCCCCTGTTTTTTGCATAGACAAGCATTTCATTCCTGAGGGCAAAAGCTGCCTGGATTTTCAGGTTGTGTTTAAATGGTGCTACCTTCAATCCATCCCAATAAAAATTGATCTGATCTGTTATGAACCAGGCGCCGGCCTTTGTAGGAATGATCTGAATCACCTGAGTAAATTTCTCTTTCAGCTTGCCCGAAAGATCTACAAATTGCTGAACACCAAACCTGTCATTTCCCAGGTAACCAAATTCCCCGTTCGCCCCCACAAGCACACGGCCTTTGGCATCAGTCGCCAGGGCCGACACGCGGGTAACATTTGTAGTTTGGATCGTTTTCCATAAAACGCCGTCATATTCCAGCACGCCCGCAAAATTGGCAAAATACATCACACCCGACTTATCCTGCGCTATCGCAAAATTCTGGTCATGGGCACGATATTCTGATGACTGGTAAAAGCCAGACAATGGCCTTCCCACCTCCGGCTTTGCCGCATTGATCTGCTGTGCCCGGAGCTCTGTTGCGCCGGTCAGCAAAATCAGAATGACCAATAAATTACTAAGCCTCAACGCTTTCCACCACATTTTGCCTGATATTAAGATCTTTTAAAAGGAAATTTTCAATGATATAGAACTCCGTGTCTTCCAGCGCATTGGGAATCATTGCAACGCCCATGTCGATCAGTTCGGCCACGTTCCGAATGTTACCTGCTTCCAGCGCTCCGATTTTTGAAAAATACAATTTTCCATATGTTACCAGGATAGAAACGTCGCCGTCACCCAGGTGCTTCCGCAGGTCGATCACCTCGCCGGCTTTCTCCTGAAAATAGGCTGACGTAAGCAAGATTTTTTGCAACTCGCCACTCAGCAAACCACCCAGGGCATACGTTTCCCGCAGGCGCCTGAGCTTGGAAATGAGCAGGTCTTCCTCGGTGGCAAGCCAATCGAGCGGCTTCACGATTTCCAAGTGAAAAGCATCATTATTCCGCGTCATCACGTCCATCAAAGTGCGGAAACGCGTTGGATTGACAATCCTGAGGACGTAAAATGCGGTTTGGGAAATCACTTTGGAACGGGAGACGGCATTGGCAACCAAGACCGGCGTGACCACATCCGCGCTGAAATGGCGCAATTCCTGAATCGCAACGGCCTTCGTCCAACGTGAAATCCGGGTGTAATCTCTGTTGATAATGTCGATCAAGCGTTCGTCAACCGAGAGCGAAGTCAACGGATAAATCTCCGCATAACGCCGCCGCATTTCGTCCAGCGAATAGCTGTCCAGGTACGGCAGAACTTTGTTTTTAATGTTTTCAGGCAGTAAGAGGTCGCAAATTTCGGTCAGATAATCCCTTGCATCCGTCGACTGATCGCTCTTCAGTAATGTTACGGCGTGAAATCTGGAACCATAAACGGCTTCCAGCACAATAAACGCCTTTCGCATAATGCGCAGTTTTTCCCTCTCTACATTCAGCATCAGCTGGCTGTCCGACTCATAGGCGTCCGAAAGATCGTGCTGCGCGGAGAGCAGCCAGGCGAAGGTTTTCAAATGCTCATCCAGCTCATTCAGCATGAAGGTTTGCTCCGTGCTGTTGCAAGTGTAACGCAAGTTGCGCAAGGCCTCCATGACCTTGTCTTTTACAAAACGGTTTGGGTTTTCAAGATTTCTGCGCAAAAAACGGATCGCTTCCGGGCCGCCGATCTGTTCTACGATTTTGAGCAAATGCAGCTGCCGGTAACGGTTATCATTGTTGCTTAAAAATGATTTCTCAATGTATTTCAGCAGTGGCGGGCCTGATTTTACCAGCGCCTCAAAAGCCACTGAAAAATAGCGGTCCGTTTCCATTTGTTCCATCAAAAACGGCCATAGCTCTGCCCTTTTCAATTCTCCTGCGGTGTAAATGGCCGCCTCACGCACCCGTTTATTCTGATCCTGCAAAAGCGGGATCAGATATTTGTAAGCTAAAAATCTGCTCGCGACACCAAGTCCCAGCGCCGCTTCGATCCGATCTGCTTCTTTTGGCGAAAAAATCTGGTGCGTGAGTTGCTCAAAAGGCTTGTGCGAAATGTTCTGAGCGGGCCTATATGAAGCGCTCTTCTTCGATTTTTCCGGAAACTGGAAAACCTTGTCACGGACCATTTTCTTATACGAATTTTCACCCAAAAATGCCGCAAATGCCCAGCAGACCGCCACGACGAGAAACAAAATGGCTAGCTGCAATGCGTCCATCCGAGAAATGTTGACCAGCCCAAATAGCAAAACACCCGCTGCCAATCCGCCCATCGCCTTAGCCCGACCTTCGATCCTTCCCTGGACATTTAACCTGAACCGTGCCTGGATAGGCTGATATAAAACCTGGTAGGCTGGCTCTGCAATGGCTTTCCTGACCGCACTCATGAAAAACCGAGAAAGCGCAATGCAGGCGAAGAAAATCGCCGCGGTGTCGTAGCTCAAACCATAAACCACCGAGACGGCAAAACTGAAAACGAGGCTTAACGGAAGTATCAGAATGCCCAGTTTCAGGCCATATTTGTTAATGAGCTTGTTGTACAGGAACGTCTTGATAAAAAATTCAAGAATAGCGCTGATACCAAAGAAAACGCCCAGAAAACTGGCGAGCGATTCTTTATTGGGAAACACTGCGCGCGACTCGGTGAAGAAAATATATTCTACATAAAATAATGCAAAAACGGGCAGCAGCGCCAGCAGAAAGATATTTCTGTAATATTTGGAATCAACAGCCTCAGCAACCACATTGTCGGAAACCTTATTTTTGACCTCGATCCGCGTATGTTCGGTTGTCACGTATCGCTTGTGTATTTGTTTTAACAAAACAGCGCAAACGATCAGAAAACCAACGGCAATGATTAAAAGCGAATCGATCGGCAATATCTTGACCAGTCCCGGAACCGCGAGATACATAATCACAGACGAGAAAACTTCTCCGCTGTTGATGAGGGAGGATAATCTTTTGGACTGCTGAAAATTGAAAAGCTTCACAACGATCGCCCAGAATGTGACGCCATTGACCAAAACAAAAATCCGGTTCCAGATAAAAAGGAAGAAAAACACCCATTTGCTGCCTGTTAAATGATAGGCAACGAGAAAAAAAGCAATTGAGACGATCAGGAATAGCAATGCATTTTCCGCCAGCTTATCAAATGCAATGCGTTTTTGAATGCGCGTCAAGCCAAGCCCGAGCAGATAAACGAACACGCCGCCGACCACGTAGACCTGCGGCAGCATTAACCGGTCGAAACTGACCAGAAAGGATGAAGCCACCACCGTGTAGAACAATGCAGTTGCGCCGCCCATAAAAAAGGAATAGGCCATCAGCAGGCTTACGAGGCCTTCCTCGTCCTTTCTGATGTTGAGCATCCGCGATATGTCCTTGATTTTTTTCACAAATTATTTCTCTAAGTCCTTGATCATAAAATAGATCTGACGTTCGGGCATCTGGTATAACGGCCTGATTTTCCCCAAATACAAAAACCCAAGATCTTCCAATGGTTTGATGCGGGAAGCGACGGGCTGGGCAATGATCATTTTGATGCCGTGCGTCGCTGCAAAATTGATCCGCGCTTCGTCCAGCAATGTGGAAAATCCATTTCCACGATATCCCGGGGCAACCACCAACCTGTTCAAAGATGCATAAGGGCCATTTCCAAAACCTTCCAGGATCGAGCCGTCAAAAAGATCGGCGTGCGGAATGGAGCTGTAATCGTGATGAAAACTCATGCGGGCAGCAGCCACAATTTCTTTGTTATGCAGGATTACCCAATGATGCGCCAGCAGATCTTCGTCGTCCAGCCAGGCTTTGTGGGAGAAAAAATCCTGGCTTATCCCCTGCTCATCCTTCCAGGCCAACACCCGGAGCGCCCCCATTTCATCCAGCCGTTCGGGATAGTCCAGCTTCATGAGCAGAAACTCCGAATTTCTGATTTCAAACCTTGTTTCCATTAAGCGAGGGGGGTTTATATACACCGATTCCATTTCAGTTATTTCCTGTTTGTATCAAAAAGAAGTCCGATGGAGTACACGCGCCCTTCCTGCGGGTAACGCGATGCGGACGTGACGCCCTCGGCCGCACGGATGCCAGGCACAAAATATGCATGGTTAAGCACATTGGACACCTGCACCTGTAAACTCAACGCATTCAAAATATTATGGTAGGTGAATGTTGAATTAAGCAGATAAATCGCGTCAAACCTGGTGATCGGGTTGCTGCTGCCAGACGTTCCGATGCCTGACTTGCGCGCGCTGACATAATTATTGGTGATGCTAATGCTCAGGTTTTTAACCGGCTCATACACAGCCCCTAGATTGGCAGACCAGGGCGCGATGTCGCTTACCGGAATTTTCTGGCCTTCCACTTTGCTGAGATCGCGCGGTTTGCTGTAAGTAAAATTACCCCAGACATTCAGGTTCTTCACGTCATATCTGGCCTCCGACTGGATGCCCATAATGCGCTGCTTACCCAATGCCTGAAATTGTTGGGTAGCAACGCCAGCCGGGGTTGTGGCCGCCGCGAGACCCACTGCATTGCTATAATTAGCAATGTAACCCGCCACATTGAACGACATGGCTTTGCTAAACCGGACCGAAACGCTGCCTTCCACATTTTTCACGCGTTCGGGCTGCAAAGTGGGGTTATTAAGCTGTCGCTCGCGGTTCGTGGCATATTTTTGAAGATAAGAAGCATCCTTAAAAGCCTCAGTATAAATGCCTTTGAATACAAATTTCCCTTTTGAATAAATCAAGCTCAACCGCGGATTGAACACGAAACCATAACCGCCATTGGAACGGATCTGATTATGATCCAATCGAGAACCGAGCACCATTTTCATGCTTTCCGTCCAGTTGTAAGTGGCTTGTGTGAATATGCCAATGTCGAAAACCCTGAAATTATCGCCGCCCGCCAGCGTGGAATCCGGGCGACCCGTCTCGTCTGCATTTTCTGTCTGGGCTGTGATGTAATTGGCCTGGATAATGCTGTTCCGGATTTCAATGCCGCTGTTAATGTCGAGCTTGGGCAATGGCGTGAGCAACACGCGGAACTCGTTACGCAACTGGTTGGAAACGCGATACCAGTAAGGGATTGAGTAAGTTGGCTTGCGCTCGTTCAGCAGGTCGATAATGCCGTAACTTCCATTGAAATAACCGCGATAAGTGGGCAAGTTGGTCGCTCCATTCAGCTCGTGAAGCCGATAGGAAGTCAGGTTCATGATCTGGACCTTTTCCGAGATAAATTTATTGTAGGTCAATGAAAACGCCTTGTTATTGGCCACCCAGCGTGAGAGTTCGGGCGTTACAATCCGCGAACGATTGGTATACCAGGGCGTTGCGCCTTCATCCGTTTTCCAGCTCATGAGCGAGATCATGAAATCCTTGAACTCGATTTTGGCACGGATGTAAAAGTTTTTGGAATCATCGTTGAAACCAACCTGACTCCCGTTCACATTGGCCTGGAATAAATTCACATTATCCAACTGAGCAGCCTTTGCTTTTCCTGCATTGGTAAGACTCAGCGCATTAGCAGCACCACTTGCATCGTAGCCAATTTGATATAAATCATTGTTTGGAAAAAGCGTTGTGAGTTTGTTGTTGGTAATGTATGTCTGTGCTGCTGTGCCGTTAACATTTTGTTGCGCAGGATAATTTTCTGCTGTTCTGGGGTCATAGTTCCATTCCGGATATTTGCTGTAATCCAGCTCATTGGACGAGAAATAGCGGGATGTAACAGACACCGCAACGTCCTTCGTCCGAACTGTCACGACGCCATCCACGAGTTTTGTATTCAATGATCCATAGCGAACCTGACCATTTGCAGAGACGACCATTTTCTTGCCCTCCGGCATCTCGCGATCCAGGAACCGCTTGGTAATGAGATTAATAACCCCCATAAAAGCATTGGCGCCATACATGGTGGAGGCAGGACCGTAGATCACTTCTACGCGCTCGATATCGGATAGCGAATATTGTCTGGAAATGGGAATGTTGTCTGAATTCAAATCGTTTTCCTCCACGCCGTCCACCAGCAGAATGGTGCGGTCGTTGGAAGTGGAGCGGTAACCGCGCTGATAAAATGTCACATAGGAAGGCCCATTCCCCCGGATCACATCAAAGCCGGGAATGTCATTCAGCATTTGGGTCAGGTCTTTATAACCCCTTTTTACAATGTCTGTTTGGGTCAAAACGGTCACCGTCGCAGGAACTTGGAGCAGGTTTTCAGCTTTTTTGGAAACGGAAGTGATCTGGATAATGCGGTCCATCAGGTCGCGCTGCTGGGCAACCAGATCTTTGAACTGAGGCAATGCGGAAAACTCCGGCTCGTAATTTTGATTGGCTACCAATAAATTTCGAACTGCAATAGCGGCCTGCGGCAACGAGTCGAGCGCGAGGTAAGTTAATGCAATAATCTTGTAAGCCTGCACCTGCGCGTTGGGCGAAAACTTGGTTTTCAGGCAAGGGTTCAAGGTCTGAAAAACCTCGTCAAAATTGCCCGTGCGGTATTTTCTGTCCGCCTCGGGAATGATCACGGACGCGTCGCAGTCCTCCTGCGCAAATGCGTCCGTGCCCGCGCTAGCGAGGGTTAGGATGATCAATATTTGTAAAATTCTTTTCATACTATCTGATGTTCCGGGACAGTTTTTCGTAAGGAATATCCTTTCCGATGTATTGGTCCCACTCTTCCTCGGTCAGTTCTCGCTTTACTTTTTTGGAAACTTCGGCAAATAAATCGGCTGAGTTAATGTCCCAGATCCGGACAGTTTTGTCCGCTCCCGCAGCCAGTAATTTATTGCCGTCACGCGTGAATTGAATATCCATCACCCAGTAATCAAAATCGCTCAATAACACCGGCTGTTGTTTTGAAATATCCTCTTTTGCATTCCAAACGCGGATTTTCCAGTCATAGCAAGCCGTTGCAATGCGGCTTCCGTCTGGTGCGAATGCAATGCTCGTAATGCCCGATGTGTGTGTTCCCTGCGTGCCGTTCAGTGAGTTTGGAACGGGCTCATTATTGTTCATTCGTACATTATAAAGCATTCCCGAGCTCGTGCCCAAGTACAGATGTTTCTGATCCGGCGTGAATGCCATAGAGATCAGTCTGCCGCGCAGGTTTGGCAGGGTAAATTCCGTGGGTTTTGTATCCAGCTTCGTAAGATCAATGCGCATTAATTTGCCAGTTCCGGTTGCCAGAAACATAAAACGGCCGTCCGCCAGTATTTCGACCGATGCGATCTCGGTGCCGAGATTCGCATTTTTCAGGACTTCCAGTTTCTTGTCACTCACGTCCCAAAGCCTTATCTGGCCCGAGGAACTGACCGAGACCAAATGCGGCTTGTTGTTTATGTTTTTAACCGCCATGGCAAACACGATTCCGTCATGCCCAATGATGGTTTTGGCTGGCGGCGTGCCGGGCGTAAAATTGTCCCAGCGTACGATCTGGCCATTGGAAGAACCTGTAAAAAATGTCTTTCCATCTGGCATAAAAGCCACGGACCGAATGCTTTTGAACGTCTGCTTTGGATTGCGGAACAAAACCGGTTTGACCGCAGGCGTGAGATAATTCCAGAGACTCACCACGCCATCGTCGCCCGCAGTAGCAAAAAGCGAATTGCCGGCTTGCGGCTCGGCAACTACGCGTACAATGTCGTTATGCGCGATCAATGTTGCCTTGGCCCCCGCGGCTTTGGACAGTGCATTGAAAATATCCGGGTTTTCCCGTTCCCCGCCATTTTTTATATTAAAATCATAAGCTTTTAGTGCCAGTAATGCAGTCAGCTCATCGCCCGCAGGCATTTGAAAGGACTGGATCGCGATGAAACGCGCCACTGCTTTGGAGCGCTGTTTCAATGCATCATTTCTGGAACTTTCCGCTTCTTTCTGAGCCGATTGTGCATACACTTTCTGGCGGTCCGATTCCCTTTGCGCGCTTACCGCATATTCTTTTTGGATTTCTGTTTGTTTTTGAGATTCTACCGCCGCTTTTCTTGCATTATCAGCCTGAATCTTCTGTTCCTCAGCAATTTGTTTGGCGATTTTCGCAGCAATGCTTTCTTTCACTGCCTTTTCCTGTTCCCTTACCGCAATGCCTTTTTGCTCTTCGGTTAATGTCTTTTGCAGCTCGGCAAATGTGCCTTGTTGTTCTGCGATTTTCTTTTGTGAAATGGCTTCACGCGTCTGATCCTCAGCACGTTTCCGTTCTTCCAATGCCAGACTTTCTTTTTCCAATGCCGTTTTCTCACTCTGCTGCGCCTGGGTACGCAACACCAGCGCGACGATCAGGAATAATAATGAAACCAATGAGCTGATTCCCAGCACGGAAGCGAATATTCTTGCTTTGCGCAGCTCGCGTTTCTGACGATCTTCTTTTTGCCTTACTTCAAGCTCGTATTGTTTTTTACTATAATCTAAATAATTTGTTGCACGCTCAAAAAACGGGTCGTAACGCTGCGCCCATTCCAATGTTGGCTCGCTTTCTTTCAGCCATTTAAGCCCTAGTTGCAATTCAGGATTAACCCAAAGTCCGGTGCGTCCTTCCTGATAAAGCGAGGCCGAGTAACTGAGTTGTTTGTAAAGTTTTGCGGATTCGAGTTCTTCCTCAATCCACTTCCTGCATCGCTCCCAGAAAGTGAGCACTTTTTCAACGGAAACATCAATAATAGAGTCGTGATCGATTTTTACGCCCGGTTTCGGTGTTAAAATGGAAACGCCGTTTTCCCTGAAAACCATGATTACATCGATCAGCAGATAATCGGGGATGCCTGTGATCTGAATAATTTCGCGCAAAACAGTCGGGTGCAACGATGATGTGTCGCTAGGGCCCAGGACAATGAGTGATTTGAAAAGTTTGGCTGCCGCATTCCGTCTTTTTTCATCCAGCCGCTGCGTGTAAATCTCCTCCGCGTGCATCGTGATCGACTCCTGCATGGTGCCAATCGCTTCATAGTCAGCCCGGGAAACAGGTGAAGAAAATGGTTTGGTTGATTTCCAGCGATCCCAGGTGCGCATTAACGCGTGTTGCAGAATCGGCAGGAAATCAGGATTTTCAGCAAGCTCTTTCAACAATCCGGCAACGAGTTCGGGCTCAATGCTAGCGCCTGCGGATTCGACGGGACCGACAATGACCTGCTTCACTTCCTCCGCGTTCATTTTGGGAAGGAGATAATAACCCCTGTTGATGACCTCGGTCAACCCGTTAAACTCCGTGCAATGGTCTAGATAATCCGAACGCATGGTGATGACAGCGTGCACGGGAAGCTCGCGCTGGTTGATGAGCGTCAGGAGCAGTTTTACGAAGGTGTTAGTCCTTTCTTTGCCCGCAAAGTCTTCTGAAAGTTCATAGCGGAACAGCTCTTCAAACTGGTCTATAACCAGCAGAATTTTCTGACCCCGTGCAGCTGAAAGCAATGACAATGCTACTTTAGTATCGTTGATAAGCTCTTTTTCAAGCGACAACGGATCGCGACTATCCCAGATCGGATCGTCCTCCCGCAGCGCCGCTTTCACCGCATCCACAAAATTGCGGACCGGATTTCCACCCGGCCGGAAAATGATCACTTTCCAGCGGTTTGCCGCGTCGCCTTCTTCCAATGAAGGAATAAGCCCGGCCTTAATCAACGAAGATTTACCACTTCCCGAGGAGCCGATCAACGCAAGAAAGCGCCCATCCAGGAGTTTGTTTTTCAACTCCCGGATGTGCGCGTCCCTGCCGAAGAACAGTGCATGATCTTCATAATCATAACTCCTGAGGCCCGGAAATGGATTGGAAACAGTAGAATTTTCAACCATATATTTTAGGTTGCGGCAATTTTCATTACAAATTTGTTTCGGTTTTTTCCATCGGCATATTCATAGGAAAACTCATCGACACCATTGATCGTCAGGAAAATCCCCAGGCCGCCAATGCCGCGTTCTTCCAGCGAAAGCGTCAAATCCTGCGCATTGGGCAGCTCTTTCGCCAACGGGTCAAACGGTGCGGCAATGTCTTCCAGGATCACGACCAGTTTGTCATTCGTGATCTCGCTTAGAACCTGAAAGTCAGCTTCAATGCCCGGTTCCTGATAACCGTACAAAATGATGTTTGTCGCAATTTCGTCCACCGCCAGTTTGAGGCTGTAAGTTGGTTTTTTGGCCAAACCAGCCTGCTGCGAGAGCTCACCAATGTATTCCCGAAGCGCATCGAGAGCATCAACAGTGCCGGGAAAACTTTTCGATTCCATTATGCCGGATGTTAAACTGGATATTGATCAACAATTGTTACGCTGTGCTGCAGACCGGTTTTGGTAAGCGTGTCTACGATCAGCTCCTGTGGTCTCACAATGTAAATGGATAATTTCGGACCGATTTTCTGCTTTGAATAAATCAAAACCCGCAGCCCGGCGGATGACATAAAGTTAAGATCCTCCATATCAAGCACCAATGAATCAATGGGCTGATTAGCGATTTTCTCAATTTCTGTCTGAAAAACCCGCGCCGAAAGTGAGTCCAGCTCGCCATGCAGCATAAAAGTAGCCACCTGGTCTTGTATTAGAGATTCTATTTGAAAAGCCATGATGTTAATGTTTTTTGATGTTTTAAATAATGTTACTTCCCAACCAATATCACCGTCGCTCTCCCCCCTACCAAAAACCTCCCTTGATCTTCCAATTTCGGCTCCTTAGCAATGTCATAGATGTCTTCACCGGACGGCATGTCCGTGTTCACAGCCAGATGCCAGGTTTTACCATTCGGAAGCGGTGGGAGTTCGTAGTACAATGCGTCGTAATGTGAGTTCATTGCGATGTAGATGGAGTCGTCCTGGATGGTTCCGCTTTTGGCGTGCGCACCGTCGAGCATGAATGCGATGCAACGGCTGCTGCTTGAAAAGTCGGGGTGCCAGGCCTGGGTTCCGTGGAATGTAATGTCCGCGAATCCGCTGCCTACGTAGTCTTTGTGCTGGAAATGCGTCCTGCTCCTGAGTACCGGATGTGCACGACGGAATCTCGTAATGCGCTGCGCAAAGTAAAAGATGTCCGAATTTTTCTCCATCAGGCTCCAATCCAGCCAGTTGAGCTCGTTGTCGTGGCAATAGGTGTTGTTGTTTCCCGACTTGGTAACCCCCACTTCATCGCCCGACAGGATCATAGGAACGCCCTGACTTACCATCAGGATCGATAACGCATTCTTTATCTGCTTGTGACGCAGCTGATTAACGAACGCATCATCCGTTTCACCTTCCACCCCACAATTCCATGAATGGTTATCATTACCACCATCATTGTTATTCTCTCCATTCGCTTCGTTGTGTTTTTCATTGTAAGCGAAGAGGTCATATAGGGTAAAACCGTCGTGGCAGGCGATGAAGTTGATGCTGGCCGTTGGACCGCGGTAATAATACAAATCAGGCCATCCCTGAATGCATTGCGCGATTTCTCCAACCAAACCTTCGTCGCCTTTCAGGAATTTGCGGATCGAATCGCGGTATTTTCCGTTCCATTCTGCCCAGCGTCCGTAAGCGGGGAATGAACCGACCTGATACAATCCGCCAGCATCCCATGCTTCGGCTACCAGCTTGCATTTGGCCAGAATCGGGTCATATGCAAGGGATTCCAAAAGGGGTGGATTGCTTAACGGCGCTCCGTTCTGATCGCGGCCGAGGATGGCGGCGAGGTCGAAACGGAAACCGTCAATGTGGTAATCGGCTGCCCAGTAACGCAGACAGTCCAGAACCATGTTCCGCACCACCGGATTGTTGCAATTCAATGTGTTGCCGGTTCCCGAGAAATTGAAATAATAACCCTCAGGCGTAAGCATGTAATAAGTTTTGTTATCAATCCCCCTGAACGAGATCGTGTGGCCACGGTGATCGCCTTCTGCTGTGTGATTGAAAACCACATCCAGCATCACTTCAATGCCGTTTTTGTGCAGTTCTTTAACCAACGTTTTCAGCTCATCCACCTGCATCCCAAACTTCCCCGTGGCAGCATAACCTGCCTTTGGCGAGAAGAAATTAACCGTGCTATAACCCCAGAAATTGACGATCAAACCGCCCGTAACCGGGTTTTCCTTGCTGTTTTCCCATTCATCAAACTCATAGATCGGCATAAGCTCTACGCAGTTGATGCCCAGCTCTTTAAGGTAAGCGATCTTGCTGCGAATGGCTGCAAATGTGCCCGGGTTTTTAACATTGGATGATGGATGCTGCGTAAAGCCGCGCACGTGCATTTCGTAAATGACCAGATCCTCAATCGGCGTTTCGAGCGGGTGGTCATTTTCCCAGTCAAAATCCTCGAAAACGAGGCGTGATCGATACGGGTAAATGTTATCCCAATTCGGCTTGGCCAACCAGGAATCCCGTCCGCCAATGGCTTTGGCGTAGGGATCGCTGAGAATAATGCTTTTGTCAAAACGATGACCTTCTTCGGGTTTGAAGGGGCCGTCCATGCGGTAACCATATTCCAGGCGCTCGTAATCCAGATCGAAAACGATCATGGAATACACATTGCCCGTTCTGAATTCTTCCGGAAAACGGATCTCGGCAAAAGGTTCCGCTTCGCCCCTTTCGAACAATACAAGCGTACAGTCGATGGCTTCGCTGGAATAAATGCTGAAATTGATCCCGTTGGGAACCATGGTTGCGCCAAATGGCAGCGCATGTCCGCGTCTGAACTTGATCCCCTGCTGCTCGTGCGTCGGATAGTAATCAATCCTGATATCTGTTGCCATGGATTAGTCTTGTTTTAAGAATGCAACTCCATCTTCCGGTTTTTCAACAATGGTAAAAAAGTTGATAAAGCCCGTCGTCGACATCACGTCCTGGATCTCCTCCGAAACGCCCACCAGCACCACTTTGCCTTCCTGGGACCGGATATTCCGGTAAACCATCAGCAGCACGCGCAAACCGGCGCTGGACATGAAACCCACGTCGGTAAGGTCAATCACAATGTGCTTGCTTTTGTCCATCGCCAACTTTGCGTTTCTTTCAAATTCCGGCGCCGTTTTGCTGTCAATATCGCCGGAAACCTCAACAACCGTAATTTCTTCCTGATCCGTAATGGTAACTTTCATCTGAATAGTTTCTTAATGTGGTTCAAATTACTTGGCCGAACTGATCTGCACTTTCACGCGGATGCGTTCCTCTGTTTCAGGAAGTTTCACGGTTAATGCATAGGCATCGAAATCTGTATAAGGCTGATCGTCAATGAAAACCTCGCTGATATACACGCTTCCCGGAGGCAAAATATCTGGCGACACGCGCAGAATGTTGTCCTTCCACCCGTTTGGATAAGGCTTAAAGTAGAAATAAGTTGGCTGCTTGGTGATAAGCAAATTGATATAAACTGCTGACAGATAGCAAAGTTCTGTGCTGTGATATGCACTCATGGAGTGGCTTCCCTTGAAACGCTCTGTTCCCAAAAGATACGGCATACCATTGCCCAACACATTGAAATACACGCCGCCATCGTCATTATCCAGGAAGAATGCATTGTAAAATGCTGCCGCCTCGCGCGCTTGTTTTTCGTATTCTTTATCTCCCAAAACCCCGTACATGATCAGGTAAGCAAGAATTGCCTGCTCCTGCTGCCACCAGGCTTTGCGGTCGTGCCATACAAACTGGTGCTTGTCGCCCGTTTTCTGAACGCGTTCCACCACGTCATACCAACCTCCGCGCTGCTGATCCGAGCCAGCGGCCGGCATGAGTTCAGCGATTTTTTTGGCAAATTCCAGATATTCCTCTTTTGGCGTCAGTGATTGCTGACGGATCAAATTCCATGCGATTTTGAGGTTGTGTCCTACTACTGCACGGTTTTGCTGCCATCCCCAGGTTTGGTCTTTGCTCCAATCTTCGAAGAATTTCTCCTGAACAAACGGACTGTTTTCGTAATCAGGGAAATATTTGGTAATGGTGTCAAAAGTGTATTCCAAGAAATCAGCATGCTTTTGCTCGCCGCTTGCCAGCCAGAGGTTGATCAGGTAAGCCGGTGCGTGGTCACCCACAGAGTTCCAGTTTTTACGGGCTTTATTATGTGCCAACGATTCCTCGTGCGCATCCAATGTGATCGGGTGCAAGTGGGAATAGTAACCCACGCCATTGGGATCTTTGAAGTATTTTTCAAACAAATCAATGGTCTTGTCAATGTCATCGCGGATGCGCTGATCGCCCGTGATGCGGTAGGTTTGCGTGGGGCCTGCGAGTGCGTAGATCTGCTCGTACATAGGAAGCGAGTCCAGATCATCGCCAAATTCCGAAGTCAGCAACTTGGTTTCTTTCTGGCCTTCCACTTTCAAGCCGTGATACCAGTAAACAAGGTCATCGTCCTGGTCAAAAAAGCGCATGTGGTCGCGTAGATATTCTGTTCCAAGCTCTGCACCTTCCAGGAATTCGTCTTTTCCGGTCAAAAGATATGCGGATGCAAATCCGTAAACCATTCTGGAAATTGTGTCTGTTTCCTGCAAATAATCTCCTTTTTTGGAACCTCCCAAATGGAGCATTGTGCGGTAATTTTTATAGTTGATCTCCTCTTTCGGATAATCAAACTGCCATTTCAGATAGCTGGAAGCAATAGAACTGATCTGCGTGATCCAGTAATTCTGCTCCTCGTGGCGATAAGCTTTTGGCTCCTTACCCGGGAAAATCAATTGCTGCGCTTCAAATGTTGTTTCCTCCGCGCCAGCATTGGGATAGAATGTTCCGTAAGCGAAAACATATTGTCCGTTTGTTGACAAAAACGGCGCAATGTCGCCCGGATCCTGCCAACCTTCTGTCAGGTTCTGCACGCCGCGCGCATAAGTGGAAGCGATCAGATTGATCTTGAAAGGACGCTTGTCCGACGTTTCCACGGTAAACCAGCGTTCCTCTGCATTATATCCCGTGATATAACCCGCAATGGTATCCGAAAAAGTGAAATTAATATTCATGCGTTAGTTGGTAAAGGTGTTTGAGAGTTTATTAAGCCAAGTCTTCCTGATCCCGATAGCCCTGGGTGATTTCGATAATATTTCCTTCCGGGTCTTTGAGCCAGACGGTTTTCCAGCCTTCAATTACGTCGTCAAAATGTAGTGGGCCGAGTGTTATTACGGCGTCGTCTCCCATGCTTTCGACCATTGCATCTATGTCGTCTACCGAGAATGCAATGTGCCTTAGGCCAGGATAATGCGGGCCGTCGGCTTCGGACATGGGGTAAGGGCGGTCTTCTTCGGGCGGGAAGATTTCGAGATAGATGTTGTCATCGTTTTTCAAGAAAACCAGCTCGGCGTCGTCGCCCAGACTGATCACCCTTGCCCTGCGGAACCCGAAATATTTGGAGTAAAAATCCTCGAACTTGGCGAGGTTTTTTACGGTAAGTGCCAGGTGGAAAAATGTCGCGCTCATATTAATTTGGGTTAGCTGCTGACAGGGTTTCAATAATTTTTTTGGCAAACAAATGCGCGTGTCCGCCAGAGCGTCCGGTGATCAGATCGCCGTCAACAACCACATCTTCATTGGTGTAAATAGCTCCGTAAGCCTTGGCGTCGCCGATTAGGTTATTATGGCAAACCAATTTACGGCCGCGAACGAGCTCGGTGGCTGGCGCGGTAAGCCATAATCCGTGACAAATAATGCCTTTCAGAATGCCTGGTTCTGCGAAAACACGTTTCAGGAATTCGGTTGCCGGCGGGATTTTCTCCACGTCTTCGGTGTAGCGCAACCGGTCCGAAACCATGCCCGAAGGCACTATAATGGCGTCGTAAGTGCGCAATTCTTCGTCGCTCATATTTTCAAATGTCTCCCACACGTCCATCGGCGCGCGATATTCGTGGCCGAGAAAGGTGAGTTTATCCTGTCCCCATAACCTTGTCAGAAAATGCAGCTCAGCGCCTTCTTCGGGAAAGCGGAATTTGTAATAGAATATTTCGTTCTCAAAATAATCGGCTTCCAACAGCACACCGATCTTTTTTCCTGCCAGTTTCATGGTCAAAGGGATTAGGGGTTATTTTAAATTAGGCTAATGTTCCGTCCGGATGCTGGACCATTCCGGCAAAATGAATCGCAATTTTTCCATCTTGCAGCACCCAGCTGTCCGCAAAACGCATTTCACTTTTCTCTCCGCCTACTGTCATCGTGATCTGTTCAGTGATCATCAATGTTTCCGGATTCTCTGTTTCAGCCCAGAAAACAATGTCCGTTTCCAGTCCGTCGATGCCCAGAATACCTTGCATGTGCTCATTGACCTGGTCGCGGCCTTTGTAGATAACTGGCGATTTAGAGAAGCTGCTGATCAGCGTTGC
This sequence comes from Dyadobacter fanqingshengii, assembly GCF_023822005.2. Taxonomy (GTDB): domain Bacteria; phylum Bacteroidota; class Bacteroidia; order Cytophagales; family Spirosomataceae; genus Dyadobacter; species Dyadobacter fanqingshengii. Next base: position 1,902,696 of record NZ_CP098806.1, read on the forward strand.
GTCGTCTGTATATTGGTCGAGCAGGGCGTCAATGTTCTTGTCGAGGATGTGTTGAATGTGTTCCTTGTACATTCTGCCCAGCTTCGTATCCGGTACATTTTTCATGATTTTATAAAAATAGAGAAGGGTTAATAACCTGATTTAGAGCGTCGCAGAACCTTCGTGATATTCGAGTCCGTCGACAATGTATTTGGTGATGACCACTTTTCCAGCGTCGGTCAGTTTTACTTCCCAAGTTTGAAAAGCGTCACATTTGATGCGTTTGCTGAAAGGCTCGGGCGCATTCCAAACGCTGGCTTCCCATTGCACGACCACTTTTACCACCGCCGTGTTGCCATTAATGACCGGCTCTACCACCTTAACGGTGTGCACTTCGTCGAAGAAAATGCGGATCACGCGCTGAAACCAGCCTTCAAATCCGGCGTAACCGTAAACTGTCGCTTCAGGGAAAACCATTTCCAGTTCCGCATCAGCCAGCAGCGGCAATACTTCAACCATCGGGACGTGAACATCCAGCTTTTTATACCAGTCAAGAGCCAGTGCTTTAATTGCTTCCTGCGTTAACATTGTGTTTTATTTAGGTTAATAATTGGAATATCAATTGGTTAAACTTTTTGCCAAAACTGCAACTGCATGCTCCGCCAGGATCATATCAGCCGCTTTTTCCCCGATCATGAAGCAGGCCGCAACGGTGTTCCCACTCGTTACAGTCGGCATAACCGAAGCATCTGCAATGCGCAGATTTTGAATGCCGTGCACTCTCAATTCCGGGTCAACGACTGCCATTGCATCCGTTCCCATTTTGCAAGTTCCGGCTGGATGCCAGATTGTTGTGGCCTGGCTTCTGACGAATGCTTCAATGTCCGCATCTGCGCCAGGCACCATTTCTCCACCGTTCAATTCAGAAAATTTCTGTGTGTTTGCAAGTTTTCGAACCAACGCAACGGCCTTGGATAACACTGCTACATCGGCGTCTTCCTGCAAATAATTGGGGTTGATCAAAGGCAAATCCATTGGATTGCTGGAGTGCAACTTCACTTCTCCCCTGCTTTGAGGCTGGACAAGAATGGGCAGGAAAATGCAGACAGGACCGCCCAAATCCGGAAGCACCGGAGCCAATGGTCCTGGTAAACTTGGGGTGAAATTGATTTGCAGATCAACAACGCCATTGTCTTCTTTGGTATTGACAAACAGCGCATTACCAGTCAGAAGCGTTGTATTGGGCATTGGAATTTTTGATCTGAAAATCATGGGCAACTGCAAATGATCCTGCAAATTTTTTCCAACACCTGGCAAATCAGCAACAACGGGAATGCCCGCTTCTTCAAGCTCTTCCTTTGGCCCAATGCCCGACAGAAGCAATAATTTTGGCGAGTTTAATGCACCGGCCGAAATGATGACTTCCTTATTGCAAAAAACTTGCTCTGTGGTGCCAATGTTCGTAATGTATTCTACGCCAATTGCGTTTTTATCCACAATCAAAATATTGGAAACCAAGACATTGGTAAAAACTGTCAGATTTTTTCTTTGTGAAACCGAATGCAGAAATGCCGAAGCCCCGCTGTCGCGCTTGTCATTTTTATCAATATGAAATTGCAACAATCCAGCGCCGTTTTCCTGGCGTGCACCGTTGTAATCCCAGTTTGGGCCGTCATAACCAAGCTCTGTTGCCCCGACCAAAAAATGTTCAGAACGCATCACTTCGTCCGGACAGTCGCGGATGCTAAGCTCGCCGCCTACTGCATGAAAGTCAGAAGCGCCATTTTCAGAGTTTTCTGATTTTTTAAAATAAGGCAAAACGGCTTCATAACCCCAGCCTTTTGCACCCATGGATTCCCATTGATCGAAGTTGCCGGGATTGCCCCTTACATACATCATTGCATTAATAGACGTGCTGCCACCCAGCACTTTGCCCTGATTAATCATGATCGTGCGCCCGCCGAGGCCCGGCTGTTCCGTTGTACGCATTTTCCAGTCAATGTCTGATTCCCAAAGGCTTACAAAGCCTCCCGGATCGTGAATGGCAGGCTCGTTGTCCCGGTTTCCAGCCTCGATAAGCAGCACTTGCGTCTCCGGATCAGCGCTCAGCCGATTGGCCAAGACGCTCCCGGCAGCTCCGGCTCCAACAATGATGTAATCAAAACTTAGTTGTTCCATTTTGAAAATGGGGAGGGTTTAACGGTCTTAAAGTCAATGCGAACAATTAATCTCTACCCAATCTGCCTTATGGTTGCCTTCCAGCACCAGGTCGATCAAAAAGGGCTTATCGTCGGCCAGCATTCTTTCAATTGCGGGCAAAATTTCTTCTTCTTTTTCAACCCTAACCGCTTCCACGCCCAGAGATTGCGCCAACAGGTCAAACCGGATTGCAGGAAAGGAAAGGTCAAACGGCAGCGGATGATCGTGTTTCGGAATTTCGCGTTCCTGCCAATATTGGTCAATGTTGAGTTGCAGCAACTTGTAAGAACCATTGTTGCAAACCACAAACTTGGCTCCCGTGTTATGCCGCACCGCCGACCATAATGTTTGGATCGTGTACATGCTCCCACCGTCGCCTGAGAAACCAATCACCGTTTTTTCAGGATTGGCTAATTTGGCACCGATAGCACCTGGAAAGCCTACGCCTAACGATCCACCACGTGTGAAAAAGTATTGTTTGGCAAGTTTCGGTGGAATGTAGCGGCTAACAGCGGCTGAGCTTGTCAATGCTTCATCAAAAATGATCGTTTCATCCTGATTGAGCTTTTCAGCAAGCACCTTTGTGAACTGCGACATTTGCAGTGGCGATTTGCCCTGATGTTTGTCATCCGCTTCTTTTTCTGCTGCGATTTTATCCTTTTTGGCATTACCGATCTGCTTTATACGTTGCGCGGCTTTTGCCTTGTTTTCCGACGTCTGCAATGCTTCAATTTTTTCAGCAAGTGCGGCCAGCGAAAGTTTGGGATCACTCACAACGCCCAGATCAACGCGGTGATTTTTGGCAATCTCATAAGCATTGAGATCGAAATGGATCACTTTTGCTTCCGGCGCATAAATTTCTCCCAATTCAGGAAAAACCTCCGGCAACATATAAGTGCCGACGATGAGATTGGCATCACCTTTCATCGTAATCGGCTGACTGTAAGAACCGAACATGTGGCCAGTTGTGCCCTGATACAAAGGATGCGTGTTGTCCATTACCAGATCACCGAATTCTACACCATAAACTTCTGCTCCCAAAAGCTCCGCAACGCGTGTCAGTTCAGGAATCGCATCGGAATAAGCAATGCCGTCGCCGACAAAGATCATTGGCTTCTCGGCAGCCAGCAACATTTCTGCTGATTGCGCGATCAGTTCAGGCGCAGGTGCAACGCGGGTGGACGGAATGCAGCTTGGAAACACGGGCTCATCATTAATCTCGTCCAGAATGTCCATTGGCAAGCAAACATAAACCGGCCCCATCGGAGGCGTGGAGGCTATTTTCACAGCCCTGCGAATGGTCCGCAGCAACGATTTAGATGACGTTGCCATGGTTGCATATTTGGTCACAGGCGCCATCATTGCAACGAGATCATTGGCCATTTGCGCATCCATATTCATGTATTGCACACCCGCATCCGAGCCGATCACAACCAGCGGCGCATGACCTCTTTTAGCTTGATACACAGCTCCCACTGCATTGCCAATGCCGGGCGAACTGTGCAACTGAACCAATGTAGGCTTCTGCGTGGCGCGGGCATAACCGTCGCCCATCATGACCGCAATCGTTTCCTGCAAGGTTAGGATATATTTCATCTCGGGATACTCGGCCAGTGCGTCAAGGAAACCTTGCTCCACCGTGCCGGGATTCCCGAACATGTAATCCATGCCATCCGCAAGGAATTGTTCAATGATCTTCTGATTCCCGGTTTTACCAGCCATAACGCGTGAGGCCTTTGTCCAGAACATTCACAAACTGCTCTCCGAATTCGAATGAACATTGCAATGAACGGCCTGTAATAAATGGATAGTCAACGATTACGGAAGTTTCTTTACCAAAATTTCCATGATATTGTCCTTCTGGGCCAACGGCGTCGGAAAGAATGTATTCCAGCACATATGGCGGTGGCCCCATGTTCAAATCTGTGTGCAGGAAGCCGGTTCCGTCGTGGTAATCGTATTCAATGCAGTGACCTGTAACGTGTTTTCCTTTGATGATGGAATTGCGTTCGTTGAAATCACGGGCAAAAACCAACGGCGCAACGCCGTAACAGATTCCGGCAACAGGCATTTGTTTTTTGTAAAAAGCAAGGATCACATCATGGACGCGCTGGTTATTCACCATGTCAATGATCGGGCCGCTGCCGCCTACGAGGAAAACCGCGTCGTATTCTTCTGTCAGTTTGTCCTGCGCGATTTTTAGGTCGCTGTAATATTTTTCAAATGCGCGAAGGAAGTCCGGCGTCGAGAAGTAAGGACGCTGAGGGATTACTTCGGACAGGTTCAATGTATTTGCCAAACGGTTTGTCGCTTCAAAAGCATTCACTTTGTCGGCGGCAAGCTGCGTTGTAACGCACACGCCTAGTGGAGGATCTACGTAAGTGGTATCGTAGCTTGGTGGCAATGCTTCGGCCTTTTTGCCATTGGGTGTGATAAAATCAACGGTGTAACCGGCTTCTTCCAGTTTTTCGAGCGGTCCTACCAGCTCAATGCCCCAATATCCGTATTCCGATAAAATGGCGAGTACTTTCTTTGACATAAAAATTCGGGTTAGAGGCTTTTAATGATGAGAGGAGAGTTTACAAATATTTATTAATGTGCTCCGGGAGCCGTCGCTCCCGGAGGTGGCGGCACAACGCCTAACTGCTGCAAAAGACCCAGTTCGTCCACATTGGCCCAGCGCTCTGCGATCTTGCCGTCTTTCATGCGGGCAGTCGTGGTTCCAGTCAGAGTAATTGATTTTCCTGATGGCGGCATGCCCATTACGCCGCCTGTGTCGGTTCCGTTCAGTCTCCATCTGTGCACCACTTTGTCGGCTACATATATCTGATCTTCAATGCTTAGCTTCGCATCCGGCATAGCGCCGCGGAACATGCCCACGATGCCTTTGAAACTGGCTGAGCCTGGCTCTGAAACCGTTTTTCCGCCAACTTGTGAATGGTCTATCGCGTCGGATGCCAATAGATCTTCGCGCACAAGACCCGTATTCCAGGCTGTTTCGAAAAATTCTACGCAAATCGCATTGTTTTGTTCTGCTGTAAGTGACATGCTTTCTCTTTTTTTAAGGGTTGATATGCTGTTCAATTCACTGTATAAGGTCTTCCGCCCAAAAAGGCTTCCGCGATAGATGCTGTATTCACATAATTATGTATCGAGGCAACTTTTCCGTCTTCATTCACGACCACAATGTGGACGACGCTGGTGTGGAACGTCAATCCGGTTGCTTTTGAAACGCCCGGCTCGTTGATTAAGACAGCCGCAACATTGTCCTGGTAAATCATCCTGACCGCTTTGAAATGCTCAAAATGCATGGTTTCGATGATCTGTTTGGCTGATTCCACAGCGGCAATCGGCCCTATGCGTTCTCCCGACCAGGCAATAATGTCCGGCGGACCGAACATGTGCCACACTACATTGGATGCAAACGCCTTTCTCACTTCTTCTGCTTTCAGGCCCTGCAATGCGGCATACATGGCCCTTGCTGATTTTACGGTTGCGGCTACATTGTCGAGAACTGCTTCGTCAAACACAATGCTGTCCGCAGTCCGGACGGCTGCAAGTGGCTCATTGACATAATGTTGAGAACCAGCTGCATTTGCACTCACCGTAAATGGCCTTCCGCCATGCAATGCTTCAATGATCGGAAAAGTGTCGCGATAACATTGTAAATGCGCGATCTTGCCATTCCTGACTGTCACCCAATGCACTACGCCACCCGAAAATGGCACGCCTGATTTTGTTTCCCCGCTTCCCTCCAGCACGATGGCAACTGTGTTTCCTTGTGCTACAAATCGGGTTAGAATCAGTTTTTCAAAAGCAATTCCTTCTTTTTGTAATTCAAAAAACCGGGTTAATCCTGCCCTTCCTTCCCACTTTCCTGCCCATGGCATAATGTCCTGCGGGCCTCCCATTTCCCAAATAACATTGTCAGCAAGAAATGATAAAAGCTCTTCTAATTCATTCTCTTGCAATGCCTTATAAAACCTTTTCAAAAACGGAACCGGATCAAGGTCAATCGCATTGACATTTTTCAGTTCAGCCAGGATCATGAAAGAATCTGCCAGCCTGATCAATGTATCACTTGATTCCTGCTCAAAAATCAGGTCTTTCCTGGAAAGCTCGGGCTCGTCAATGATCAGCACGTCCGTGTCCGTGTCGAAATTTTCAATGATCACCGGCTTCACCGGAAGCTGCCCACCTCTGTTAACGTAATGACGGACAACTACTTTTTCCATTTATTGAATCACTTTCAATTGTTGCAACAAACCGAGACTGTCCTGAGCAACCCACATTTCAACGATCTTCCCGTTTTCAATGCGGAATATGTCAATTCCCTGATCCCTAACCCTTATGCTTGTTGTTTCCCTGCCCAAAAAGTTGCCCGTGTTTGTGGCTTCATATGACCAGCGGCTAACCACTTTATCTCCTTCTGCAAGCTCGTCGTGCAATGTGAAATGCACGTCCGGGAATGCGACAAGCGCTGTTTCGAACCACTTTTTCAATGTGGGCGGCTGGTGTGCCTGACCCGGCGGGAAATGAAAAGTCACATTTTCCACCGCGATTTCATTGAGCACATTGATATTTTTTTCATTCCAAAAGTCAAACCAGTAACGGCGGACGATGGCTTTGTTTGCTTCTGTTTTTGACAACGCTGGCGTATTTGTTTCCAATGCCATCATGATGGGATCGCTCCTAACTGCTGCATCAAACCAAAATCATTTTCATTCACGTGAACGGAGAAAATCTTGCCGTTTTTAATGGTGAAAATGTCGATCCCAAAGTCTTTCACGTGGTTTCCTGTGGGAGCAGCGCCAAGGAATTCGCCCATATGCGTTCCTTCAATGTTCCATCTGGTTGCCACCTTATTGCCTTCACCCGTCTGACGCATGATTGTAAACTTAATGTCCGGGAAAGCATTGCGTAAATACAAGACGAAGTTTTTGAAGGCCGGAAATCCGGCGATAGGCTCAGGTTGTGTAGGAATTATAAAAGCAAAATTCGGATCCAGAATCTCTTCAAACACATCCAGATTTCCCTGGTTCATGATTTCTTCAAAATATCTTGTCGCAAGTGTTTGGTTGTGTTCAAGATCAATTTTCTCCGGTACATTATCAGATGGTAAAATCCCCAATTGAAGCAGTAAACCCAGTGTATCTTCATGACCAACCGACTCGGTAATCTTGCCATCCTTAATCGTATGCCAGGTTATGCCGTCCACTTCGAAAAATTTTCCTGTTGCTTCCACATTGCCCTTAACCGTTAGCAAAGGTCCGCCTGTGTGCGTGCCGCCGCCTTTCCAACGGGTTACTACCCAGTCGCCGCCGGCAACCATTTCCTGCGGGTTGAGATAAAAGTCAGGAAAGGAATCGTGCAGCATTTTGACAAGTCCGAAGAAGCCGTCCGGACCGTGGAAAGGTTCGGGATGTGTAGGCAATGTAAAAACGAAATCGTCCGACAAGATCTCATGAGCAACCTGCTCATTCATGCCGTTCATAATCTGATAAAAATATCGTCGGGAGAGTACTTTATTGGCGTTCATTTTTTGAGAGTTAACCGATTCGAAGGATTTAAGTTTGAAAGCAAAAAGAGTAAGGAAAAGAAATATAATTTCGTGTCTTTGTCCCTTTTGTTCCATAAATATCCCCATAACCGCCGCGAGACGATTCAAATATTGATTGAAACTGAAAAAAATAAAGGTGAACCTGTTGATTCCCGACTTCAAACCGTCGACGTCGGGGTGAGATTTTAATAGCGGTTTTTTTTATAGCTATTTAGGCTCTCCCGGTAGTATTCTTTCTACTTTAATTTGTATAATTGCAACGCAGTATCCACTTCATGCGAACCGCATACATTAAGCAACCGACCACGTACAATCCTTTAAATCACATACACTTGTCACTCAGGCTGGTATTCAAATATCGGTATAAAATCCTGACGCATTTCCAATAGCGGAAGCGTCCTAATTGAAGCAGCATATACTCTCTTAATAACTAATAAACGTTTATCCCAATGAAACCCCTAAACCTCCTTATCGTTGCCATTCAGAAAGAATATCTCGCACTACTCGAAGATTCTCTCGGCTATGCTGGTTATAAGTTCAGCATCCGGCAGGTAGCTTCCAAACAATCAGCCATTGAGGCATTTTATGAATCCAAGTACGACTTACTGATTTCCAACTGCCTGCTTCCCGATGGCAAGATCACCGATCTGGCCAATGTGCTCGGGAGCCAGCTTCCATGCCTGGTGATGACGGAGGGACACTGCCCTGTGACGGCAGAAAGAGTGCTTGCGGTGACAGAAACGAGTTATTATATCAATTGTTCCAATAAACTGGGCTGGATCCCCGCGCTGGAAAATACCCTTGCAAAATGGAAAAACAACGCCCGGAAAAAGATTGCCCAGCATAATCAAAACCACGAATCGCTTTATAAAAAAGTCCTGGCGCGATGTGAAGACGAGCTTGCGGCCAATTCACTGTCCAATGCTTTCTCCTTATTGCTGGAAGTGATGGACCTCAGCAGGATTTATTTGTATATCAAAAACCAGCCTGCAACCGGAGATGCGCAGGACCTGACTTTAAAAATAGAGATCACTGCGCCCGGCGTGCCTGTCAAACACACAGGAAAGACCATTAAAATTCCGGGCTTCAACCGTTGGAATGCATTATTTGATGCGAAAAAACCGGTTTTAGAACCTTCTGCGAACATGACCGGTGCAGAAATCCAGTGGTTTAGTCAGCAGGATGCCCAATCCATGCTGGCGGTTCCCGTGCAGGGCAATGTGGGCTGGACAGGCTTCATCGGGCTGGACGATACTTTAAACAACAGGGAATGGACGCAGGCAGAAATAGGTCTTATTGAGTCTGTGGCGACATTAATCCAAAAAAAGAACTCCACATCAGGAAAAACTTCAAGAAATAGCAAATTCCTGACAAGCCTGGCATGAACCCCGACTTGAATTATCGGAACGGGATGTCATTAGGTTGGCGTCTCTGTTTCATACTTAGCTTGTTTGCCACCATTCCGCGTCTCATTTTTGTCTGGACTTCATTATTTGACCAAGACAATATTGGCTCGGGTGTGCTGGACATTTGCATCCAGTTCATTATCAGCTTCGAATTTTCGTGGATATTCGTCTACGTCTGCCTGCAAAACACCTACAACATTCCAAGCTGGTTCAACAGCCAGAAAACCTGGGTGCAAATTTTGTTGCTGTTCGTGCTTTTTATGGGAATCAACGAAATTCTTTTTCAGCTTAAACTGGCGCTGGACACAGATAATTCGGATATGCTGATTTTCAGGGTGGTGTATTATTTATATCATATTCTGCTATTGCTAGCCATTCTGGGCTTCCGGAATTTTTTGCTCACGACACAGGAAAATCACCAGATAGGACTTGAAAATGAACAGCTTAAAAGGGAGCAGCTCAAAGCGCAGCTGGAAGCATTGCAAAACCAGTTGAACCCGCACTTTTTGTTCAATGCATTAAATATCCTAAACATTTCAATCGCCACCAATCCCGACCTGGCGCAACGCATTGTGCTGGACCTTTCGGACATTCTGCGATACAACCTGAAAGTTCAGAACCAGAGTCTGATCCTGCTCAAAGACGAGCTGGACGCTGCCCGCGCTTACCTGGATCTTTATAAAGCGAGGTTCGGGGGAAAGCTGGCGTTCTGTTTTCATGATATTGAAACGGCCCGGAATTGGTACATCATTCCGCTGTCCCTGCAAATACTCATTGAGAACGCGATCAAGCACAATGTGATCACTTCCAATCAGATACTGATGATCGAACTTCGGCTGAACGAGCAGGAAAAACAAATCACCGTGTCCAATTCCGTCAACAAGAAAAACTCGCCCGGAACGGGTATAGGCCTGCAAAACCTGGACAAGCGATACAAGATCCAGACGGGCCAGAAACCATTATTGCTAGAAGATGAGCAACATTTTACAGTAAAAGTCCCTTTGATTGAAGCTCCATGACCAAAATCCTTATCATTGAAGACGAGCAGCCGGCGGGCCAGTATTTGACGCAATTGATTCAAAAAATTGACCCTAAAACCGAAATCCTGAATGTGCTGGAAAGTGTGGAAACGGCGGTTGAATGGTTAAGCGGCAACCCCGTCCCCGACCTGATTTTCCTGGACGTGCAGCTGGGCGACGGCACTTGCTTTCAGATTTTCGAACAAATTTCCATCGGCTGCCCAGTCGTCTTCACCACCGCGCACGACGAATACGCCATGCGCGCTTTCAAGCTCAACAGCATTGATTATCTACTGAAACCCATCCGCCAGGAATCATTGCAATTCAGTCTCGAAAAATATTATCAGCTTAACGAGGAGAATGCGATCAGCAAAGTGAAATACCTGGAAGAGCTGATGCACACCCAGATCCTGAACCGCAAAAGTCCGCGCAGAAGCTTCCTGGTGCCTTATCGCGACAAGCTGATCCCATTGAAGGATTCAGATTTTGCATGGTTAACCATTAAAAACGGCGTCGTGGTCGCCACTTTGCACGACGATAAGAATTTTGTAGTGGACAAATCGCTCGAAGAACTTGAAAACCAGCTCGATACCACGAATTTTTTCCGGGCAAACCGTCAATTTATCATATCAAGGGAATGTATTTCTGAAATCGAATTGTATTTCAACGGCAGGCTGCTCGTCCGCACTTCCCCCTCGTCGGCAAACCAGATTCTGATCAGCAAAGAGCGTGTGCCTGTTTTCAAAAAATGGTTTGAAGAACTATCTTAAACCGCTTTAACCTGTTGCTTTAAAAATGCTGTAACAAATTCATTATCAACTAAATGCGGATAAGCTTGCGTCACGCGGGTAATCTCCTCTGCCTGCCCGGGGGAAAGCGTTTCGTTCGGGTTCAATGTCCAGATCCCTGCCATTAATCCCTGCCGTTTCAGCACTTCATGAACGCCCGTAATGCAGCCGTGAAAGTTATGCGCCGGATCAAAAATGGCTGCATTCATATCCGTTACTTCAATGTTCATGCGTAGAATGCCAGAGGCATTTGCGTGGTTGTTTTGGACAAAATCCTTTGCCGCCGCCAGCACTTTTACAGCCGTTTCCGTCCACACGGCCCAATGTCCCAGCAAGCCCCCGACAAATGTTTTTTCTAAGATTGCACCATTGACCTCAAACCGGTAAGGCGTGATCAGATCGGCTACAATGTTGTCGTCGTTGCCTGTGTAAAGTGCAATGTCATTGACGCGTGAACTGTTGCAAACCGCCCGAACCACATCCAGTGTCTGATAGCGGTTAAAAGCGGCAATTTTAATCGCAAGCACATTTGGGATTTCGGCAAACTGCTGCCAGAAATCATAAGAGTAAACCCTTCCACCAATCGCCGCTTGCAGGTAAAATCCAAACACCGGAATGATTTCAGCAATGGTTTTAATGTGCGCGATTATGTCCGCCTCTGATTGATTTTTGAATGCTGCCATGCTGACCAGACCCAGGTCATAGCCGTATTTCAAAGCAATGTTCGCCTCTATAACCGCCTGGTCCGTAAGCCCTACAATGCCTGCCACTTTGATAAAAGGTCTGTCCAAACCAGCCCGCTCAATTTCCTCAGCCGCGATCCGCAGCACGGTTTCATACAAATTCACTTCCGGGTCGCGGATCTCGAATTGCGTAGTATGCACGCCTATGGCCACGCCTCCTGCCCGACTCGCCATATAATATCTGGTTAACCCGCGCTGTCTGGGCTCGTCGAGTTGCAAATCCTGTCGCAAAGCCAGCGGATGCGCCGGAATTACTGTGCCGTCAAACAACAGTTTTCTGGTTTCTATGTTAAGCATTTCTTCTTGATTTTTATTCCAACTCCATTAAAACTGCCCCTTACGCTCCTGGAAATGAGTGGGTTTATTAATCGTCTTTCCTCCTTCCTGCAACCATTGCGCAGTAATTCCGATCATTTGTTTCAACGTCGTACGCGGGTAGCCAAATAGCCGGAAAGATTCCGCGGCATTGCTTAGTAATGCAGTCGGCTGCTCTTCATTCACGAACTGCGGTTCGGTATTGAATATACGTCCAAACTCGGCGGCCAGCCAGCGAAGCGAAACCGTTTCCGGGCCTGTAATGTTCAAAATTTTCGATGGAGATTCGCAATGCAGCAGCGAGCGAATGGCCATTTCGTTGGCATCACCCTGCCATATCACATTCACGTGGCCCGTGCGCAAGTCCACAGGTTTGCCCGCAAGAACAGATTTTGCCACTTCCAGCAAAACGCCATATTTGAAATCAATGGCATAATTTAACCTGTAAATCAACAGCGGCGTACCATGAACCGACGAGAAATATTGGAACAGCCGCTCCCTACCCAGGCAGGACTGGCCATATTCGCCCACCGGATCGGCCCGCAGCTCCTCGGTAGCGCCGCCCGAAGCAACCGTTGTAAACGGATACACATTGCCCGTGGAATAAACGACTATTTTGGAATTCTTGAATTTCTCGGCAACCCGTCCTGGCAAGTACGTGTTCATTGCCCAGGTGTAAGGCTCATTGTTGGACGTGCCAAATTTGGTTCCAGCCAGATAAAGAACATTCTCAACTTCCGGCAAAGCCTGTAACTCTGCATCATTCAAAATGTTAGCTGCAATGGTTTCAATACCAGCCGCATTCAGCTCGTCAGCCAATCCTTCATCGCTGAACCGGGAAACGCCAATGACGCGCTTATCGAGCCCGGCACGGTCGATGGCTTGCTTTGCGAGTTTCGCAATGCTCGGCCCGATCTTGCCGCCTGCTCCCAGGATCAGAATATCGCCGTTTATCTGTTTCATATCCTCAATCAGGACATCGGATGGACTCAGCCATTTTTCCTCCAAAAGTTCGAAATCAGTCATTATTTAAAAAGCGGATTGTTGAAAAATAATTCTTTACTATTAATGATCGCCAGCGAAAAAATGATGACCAGGCCCAGGCCAGCAACCACTTTTACAAGCGGGCTGTTTACCCGATCACCCATGATCTGCTTATCATTACCGACCATATAAATGGCTGTTCCAATGAACGGGACAACGAAAATGGTAACGCTTTGCGCGAAAACGATCAGTTCCAAGGGTAATTTTCCAAATGCGACAGCAATCGCAGCACCAAAAATCATGACCAGCGCGACCAGATAACGCACCGATTTTGCACTGAAATTACTTCCTAATCCCAGCGCATCACCCAGCAAGGTCCCGCCAACGGAAGCATTGCCGATCAATGATGAAAATGCCGCACCAAACAATCCCACCAGGAAAAGCGTGGATGCGTTGTTCCCAAAAAGCGGCTCCAACGCCTTGGCCATGTCCGTTGCAGAATTGACAGCGATGCCTTTCGGATTGAGAATGGCGGCGGCACAAATGATCACAATCGCACACATGACACCAAGCACAATGATCCCCGTTGTGCTGTCATTCCTGCCATTCCTAACCTCGGGCCTGACGCGGATGCGCTCTTGAATGAGGTAACATTGATAAAGCGCACCGACAATCGAGAAGCAGGAAGCGACAAATGCGATGATCAGTCCTTGCGAACCTTCCGGGATAACCGGTGTTGTGAAGCCCTTGAAAATCTGGGAAGCATCCGGTTTTGCCCAAAAGAATGTTGTTACAAAACAGAATAACATGACGAAAATGAGGAAGATCATTGTCTTTTCCAACACTGAATAAAAGCTCCGGAAAAATAGCAGGCTGATCCCGACAACATTGAAGAATATGATCCAGGGAACAGGCGAAGTATGATAAAGTTCTCCGATTGAAATGCCTACCCCAATGGAATTACCCGCCTGAAATGATGTGCTCACAAGAAAAACACCAATTCCCATGGCAACAGAAGCCGGTTTCCCCCACTTCTGCCTCACCGACGAAAGCAGTGACACATTTGTAGCAATCCCGATCCGCGTAGACATGGCTGTAAAAACGGCCATAAAGAGGATCGCCGCGACTACAACCCAGAGGAGCGAATAGCCATAAACCGCCCCCAACTTGGACGTAATAGTCATTTTACTGGGCCCGAAGACCAACGCGGCAGTGATCATTCCGGGCCCGAGCGAGCGCAGCCATTTCAGGATAGAGTCTTTCAAAATTCCCGTGTTTTGTAGGTTTCGGATTACGGCCTCATATACATTAAAATAAGTAACGGGCACGTGCCCGTAAATATAAAAAAGAAATATTGAACAATGCTATTCTCCTAAGGAATAAAGTCGTGAAAGCATATCCAAGGCTTTCAATTCACATCTAATTTTGATAGAATTCGTAATTTTCTTTTGTTACAATGTCAATAGGCATGTAACTTAATTTGGATACGCTGGAATTCATGACCAAGGTTTGGTACAGCGCCATAATGCCGCGGTAAGCCTGGTCTTCGGGCCGGTGACAGATCAGGAAATCGATCACATTGTTTTCGAGATATTTCACGTTGTCCTTCACAAAATCATACCCGATCAGCGAAACTTCCGTGCGATGGCTGTTTTTGAGAAAAGAAGCGACTGTGTTCACGCGTGAATTGGTTACAAATGCAGCGCCAATATCCTTATTAAGGTGAAAAACGTAAGTAAGGTGGCGTGCAACAGACTGGTAATCAGTCTCATGAATGTCAATACGGACGATCTCGTTTGGATTTTGGTTGTCGGAGAAATAAGCTCTGAAACCTTCCTCAATGGCCTCATAATTGAAATTATCAATTTCCTTCGAAATGTTGATAATCAGCACTTTCTTGTCCGGTTGCAGCCTGTAAGTGAGCAGCTTCGCTCCTACATAGCCGCTTTTATACAAGTGCGGGCCAATGTAAGAAAGGCTTTTCAGTTCGGGAATATCAGAGTCAATGAAGACGAACGGAATTTTGCGCTGATTACATTCCTTCGCAAATTCCTGTGTTTCTGTCACGAATGATGGCGCTATTAAAATGCCATGAACATCCAGTTCCAGGATTTCGCGTGCTTTCTGAACGTACGAATCTTTATTATTGAGGTCGAAGAAAAAGATAAGTGTCTGAATGCCATATTGCTTGATTTCCGCCTCGGCCTTGCGAACACCGTTCAATGGCGCTTCCCAGAAATCGGTCTCCTCCGAAACCTCGGGGATCAGAATGGCAAGCGTAATAATTTTTTTAGATGCAAGCCTGCTCGCCAGAATGTTGGGCTGATAATCCAGCTCCTTTATGATATCATTGATCCGCTTCTTCGTCTTTTCCGAAACCCCCGTCCGGTTGTGCAGCACGCGGTCTACGGTGGCAGTGGATACATTGGCCCTTCTCGCAATTTCCTTCACGCCAAACAAAGTATTCTCTTTTTCCATCAAGGGTTAATTTGATATAATCGGGGTAAATATAAAATATTAGGGAAGACTTTGAATTTACTACGACATATTCGTAGATTTACGAAAACATCGTAGATATGGAAAAACTAACGCAGCAGGAAGAGGACGCCATGCAGGCGATCTGGAAAACGGGTGAAGGGAGCGTCAAATCTTTTATGGCAGCCCTTACCGGCGCCGTGCCACCTTACACCACACTCGCCTCGACGGTTAAAAACCTGGAAAAGAAAGGCTATTTGCAGAGCCGCCTGATCGGAAATGCGTATCAATACGCGCCTGCGATTACGGAAGAAGCTTACAAACAGCGGTTTATGGGCAACGTTGTCAAGGATTATTTCGAGGATTCTTACAAGGAACTGGTGAGCTTTTTTGTCAAGAAAAATAAGATTTCGACGGAGGATTTAAAAGAGATCATTGGATTAATAGAAGGTAAAAAATAGTCGGTTTTAAACAAACACCGCGATGACCGAATTGCCTGATTATCTCATCAAACTGTCCGTCGGACTGGCAGTTGCTTACGTTTTCTATTTTGTAGTGCTGCGGAAGCTCACGTTTTACACCTGGAACCGCTGGTATCTGCTGCTCTATTCTATGCTGGCATTTTTTATTCCGTTTATTGATGTCAGCAGGCTTATGCCGGAGGGAAAATTGACTTATCAGCGAATCGACGATAGCGTCCCACGGCTCAACCACTTCTTACGCCAGGTATATGATGAAGCCGCGCTGGCCAGCTCACCGGCGCCGGAAGAACCAGTTGATTGGCTCCTGATCCTGTTTGTGCTTGGGATCATTGTGATGACGGGTCGGCTTTGCCTTAATTTCTACTTTTACGCCCGTATAAAGAGGGAAGCGCAGCTTGTTTCTGACGATGGAATCATGCTATATCATGTTGATCGTGAGATCGTTCCGTTTTCATTTGGCAAGGCGGTTTTTATCAATCCAACCTTGCATTCCGAAGATGATCTGGAAAAAATTATCCTGCACGAATACGTTCATGTCCAGCAAAAACACACTTTTGACAACATTTGGGCGGAGATCCTTTGCATTCTGAACTGGTACAATCCGTTTGCGTGGCTGATCCGGTATTCTATCCGGCAAAACCTCGAATACATTGCGGACGACCAGGTTTTAAGGCATGATATCGACATTAAAAAATATCAGTATCTGTTGCTGAAAGTCACCGGCGTGCCCGAGTATCGGCTGACTAACCAATTCAATTTCGCGTCGCTGAAACAACGGATCATAATGATGAATAAGGCCAGGACACCGAAAATTTATCTAGCCCGATTTCTATTCCTGGCGCCATTGATCATCACAATGCTCGTTGCATTCCGGCCGGATCCGGATCGCCAGCAAATGATCAGTGGTAATCCTTTCGTGCTGCACGGTGGCGGCAAACCTCAGCCATATCTGGCGCAACTGAACGACAGCTACGGCTATTGCGCCGGGATTATCCTGGACGCGGCAACCAGAAAGCCAATTGTGGATGCGCAGATAGAGCTGGTCACCAAAGGAAGTGTTGTCAAAACCTTACGCACAGATCGGGACGGTTATTATTACAGCGATTTAAACGCAGCCCCTGGTAACGGAAGGCTTCTTTATTCACTCAAACTCCTTCATCCGGATTACCGCGATTTCGTCAGCGAATTTCATGCAGGCGATTTCAATTCAGGTTATGGACGCGTTTCCGTGCGTTTCTTATCTGCCAGAAAAGATTCGACAGTCAGAGGTTTCTACTATGCACCGAACCATCAACAATTTCCTAAGACAGCTGAATCAGAACAGGTTAATAAGAATGTTAAGAAGTATTTGACCAGTCTTTTGCCAACTTATCGTGCTGAAATTCAACTGATAGCAGATTTTAAAAAATATCACCCGTTTCCAAAAAATGTCCTTACGAGATTCAAAAACGGTTATTTCGACAGGAGCAAAGAACTGGTTGGTTATGAAGGCGTTACCGAACTCTACCTGGACGGCCAAAAGGCGACTTATGAAGAAGTTAATGAAGCTTTCAGGTCCTCTCCGTTTCTGTTGAGCGATACAAGAGTTTCAAAAGAATGGGGAGGTGACCACACATTTGCGAAGCTGAAATATCTCACATTCCCGTTGTATAAGGATGCCCCGCCAGCACATTTGTTAGCCGGCAATGTTGAAATAAAGGATCTGTCGGCATTTGACATTTCGGTTTTAGACAAAGACGCCTATTTTCTGGACGGATTCAGGCAGGTGTTTGGTGTGGGAAGCAACATTAAACCGGCTAAAAACGAGATTAGGCGAGTGGTTTTGTTCAAAGGCAGGCTAGCCCGCTACTATGACCCGAAACTCGAAAAAGTGTGGTGGATAGAAACCAGGCCGGAGAATGAAGTATTTGGCCGGCCTGATCTTGCAAAGAAATAATTTATCCTAGTTCCGGCTCCGGCCTGTGCAAACAACCACAAAATGCCTTCCTGATTATCAAAAAAGAAATAAACGCTCTATATTTAAATGATCCGTCCCAGCCCATTCTCCATTTTAAATGAAAAACATATTCCTTTCTTTTCTGTTGATTCCAGTCATCGTTATTGCCGCTCTCCTGCTGCGGTTTAACGCACTTGATCTTTTTAACACAAAAAACCTTGAACCAAACAGCATTGCCCTATGCGGCTCTGTTCCCGATTTGAATGTGCGGGCAGCAGCAGACGGAAAATTCATTGCGGCCATGCCGGGCTGGGGAAATTATGCCTATCCGATCTCAACCAAAAATGACAGCGTCCAGTTTTATTTTAATCAGGGGCTGAGCATGTATTATAGTTATCATATGAAGGAATCGCTGGCATCTTTTCAGGAAGCGGCACGCCTGGAACCGGAATGTGCGATGGCTTACTGGGGACAAGCATTGGCTATGGGACCTTATTACAATGCAGCCCATTTGTATAAAAAGCCGGAAAATATCCCGGCCGTTTTAAAGCAAATGAATGCGTTTGCGGGCACAGCAGATAAAAAAGAACAAGCGCTGATCGCTGTTATGAACCAGCGTTATTCCGAGGACGCGTCCGACGCTGACAGGAAGGCGCTTAACATTACGTATGTCGCCAAGACGCGGGAGCTAATCAATCAGTTCCCTGAGGATCAGGATATTAAAATGCTGTTTGTAGATGCAACCATGCTCATTCACGCGTGGGATTTTTGGAATAATGATGGCACACCAAAAGCATGGACGAATGAAGTGGTAACGCTCTGTGAAACGGTTTTGAAGGAAAACCCGAACCATCCGGCGGCTTTGCATTATCACATCCACTTAACGGAAGCGTCGCGGCACCCGGAAGTGGCGCTTCCTAATGCAGATAAATTACGGGATCAGCTGCCCGGAGTTGCGCATATGGTGCATATGTCCAGTCACGAATACGAGCGAAATGGCCTTTTTCTGAAAGGCGTGGATGTGAATGACCGGGCCGATGCGGCCTTGCTCACATATGATTCTCTGGCTAAAAACCTGAGCCTTGTGAAGCACAGCCCACATTATTTTGCTGTTCAGACGTATTGCGCCATGAGTGCAGGCTTGTACAAAACGGGCATGCATGCCGCGAACCGACTGAGAAAAACGGTGGCGCCGACTTATGAAAATCCGTACGATCAATATCTTTTCATGCTGCCCGAATTGACTTTGGTCAGGCTGGGAAAATGGGACGAAATATTGAATGACACCACGAAATTAGACACAAAATGGACCTATGCCGTTCTGCTCCGCAATTTCGCAAGAGGAATAGCCTATCTAAATACCGGCGCTGGCGACAAGGCAAAAGCAGAACTAAACTCACTTTTGGAAAAAGCCAAAGACCCGATCCTGACCAAGAGACGCGTTCCCTTTAATTCATTTACACCAATCGCAAACATTGCCGGAGAAATCTTAACAGCCGCGATCGCTTTTGATGACAAAAAATATGATAAGACTATCGCCAGTCTCAACAAAGCGATTGAGATTGAGGACGGCCTGATCTACACCGAGCCGAACGATTGGCCGATTCCAGCACGTCAGTTTTTGGGCGCATACTTGCTGAAAATGAATAAACCAGCCGTCGCGGAGAAAGTTTACAGAGAAGATCTCATGTGGAATCCCGGTAACGGCTGGTCTGGCATTGGCTTAGCCCAAAGCCTGAAAGCGCAGAAAAGAACGAAGGAACTTGCTAAAATCGAGAACAGTTATAAGCAGTCGTTTTCCGCAGCTGAACTGCTTCCAACCGGATCAGTTTTCCTGCGTTAATCCTCATGCCGAAAGCCCTGGCGCGGTTTGCTGCATATATTGGTTCAAAACCCGCTCGGTATGCTTTAAGGTTAAGCTCGGTTTGATCAGATCTTTGAAAAAAGGAATGGTGTCCTGTCCTTTGCGAATGCGGTTTGGCCAGTCGGGATTGGCTATCGCGGCGCGGCCGATAGAAATTAAATCGGCTTGATCGCTCGCAATCAGCGATTCGGCCAGTTCAATGTCATGCAGCCCTCCGTTGGCAATGATCGGAATTTGCGTCAGTTTTTTTGCAATTCCGGTTGATGACAATCCGTCGGCATAGAGGCTTTCCCTTTTCCAAGAACCGCCTTCGGAGGCAATGTGAAAGTAATGCGGCTGGATTTCGCTTAAAACTTCAAATATTTCTGTTGCGGTTTTCGAGCCGCCGGGCCACCTGTATTTGAGATCATTTACTTTGCTTTCGGATAACCGGATGCCGATTATAAAATCTGCTGGCAATGCATCACGGATTGCCTGGTAAACTTCCATCAAAAACCGCAGCCGGTTGCGCACATTGCCGCCATAATGATCCGTCCGGATATTGGTATGCTCCGTGACGAATTGATCAAACAGATAACCATTCGCCGCGTGGATCTCAATGCCGTCAAAACCTGCCTCGCGGGACAACGTTGCCGCACGCACATAACCATTTTTAACGGCCTCGAAATCTGAGTAGTCCATGGCCTGAGGCAGCGGATACGGCCCTGTTGAACCGCCCAATTCTGTGGATCGCTCGCCTACGGGTTGCACAGCGGACGGCGCAATGTTCTCCTCCCGCAACTGCCCCAGCGCACCTGCGTGCATCAGCTGATTAATGAAAATTGTATCGTAACGATGGACTTTTTCCGTAACATTTTTCCAACCCAGCATCTGCGCTTCATTGGTAATGCCAGGCTGGTTCAGGTCCGACTGGCTGAATAATTCGTCGGTATACGTGCCTTCTGAGATGATCATTCCAAAGCCGCCTTCTGCAAATGCGCCATAGTACTGGGCCATTTCCGGTGTGGGAACGCCTTCTGCCGTGGCGCTTTTTCTGGTAAGCGGGGCAACCACGAGCCGGTTGTTCAAGGCACGACCTCCGTGCAGTTTATTTTGCTCAAAAAGGATGCTTTTTAAATTTTCCATAGCTTGTTTTTTTAATACAAAGCTATGGCCGCACCCCACGGATGGACGTATAACTAATTTAATAAAAAGCCTTAAACTTATTTAATATCAGTGCGGGACAGGCTCTTTCTGATCTGGCTCAGAAACACCGGCGTAATGCCCAGATACGAAGCAATGTATTTCTGCGGCATCCTTTGTTCGAGGTTTGGATATTTTTGGATCAATGCTTCATAACGCTCCGCACCACTCATTGAAATGGAGTTCAGTATGCGCTGGTTCTGCGCTATTCCCGATTTTTCATCCATAATCCGCCAATATCTTTCAAAAACCGGAATGTCCAGGTAAAGCTGATCAAGGCTGGCTTTATCAATCTGCAACAATGTAGAAGCCTCCAAAGCCACAATGTTGCGGGTGGCCGGGACGCGCATGAGAAAACTGGTAGAATCGGTGATCCACCAGTCTTCAAACGCAAAATGCAATGTATGGTCGTTCCCTTTTTCATCCATGTAAAAGGAGCGCAGAAAACCCTTGCAAACGTAACTTTCATGGTTGCAAATGTCGCCCTGCTGCACCAGATACTGCCTCGGAAGCAAATGCCGGACGGTTAACAAAGAACAAAAATAGCGCTGTTCTTCTTCCGTCAGATTGATCCGCTGTGATGCGTGGTTCAGGATTAACTTGTATAGCTCTTCTGTTTTTTCCAATTCCTAGCTTTCAATGTGCGCTAAAAATATCAAAAAACGAGCGAAAATCCCTTATGCAAGCGTTCCTCCGTCAATGGTAATGATAGACCCGGTTGTGTAACCATTGTCGGGATCCGCCAAAAAAGCAACTGTTGCCGCAATGTGCTCGGGCTTTCCGTAGCGTGGAATGGCCATCATACTACGCTGAAAATCAGACGATTCATTGTTACCAGGGTCGGATGGATTCATATCTGTGTCCACCGGGCCGGGTTGAATGAGGTTAACTGTGATGTCTTTTGCTCCCAAATCCCTTGAAAGACCTTTGGTGAAACCAACCAACGCAGACTTGCTCATGGAATAAAGCGTGGACTGCACGGATGCCGATCTTTCGGCCATATTGCTGCCAATCGTGATGATCCTGCCATTATTTTCCATTTTCCGTGCAGCGGCCAGACAAGCTTCAAATACCGATTTGACATTAATGTCCATGATCTCGTTGTAATCCGCCAGAGTGTGCTCTTCAAATGGTTTTCCGACATAGATCCCCGCGCTGTTCACCAGAATATCAAGCTGCCCGAAATGAGCGATTGCTTCGTCGATAGCCGCCGTTACGGCTCCTTCCTGCGCATTATTGGCCTGCAACGCGATTACTGTGAAACCCTTTTCGGCCAGCTCAGCAACCAATGCATCTGCCTTTTCTCTACCATTTACATATGTAAAGGCGACTTTCGCTCCGTCAGCAGCCAGCCGTTTTACGATTCCTGCGCCAATGCCCCGGCTTCCGCCAGTCACAAAAGCAACTTTGTTTTTCAAGTTTTGCATGCGATTCAATTGTTAAATACTTTTGCAAAACTAGCGAGCAACTATTACTTTTGATTATACTAACAAAATTGTGTAGTACTAACATAAATGTAAGTTATGCGAAAAACGAGCTCCACGAACCTCGAAAACGAATTGCTGATCAATGGGAATTGTGGCATGGCCTACACATTGGACCTGATTGGTGGCCGCTGGAAGCCTTCGATCCTATATAAATTGCTGAAAGGAAGTACGCGTTACAGCCAGCTCCGCAAGGCTATGCCCGCCGTTTCCGAGCGTATCCTCATCCTGCAACTGCGCGAACTCGAAAGCGACGGCGTCATCAGCCGCACCGTTTACCCCGAGGTCCCGCCAAGGGTTGAATATCAGCTTACCGATCTTGGGAAAAGTTTGGAACCCGTCCTGCGCATCTTGTCAGACTGGGGCGACGCGAACAGGGTTAAGGATGCGGCGTTGGTCGAGTAATGATCAGCCGTTTATCCATGGTATTCAGCCTTTGAGACATTGACGATGTAAAGCTTTGTTTTCAATAATTTTTTAGGTAAAATTTGTTGTTAAATCATTAATACTCATCTTAATATTACCCAATGAGACAGTCAGCTGAAAAGAAAGTGGCAGAAGTTGCTGATGGTATGCAGAAGGCGGGCAAGTCAAGTCTGTTCCAAAAAATGCTTGACGACCAGCGAGCTGTCTCAGACTATTTTCAAGGAAAAGTAACGATTGAAGAGATACATGCACGAGGGATTAAACTGGTTAAACCCATATGAGATTGTCAACGAAGGTTCCGAACGATATTGGTTTGTCACCAGATGTAAAATAATTTACATTGCCTATTTCACACATTCCGAAGGTTATTTTAATACACACCCTGAATTTAATGACAAAATTCTGAGCTTCACATTTGAGCCTGCCGGCGAAAAACGTGGAGCTTTATATTTGGGTGTCAGTGTGTCAAAAGTGTTATGTCAGAGCCATGACGAGAGAATCATGGACACCGTATTGACAATCCTGCTTCAATTTTTTAGTAAAAGCCCCGACAAATCAATAATCATTATTTGCGAGTCAGCCGATAATCTTGCGAAATGTAGAAATCGGTTGTTTAATCAATGGTTTCATAAAATAAATACAGCGTCTGGAAATCGGGTACAGAAATATAACCTGACAATTATGGACGAAGGTTATGCTTCGCTATTTGTTCACCATGAGAATGAATTTCATGAGGAAATAAGGGATGCTTTTTTTAACATTCCTAACAGGTTGGCAGAAATGAAATGAGTGTGATTTATTTCTTCAAAAACAACCCCACATTCTCCTTCGTAATCTTAATTAAACCCGTATTGACGGTTGTTGGCAAACTGGTGATGCCGGCTTTGGCGTCGTTGGCGGAGAGGCGGTTGGTTTTGTGGACCATATCGTATAAAAATTCCGCTCCGTACCAGGTGAAAAGCTCTCGTTTTTGCCCTGCCAGCAACTGAATAACACCCTCATGAACGAGATTAAGGTGTTCCGGTTCCCAATCGACCGTGGTGATTTTGATTTTACCGGCCTTACCAGCTTCCTTTACCGACAACGCAATACCGGGGCCGGAGTTGGAATCAAAACCGCAAATTCCGGCCAGGTCGGGATGCGCGGAAATGAGATCGGCAGTGATTTTGGCGGCTTCCTCAACATTGGCTTTGTCATCAAACTTTCCCACAACTTCCATTTTCGGATGTTTTTTTAAAACATCCAGAAGCCCGCGAAAGCCATCTTCCATATTGGATAAACCCAAAATTCCCATGTACGCGATCTTACCCTTTCCGCCGGTAAGCTTTACCATTTCTTCGCCCTGCATTTGACCGATATCGTACCAGTTCGTTCCCAGAAATGCATGGCGCTTTGAGTTGGGAATGTCCGAATCATAAACAACCGTCGGAATGCCCGCGTCAACTGCTTTATTAATAGCCTGCGCAATGGCGGGGTCGGTGCCGTTGATGAGCAAACCTGTCGGTTTTGTGCCGATTACTTCTTCAATCGTGTTGATTTGCGCCGGAACATCCCAATCGGCCGGGCCTAAAATGGATACTTTTACATTGCGCTCTTTACCCCATTTGATGAATGCGGCCTGATCGTGATTGACGTACATGGGCATGGAAACAGCCGTAGTAACCATCACATATTCTTCGTTTTGAATGGTTTGATCAATCTCGTTTGCTCTGGGTTGCTTTGTCGTTCCGCCTTGCTTTGGCGGCAGCTCGCACCCCCACATTCCGAATATTAAAACCAGCAAAACAGTCGGCTTTCTCAGGACTGACTTTGTACTTTGTCGCTGCAATAATTTGTCAATCCACACGGCGAGGATGAGGATAATACCCAAGATAATCTCCTGCCAATAGCCAGATATTCTGGCGATCACCATGATGTTGCCGATGATCCCCATGAGCAAAGCGCCTAGCAATGCACCTTGAATTTTCCCGGTCCCGCCCTGTAAACTGGCGCCGCCCAATATTACGGCGGTGATCACCCGCAATTCCAATCCGCGCCCGGAAGTCGGCAATGCCGCGCCTAACCGCGATGCAAGCAATATGCCCGCAAACCCAGCCAGCAGTGAGACAAGCATGAACGAAAACAACTTCATCCGCTTTACATCTATTCCCGAAAGCTCGGCTGCTTTTTCATTTCCTCCAATGAAATAATAGCGCTTCAAAAAGGTCGTGTTCTTTGTCAAAAACGCCATAGTGCCTACAATCAGAAGCATATACCAAATCGGCATTTGAATGCTCAGCAGTCTGGACTGGGAGATCGCATTGAACCAATAGGGTAAGCCCTGAATGCCTGCGCCGCTTACCAGCAAAGCCAGTCCGCGTACAATTCCCATCATTGCCAATGTCTGAATCATTGGGTTAATACCCTGATATGCAATCAAATAACCATTCACAAAACCAATAATCAGCGAAAATAACAAGCTTACCAGCAATGCAATTGGCACCGGAACATGCAGGAAAAACATAAGGTAAGCCGCCAAGCAGCCCGAAAATGCAACCACAGAACCCACAGACAAATCAAATGCTCCCGAAATAAGCAAAAGCATCATCCCTACCGCCACGATCGTGTCAATGGATAAATTCAGAAATATCTGGCTCAGGTTTTGGAAGGTTGGGAATTTACCCGGGAATATGATGCCTGCCAAAAGCGCAACAATTACAATGGTCAGGCCGAGCGAGTAAGTTCTGTCAGAGAGCAGTTTTTTCATAATATTTGGTTCACATGGCCCATTTCAAAATCTCCTCTTCAGTTGTGTCGCTGCTTTTTAACTCTTTGGTGATCGCGCCATCTTTCACAACCAAAACACGATCAGAAATGACCAGGATTTCGGGCAATTCGCTGGATATGAGCAAGATCGATTTTCCCGCCAACGCCAAATTTTGCAATAATCCATGAATCTCAAATTTTGCCCCGATGTCAATGCCGTGCGTTGGTTCGTCAATGATCAGCAAATCGGGATCGGTGGAAAGCCATTTTGATAAAACCACCTTTTGCTGGTTACCGCCACTCAAATCCGCCACTTTTTGCAACACATGATGCGCAACGATCCGGAGTTTTTGTTTGTAGGTTTCCGCAACTGCAATGGATTGGGAATGGTCGAAAAATACGGGCCGATCTGCACTTAAACCCACAGAACCAATGTTTTCGGCCACATTCATATCCAGAAAAAGACCCAGCGCTTTGCGGTCCTCCGGCACAAAAGCGATCTTATTTCGAATGGCATCAGCCGGTTTTTTAACTTTTAACTCAACATTTTTAAGCAAAATGCGACCGCTTTCCTTCGGCATAGCACCAAAGATCGTCTTGCCGATTTCCGTTCGCCCCGCTCCTACCAAACCCGCCAGCGCAACAATTTCGCCGCGGTGGATTTTAAATGACACATTATTAAGCTTTTGATTGCAAAGCCCTTCAACTTCCAATACAACCTCCCCGCTTTCAACATATTCCCGGTTTATTTTCTTGATCTCACGTCCTACCATCATGTTGATCAGCGCGTGCTTATCAATGTTTGAAATGTCTTTTGTCCCCACATATTTTCCATCTTTCAGCACCGTAACCCGATCCGCAATCTCAAAAATTTCTTCCATGCGATGGGAAATGTAAATAACCGATGTGCCCTTGGATCTGAGGTTCCGGATGATCTTAAAAAGAGTTTGCGCGTCATTGCCGGAAATGGAGGCTGTCGGTTCGTCGAGGATTAAAATGGTTGGCTCTCTGGATAATGCTTTTGCAATTTCAACCATTTGCTTCTGTCCAGCCGAGAGTGTTGAGACCATGGTTTTTGGACTCAAAATATGCGCTATATGAAGCTTTTGAAGCAGCTTTTCGGTTTCATCATACAAAGCCCGATAATTAATTAATCCCGATTTAAACTTTGGAAATTGATTTACAAAAATATTCTCCGCAATGTCCTGATTTTCAAATAAACTGAGCTGCTGGTAAACGATCGCCAGCCCGAGGTTCGCTGCATGTGCATAATTTTTGATTTGCACCGCATTGTTATCGATCACAATTTCACCATCATCAGGTTGCAGGTTTCCCGACAAAATATTCATCAATGTGCTCTTACCCGCGCCGTTTTCACCACAAATGGCATGCACTTCTCCTTCCGCCAGCGTGAAGCTCACAGACTGCAATGCCTGAACCGGGCCGAAGGATTTTGAAATATTTTGTAATTGCAGCCGCATTGTTTTGAATTTTACCAGCGAATAACTGCCTAATGCTGCTTATATCCGCGAATTATTTGTTTGTAATCGCCTTTACCTGCTCCTTAATGTCGTCCAGTTCAAAAATCTGCTCCCATCCCTCCCTGAAAATCAACGGTTTGGCCCGTTTGGAGATCTTGTATGCCGCGTCCGAGAATGTGCCGTTCACTTCCTTGAAAAGCACCGCGATCTGGATCCGCAAATGTCCGAGCACAAAATCGCGCGCTGCGTCCTCCGGAACGCCCAACGAAACAATTTTATCAAAACCCTCCTTCACCACTTCCATGCATGTTTGCGCCAGCGTCTCCACCATCGCCGGTTCCAGCGTGGCCATTTGTTCCAAAGTAATGCGGTAAACTTTGTCGATGGGCTGATACATGTCCCGCGCAACATCCCGACCCAGGTCGAAATGTGCCTCGGTGCCATGCATTAAGGCCACAACAATGGATTGTTTGGCAGAAATGCCTCCATAAAAATCGCGAAAAGCTGCTTCCGTCGGTTCCCAGTTAAAAACCGAAGGATGGCAAGGATGTGCGATCACATAACCGAGTTCGTCGCGGTGGAAAATGGCGTCGTCCAGTGGCGCAGCCGGATCGAGCGTGAGCACCGTCGCGCCTGTTTTCATGAGCGGGACGATTTCGGCCGATAAGGTTCGCAAAGCGAGGTCGGGCAATGCCAGAATCACCACGTCGGCATCAGGAATGGCAGTTCGCGACTCACTGATTTTCACATTCCGCTGCGCCAGATTTGACCTCCCCTGTTCGCTTATTTCCAGATAGGACACCTGATAGTCAGGCATTTTGAGGAAATTATCCGTTAACCGGCAGCCCATTTTGCCCCCCGCGCCCACTAATGCGATCTTTGTCATGCTGGTAGAAATTAAAGTAACTGTTGTGAATTTGTAACCTTCATTGCATCAGGGATTTTATGTAGGCCACGCCCTGTTCTGCCCATTCACGCTCTTTGCGGCATGTTTCGGCAATGTTGTCCCCCGGTGGAACACCGAGTGGGACCTCCGGTGGGACCCATTGTTCCAAAACCGCGCTTTTGCAACTTCCGCCGCGCTTGACCGTTTCCAGAAGCCAGGGCAGATCTGTCATTCCCTTCCCACAAATTTCGCCCTGGACTGTAAAACCCATTTTATGTGGCAATCTGCTGATTTTAAAATCCTTGATATGCAGGTTAACTGTATAGGGCGCTAAAATGGAAGCGACATACGCCAGCCCTTCACCCGCTCCGATCGAATTCACACAATCCAGACAAATCCCAACATTCCGGTGCCCGACAGCATTCATGATGTACGCGAGTTGCTGGGCCTCGAAACGATCGTGATTTTCGATACCGAGGACAATGTTCTTTTCAACGAGTTCCGGCAAAATATCCTTGATCAGTGCAATGATATTGTACGTGTTCGGTTGATAATCATCATCGTCAATCACAAACCGGAGCAGCGGCGAGTCGAAAAAAGCGCACAGATCAATGTATTGTTCGAGATTTTCGGGCGACAAATTCTTCGCCCCGATTTCCAGCCGGATCCCGTTTTGCTTAATGAGTGATCTGAAATTATTCTTGCGGTCTTCGTCGAAAGTATGGATGGGTAAATTGTCGCCGATCTGCAAACATGCCAACCCAAAATCAAGCGTTTGCCGGACCAGATCGGTTTCATCCATTGCTTTTTCGGGCATAGAACCTGCTACGCCAACATTCCAGCCATACGTAAAGCTGCTGATCCCGAGCTCCATGTTTAGGGCATCTTAGTTTAGGGCATCTTGTAATTTTTGGACGCATCATCCAACACCAGTATCCAATCCTGGCCGTAGCCCGAAGTCGGCGGCGTGTACTGCTTAACCGCCTTGCCATCTACTTTTCCTATTTCCTTGGTTTTACCATTTTTGGGATCAAACCAGAATGCATTCAGCTGGCTCCCGGAGATTTTACCCGGATTTACCGAGAATGATCTTCCTGTTGAGGTGTAAACAAAAATGTAGTCAGTGCCACGCGTGGCCTGGATCCTTTCGTGCGAGGCAAGGTCATTTTCAACCACAACAGACTGATCCGGAACGCGTTCTGTGATGGGCCGCGACTCGATAAGTCTGCGGACAAATTTCATTTCCTTCGCACCGGGAAGATCCATCGCCTGCTGCCAGAAAACGTGCGGGCCGTTCACAGCCTCGCGGTTAGGCGAGTACATTTGCCAAATGCCGTGACAGCCGTAGGTGTGGCCAAAAGCCCCTGAGAAAAGATCCAGATAAGCTGCTTTTCTCACATCATAAGCATTGGAAGTGCCCAGCTCATTGGCATTGAAACAAACCGGATGGTCTTCGTAAATCGGCTCGCCGTCCAGCACAGGTTTGGTCGGCTGGCGGTCATAAGCTCTTTTTATATTTTCATAAACGGCTGCATCACGGCAATGTCCGTTCTGGAACATATTGAAATCGAGCCAATTATCGTCATGAAACCATTCACCCGAACCTTCTTTGTTAGGCTGCGGATGAAAGGTCATCATGGCATTATCATTGCCGCCCACACCTGCGATCACGCCTGCTGCCATGGCCCTCCATACGCCAACATCATCAACGTCCTTCCTCGGAGTGCGGTCACCGCCCAGCACCCAGATGACGTTTTTTCGGTTTTTGTAGCGGTTACCCAACCATTTTCCGTAAATCTCCGCATTGCTTTTATTAAAAACTTCCGGTCCTTTTCCCCAGGTCGATTTGAAAACCTTATCACCCCAGGTGGGCAGGAACGCAATGGTTAGACCCAATTCTGCGGCTTTGTCGATAATAAAATCGACGTGTTTAAAATAGGCATCGTTGGGTTTGGTTGGATCATTATCATTCAATGGTCTGTCTCCATAAGTATTAGGAACATTGAGTCCGTCAAACTCGGCCAGCGCCACTGCTTGAATGACTGTAAAACCCTGTGCTGCACGCTTTTGCAAATAATAGGTAGCATCTTCCCGATCGAGCCGGTGAAACAGTTCCCACGCCGTATCGCCCAGCCAGAAAAACGGTTTGCCATCCTTTAACAAATAGCGTTTATTCGGACTCACCGTGTACGACTGCGCCATGGCGCCAAAACCGGCGATTACTAGCAAGAGGACATAACAGAAGTTGCGATAACTCATGGTTATTTTAAACATTTTATTTTTATAATGATACAAATGTATGTAATGGAAACAGCAACGATTATTGCCATCTTGCCCACTATTGGTGCTATATTCGCAAAAGAGCAATTATTTTTTCCAATAAAAGGGAAAATAGCATGTTATGAACCCCAAAAAGCCGCATTTATTAAAGGTTATCACGCCGGTCGATTCCTCTTTCATCCTGAAAGGCGATCCGATCCCGTGGGACAATCCCTGGCACTATCATCCCGAGCTGGAATTAATACTGTGCATCAAGGGCAAAGGGACTAATTTCGTTGGAAATGATATCAGAAGCATGGAGGAAGGCGAAATCCTGCTGCTGGGAACCAATCTCCCGCACACCCGCCAGCGCGACCGGATTTTTTATAAAAGCCATCCCGAAGAAACGCCCGAATCCATTGTTGTGCAGTTTGACGAAGATTTCCTGGGCAAAGGATTTTTTGAAACACCCGAATTTCTGCACGTGAAGGAGCTGAAAGACCGGGCCGCGCGAGGCATTAAATTCACCGGAAAAACCACGGCGAAGATGCACGAAAAGCTCGCCGAAATGATTCGTTCGGATAAAACCCAGCGCCTGATCGGGCTGCTGGGCATTTTGGATCTGCTGGCCAGATCGGAGGAATGTGAGTATTTGAATGGGACGGGTTACGTGAGCGATGCGCATTTGAAAAATTCTCAAAAAATCAACCGCGTTTACGAGTACACGATCACGAATTTCCGGAAACCCGTTGAACTGGTGGAAATTGCGTCGCTAACCAATCTTTCCGTCTCCGCTTTTTGCCGGTATTTCAAAACCAGAACAAGGAAAACTTACGTGCAATATTTGACGGAAGTGCGTATAGGTTACGCTTGTCGCTTGCTGGGAGAAGGCCAGTTTGACATTGGACAAGTGGCTTATGAAAGCGGTTTCAACAACCTTTCTAATTTCAATAAACAGTTTAAAAAATTAATGCAAACGACGCCCCGGGAGTACGGGAACAGGATGAGAGAATTTGAATGAGTGAATGTAAATAAGGTGTCCTAATTTCCGCGCAAAGCCATACTGATCAGTTCCGCGGTGTTTTTCACGTTCGCCTTTTTCATAATGCTCGCGCGCTGGTTGGCGACGGTGTTGGAGCTGATGTCAAATTTCTCGGCAATGTCTTTGCTACTCATGCCTTCGGTCAGACATTTCAGGATCTGCTGTTCGCGTGGCGTAATCAGTTTCCAGATCGACTTGTCGTTGCTTTCTTCCAGTTCAACTTTCGGCTCGGGATTTCTTGCGATTTGTTTGAGCAGATTTCTGATAATCACGGAAGAAGCATAGGGAGGAAAATAGAGCTCGCCCTTGGCAATGCTGCGGATCGCTTTCAGCATTTCGTCGCGGCTGGTGTCTTTTTGTAAGTAACCGGAAGCGCCGCTTGTGGCGGCAGAAATCATATATTCCGCATTGTTGTGCATACTGAAAACCAGGATCTTAATATCCGGAAAGGCAGGCACAATTTGCCTGATCACATCAATTCCGGACATCCTGGGCATGGTAAGGTCCAGCAAAACCACATTGGGAGCTTCGTTTTCAACCATATCCCAGACTTCATCGCCATCCGATGCCTCACCTGCAATCAGCAAGTCTTCCTCATCTTCCAAAAGGGTGATAATCCCTTGTCTTACAACTGAGTGGTCATCAACGACTAGAATTCGAATGGGCATGAATGAGTGTTTTTTTGATTAATAATTACAAATCAACCCGGACGATCAGGTTAGTTCCGCTGTCGACTTTTGAGACGATTTCCATCTCGCCATTCAGCAGCTGCGTCCTGGTGCGGATGTTTTCCATGCCGTTTCTGGTCAGGAAAATTCCTTCTTCTGATTTCAAATTACTAATTAAAAATCCTTTTCCGTCATCCGCAATTTCCAAAATGATCCGATTCTTACTTTGTTCCAACTTAATCTTGATCTTATCCGCATTGGCATGCTTAACCGCATTATTGAGCGCTTCCTGGGCAATGCGATACAGTCCAATTTCCATCGGGCGGCTCATTTCAATGCGCTTATTCGTATCACCTTCAAACTCAACCTTGATCCCTGACAATTCCGCAGTTTGCTCGCATAGCAACCGCAGTGCAGCATTGAGACCAAAATCGCTGAGCACCGAAGGCATTAGGTTGAATGAGATCTGCCGGGTCGTCTGAATGATATCCTGGATCAATGTAACCAGCTGGCCGAATCTTTTCTGATTTTTCTCGTCATGAAACTGGACGGATTTCAATTTCTCCGCATGCAGTTTCAGGCCGGTGAGCATCTGGCCAATTCCATCGTGCAATTCCAGGGCAAAACGCTTCCGTTCCTCTTCCTGCCCTTCGATCAGCGCGCCGGCGCGAATGCGGTCTTCGGCCAGTTGTAATTCGTACTTTTCCTCCTCCACACGCAGGAGCTCGTTTTGCGCTTCCACCAGTTGGTTATTGGATTCTTTTAGTTTTTGGTTGGAAAGCTGCAATGCATTCTCGGACTCTGTGAGCATTTTCACCACGCGCCTGGTTGTGTTTACGACTGGCCTGAAAATCAGTATGCCTTCCGCAAACAGCACGAGAATGGTCATAATGTCGAGGATCCATTCGATCCTTTCCAGGTTTTCCAGTCTTTGAAAACTCTCTTTGTCAAACTGAAAAACGATCTTATCCATTTTGGCAAGAAATAATGGCTCCTTTTCCAAAATGAGACTCAATGCCTGTTCCTTCGCCGGTATAGCAATCGTAGAATCATTGACCAACAAAAAATTGAGATAAATACTGTCAAAAACCGGCATCAGATCCAAAAACATGGAGTCCAGCGCAGCACTTTTCCAGGTTACCACTCCATTTTCGACCGGCAGTTTTTTATTTGCCAAATTTTCGTGACTTTCCTTCCAGATCTTCAAAAGCGCACTGAACTGCGTGGAGTCGCTATGCTTCATTTCCCCGACATTCAGGATCGCTAGTTTGGTCAGTCGCTGGCTCAGCATCCGCTGCCTTCCGGCAACATTCACCATCCGGCTGTCGTGGTTCAGGTTATTGATCGTCCTTCTGATCAGGAATAAACCACTGATTGTCAGCATCGCTACTACGCACAATGCAACAATGTAAAACCGTGTCAGACTGCTTGCTACGCTCTTGTCGAGTCTCTCCATTCGCTCATATTCCGATGTAAACGAGGTTTTCTTTCACCATCACCGGAAAGGTATTGATTTTATAGGAATCATCATTGAGGCACTGTCCGCTTTGCAGGGAAAAGGTTTTTTTGTGAAAAGGACAAGCCACTTTCGGTTCCCCTTCATGGCTGCCGATCATCCCGCGCGACACGGCCATTTGCTGGCGGTGCGGACATTGATTATCTGTCGCATACCATTCGCCGCGTCTGGCAAAGTTGAAGATTGCGATTTGTTTCCCATCGATCAGCGCGCAGCCGCCGCCATCTTCCGGGATGTCATTGATGTGGCAGGCGATGTGCCAGGTTACTGCATTTTGTGTTTTTGTTTCCATCTGGGTTGTATGTTAGCGTTGTGCTTTACAATAATTTAAGCCCATTCTTTGGCTCTTTTTTGATCTCTCATAGTTTCAAAAGCGATAGAAGGATCTTTCACCGGCGCATTGACGAAGTGCGAAAAGCGTTTTCTCAGTTCCGGATTTTGCACCACTTCTTTCCATTCGCATTGGTAAACATCAATTAACTTTTGCATATCATATTCCAATTCTGCCGCTATGCCCAGCACATCATCCACCACAACCGCTTTCAGGTAAGACATGCCGCCTTCCATCTTATTAAGCCATGTTGCAGTTCTGGTAAGCGGATCGGCTGTTTTGATATAAAACATTAAAAATCTGTCGATTAGCTTTAAACAAGTTTCCTTGTCCACATCCGTTGCCAGCAATTGCGCGTGTTGCGGCTTGGAGCCTCCGTTGCCGCAAACGTATAAATTCCAGCCTTTTTCGGTTGCTATAATGCCAAAATCCTTGCTCTGCGCCTCAGCACATTCCCTTACACACCCCGAAACCGCTGATTTCAACTTATGTGGTGAGCGAAGACCTTTATAACGATCTTCCACTTCAATGGCGAATGTTACCGAGTCCTGCACGCCGAACCGGCACCAGGTGGACCCTACACAGCTTTTCACCGTTCTCAATGACTTCCCATAGGCATGACCGCTCTCGAATCCAGCATTAATGAGCTGTTCCCAGATATCCGGCAGGTCATTCAAATGCGCCCCAAACAAGTCAATACGCTGGCCGCCAGTAATTTTAGTATACAAACCATATTGCTGAGCCACCTGACCAATGATGATCAGTTTTTCAGGCGTAATCTCTCCGCCCGGAATCCTTGGCACAACTGAATATGTTCCCCCTTTTTGAATGTTGGCCAGATAACGGTCATTCGAATCCTGGATCGGAGCGCGGTCTTTTTGTAAAATATTTTCATTCCAAAGACTGGCCAGCAATGAGGCAACTAATGGCTTACAGACTTCGCAACCATCCCCTTTCCCAAATTCATCCAGCACCGCGCCGTAAGTTTTGGCACCATTCATTTTGACTAAATCCAATAATTCCTGTCTCGAATAATCAAAATGCTCGCACACCACGTTACGGACATAAATGCCGTTCTGCTTCATCACGCCTGAAATGATATCCTTCACCATCGGCACGCAGCCGCCGCAGCCTGTCCCGGCTTTACAGGATTTTTTCAAAGCATCCATTGTATGATTGCCCTTTTCACTCACTTCATGGCAGATCATGCCTTTGGTAACCGCTTCGCAAGAGCATATCAGTGCGTCGTCCGGGAAGCTCATTACGCCCGCGCCTGCCTCTTCTCCCCCACGCGAGCCTAATATCAAATCTTCTGAATCGGGCGGCAGGATGGTTCTGCTTTTACAGGTTTGCAAAAGCATATTATATTGTTCCGCGTCACCAACAAGGATTCCGCCAAGCAAGGTTTTGCCGTCCGGGCTTACATTAATGCGCTTATAAACGCCTTTCGCTTTGTTCTCGTAGCGGATGGTTTTACAAGCAGGCTCTTCGATAAACGGATCACCAAAACTCGCCACATCCGTTCCGATCAGCTTCAATTTCGTAGACATATCATAAGGCAAAAACTCCTTTTCACCTCCCAAAAGCAATGTTGCTACCACGTCGGCCATTTCATAACCCGGGGCAATGAGCCCGTAGATCATATGATGCGCCAATGCACATTCACCTATTGCAAAAATGCTAGGATCGGAAGTTTGCAGCTGGTTATTCACAACAATGCCGCCTCTTGGATGCGTTTCAAGTCCTGCTATTTTGGCTAACTCATCACGGGGACGAATTCCTGCCGAAATGACAAGCATATCCACGTCCAAAATACTGTTATCATTAAACTGCATACCTTCAATGCAGTCACCGCCAATGATTTCCTGTGTGCTTTTGGCAAGATGTATTTGTAACCCCAACGATTCCAATTGGTTTTGCAAAATGCGGGAACCGGCGTCATCAATCTGCCTCGGCATTAATCTCGAAGCGAATTCAACGACGTGTGCTTCCTGCAAACCAAGGTCTAACAATGCTTTTGCCGCTTCCAAACCAAGCAACCCGCCGCCCAGCACCGCGCCTTTTCTGGCCTTGCGGGCATAGGATTGGATCAGTTCCAGGTCCTCAATAGTCCTATATACAAACACCCCGTCTTTTTCGACGCCGGGAATCGAGGGAACAAACGCACCGGAGCCTGTTGCCATGATCAGATAGTCATAGTATACTATATGTCCATGGTGAGATCTGACCAGCTTTTCTTCACGGTCAATGTCCACCACAGGATCGGAGAGGAACAGCCTTATCCCATTGTCGGCATACCAGTCGGCGCTGGCCAAAGTAAGGTCATCAGCAGTCTTACCAGCGAAATATTCACTTAAATGTACGCGATCGTAAGCCACGCGAGGCTCTTCTCCGAATACAGTGAGGGTAATTTGCTGACCGATTTTTTTCTTGGCGAGCAACTTTTCACAGAATTTGTAGCCTACCATACCATTGCCTATTACAACAATATGGGTGTTTGATATAGTGTTCATAGTAAATAGTAACTATTAGTTTGTAAAAACAGTATTATTTTGTTGCATTATTTCAATATTATTGCATTAATTCTCTCAATTCGATAGAACAAACATAAATCGCATTTTATGTATTTCCTAATTTTATATTTGTGTTTATACCCAAAATGAAACATAAATATTGGCAAAAGCATTGTTTTGTAAAATATTGCTTATAATTTTGAACCAATAAATAGTATAGTTACAAAATACTATATATAGTACATTTCCAACATTCACTCTATTACATATATAAGAGATGGAAGCAAAACTGACACTTGTGGGCGCCGGACCGGGCGATGGAGAATTGATCACGCTGAAAGGAATCAGGGCGATTAAAGAAGCGGATGTGATCCTATATGATGAGCTGGCCAATGTGGAGTTCCTGGATTTCGCTCCGGCCTACGCTTTGAAAATGTATGTTGGAAAAAAAGTGGGTAACCCATCTTTCTCGCAAGACGAGATCAACGGCCTTATCGTACGCCTGGCCCGCAAGCGTGGTCACGTGGTGAGACTTAAAGGCGGCGACTCATTTGTATTCGGTCGCGGACATGAGGAAATGGAATATGCAAGAGATCATGGCATAGCCTGCGAAGTGGTTCCCGGCGTTTCGAGCTGCATCGCGGTTCCCGCGTCCATGGAAATCCCAGTGACGCGCCGCGGCGTGAGCGAAAGCTTCTGGGTTATTACAGGCACCACGCAAAATGGCGAATTGTCGGAAGACCTGCGATTAGCCGCCCAGTCGAAAGCGACGGTGATCGTTTTGATGGGATTGAGCAAAGTGAATGAGATATGTGCGCTATACAAACACTTTGGGCGCGGACATTTGCCCATGGCCGTGATCCAGAACGGCACGCGCCCCGACGAAAAAAGCGTGATGGGACAGGTTTGGGAAATTCCCCGCCTTGTGAAAGAAAATAACATGGGCACGCCCGCCATCATGATCATGGGCGAAGTGGTGGCTTTACATCCGTCCTACGCGATGGAATATTTGCAAAGCATGCAATTGGTTTCCTGAAAATTCTGGCTTACTCAACCAATCTATACATCATGAAAACAAATTTTTACCTCCTTTTGCTGTTTACCGCAGGTTTCTGCCTGCTCGGTTCGCTGAATGTTAATGCACAATTCAGCCTTTCGGGCCAGTTACGTACGCGCTCGGAATTGCTGCACGGACAAGGTTCGCCATTGTCTAAAACGGATAAACCTGCGTTTTTCACCTCCCAGAGAACAAGGTTTAATGCAGGTTACAAAGGTTATAGAACGCAATTTTTCATTGCAGTTCAGGATGTTAGGGTGTGGGGACAAGATGCTTCAACCAATAACCGCATTACCAACCCGGCGCTGAATGGGCTAATGTTGCATGAGGCCTGGGGCGAAATCAGTTTGCTGGATACAAACCAGACCAACCTGGGAAAAGAATTTGCATTAAAGATCGGGCGGCAGGAATTGCTTTATGATGATAGCCGATTACTGGGAAACCTGGATTGGCTGCAGCAAGCACGCCGTCACGATGCAGCATTACTGAAATACGGACTCAATGGCTTTACTGCACACATTGGAATTGCGTATAACCAAAACCGTGAGCTCAGAACCGGCACCTTATATGATGGCGTTCCGAATGGTTATGCAGCCGGGACAAATGGCATTGGTACGATGTATAAATCGATGCAGTTCGCTTATTTGGGTAAAAAACTAAAACAGGGAAATGTCTCATTTCTAATTCTGAAAGACGATTTCCAGAAATATGCGGTCGATTCCGTAGGTGTAAGAACAGTGAAAAACGGCACAAACAAGCGCGTGACATTCGGGCCGTATTTACAAACAAAACTAGGAAAATCTTGGAATTTAACGGCGAGCGCGTACTATCAGGCAGGCAAAGATAAAGATGGCAAATCGCTGAATGCTTACATGTATTCGGTGCGTGGAATGTATGGAATGAGCAAAGTTTTTTCTATCGGGCCGGGCTTTGATTATACTTCAGGGACTAGCAACGGTTCTGGCAAAAACAGCACCTTTGATCCGCTTTACGGCACACCGCACAAGTTTTGGGGTCAAATGGACTACTTCTACGCAGCCAATGGTTTCGGTAAAGGCGGCCTGGCGGATTTTTATGTCAACAGCGTGATCAAAGCCTCCGAAAAACTGTCCATAGCCGTTGACTTACACCAGTTTTCAAGCGCAGCCAACATTCGCAATGCGAAAGACGAGAAGCTTTCAGCCAATTTCGGAGAAGAGCTGGACATCATTGCGACTTATAATCTGACCAAAACCATCAGCTTCCAGGGCGGTTACTGCACATTCCTGCCGACCAACAGTCTGGCACAAGTGAAGGCCGTGAAAGACCCGCAGAAAATGGCCAATTGGGCTTATCTGATGATCAATATCAAGCCTGAATTTTTGAAATAAGCATTTCCAAAAATAACCTATCATAACTCCTATTAACTATGGAAACGACCAACAAGCCGCTTGAAAAGTTGAATATTTTCAGTTTCAAAGGCGTACAAATGCGCACTTTCCACCTCACGTGGATGGCCTTTTTCCTCTGCTTTTTCGGCTGGTTCGGACTGGCGCCTTTGATGACCGTTATAAAGACAGATTTAGGTTTAACCAAAAGTCAGATCGGTAACATTATCATCGCATCCGTTGCCGCAACCGTTGTAGCGCGCATTGCAATTGGTAAATTGTGCGACACCTGGGGACCAAGAAAAACCTACGCAGCATTGATGGGCATTTGCTCCATTCCGGTGATGAGCGTTGGTCTGGTGCATTCCTATGAAGGTTTTTTGCTCTTTCGTCTCGCTATCGGCGTGATCGGCGCGTCATTTGTGATCACGCAATATCACACTTCGGTGATGTTCGACAAAAAGATCGTGGGAACGGCCAATGCGGTGGCTGGCGGCTGGGGAAATCTGGGCGGAGGAATCACAAACATGGTTATGCCATTGGTTTTTGCAGGATTTGTGGGAATGGGTTATTTGCCTGAATCGGCATGGAGAATCGCGATGGTGATCCCTGGCGTGTTCTTGTTCATTTTCGCATTTGTCTATTATTGCTTTACCAAAGACACCCCCGCCGGAAACTTTGAGGACTTGGAAATAACTAATCCAAAGGCAGTTAAGACAAAAGGAACATTGGCCATAGCCATGAAAGATCCAAGAACCTGGGGACTTTTCCTGGCCTATGGAGCATGTTTTGGCATAGAAATCACTTTTGATAATGTGGCCGCGCTTTACTTTTTTGAAAACTTCGAAACATCGCTTGCTACTGCCGGAATTTTGGCGGGTGCCTTCGGTTTTATGAACATTTTCGCAAGAGCCGTCGGTGGCATTGTGGCAGACAAAGTAGGTAACAAATATGGCATGATCGGCAAAGGAAAGCTGCTGGCGCTCTTGCTGGCTTGTGAAGGAATCGGTATTGCATTGTTTGCGCAGAGCGGAAGCATTGTTGCGGCGGTGGTTACGATGCTTTGTTTCGCCATGTTTTTGAAAATGGCCAATGGCGTTACTTATGCGATTGTGCCTTTTATCAATCAGAAAGCGATCGGTTCTGTGAGTGGCATTGTGGGCGCGGGTGGTAATGTTGGGGCGGTTCTAGCAGGGTTTTTATTCAAATCCAGCGAAATCTCCTACTCGCAAGCCTTCATGTACATAGGCGTCGCGATCGCCTGCATCGCAGCTGTTGTTGCATTGATCAATTTTGACAAAACCAGAAGCGTGATTACCGAAGGAGCGCTGGAACCGGCCGAAGCGTAAAAGAGCAGCGACACATTTTTCCACTCCGTAATCTGCTAATTATCACCATGAAAACATTCAAATCAACTTGCTGTTACTGCGGCGTAGGCTGCGGGGTTGTGGTCACGAAAGAGGGGAACGGGCAACTGAGCTTGGAGGGTGATAAGGAGCATCCTTCGAACAAGGGCATGTTGTGCTCCAAGGGCATGAACCTGCATTATACGGTAATGGACCAGTCGGACCGGCTGCTTTACCCGCAAATGCGGCTCAACCGTTCGATGCCCATGCAGCGCGTGAGCTGGGACGATGCTTTGGAGCGGACAGCAGCGGTTTTTAAGACATTGATCAAGAAATTCGGACCTGATTCTGTGGCATTTTATGTCTCAGGTCAGTGCCTTACGGAGGAATATTATCTGGTTAACAAGCTCATTAAGGGCTTTATTGGCTCTAACAACATTGATACTAACTCGCGGCTGTGCATGAGCTCGGCCGTGGTGGGATACAAGCTGGCACTGGGCGAGGACAGCGTGCCGGTTTGCTACGACGACATCGAGGCGGCCGACGTTATTTTTGTGACCGGTGCAAATCCAGCCTGGTGCCATCCGATCATCTGGCGTCGCGTGGAAGCGCATAAGGAGGCGAATCCAAATGTCAAAATTATCTGCGTCGACCCCCGAAAAACGGACACTTCGCGCTCATCAGACTTGCATTTGCAGATCGCGCCGGGAACCGACATTGTGCTGAATAATGCCATTGGAAGGATTTTAATTGAGAGAAATTACATTGACCAGGACTTCATTGCCAATCATACGGACGGCTTTTCGGACTTCAAGGAAAAAGTAATGCAGCGCACCATCGACGAAGCCGCCGAACTTTGCGGAATCAATGCGGATGACATTTACACAGCCGCAGAATGGATCGGCCGGTCGGAAGGATTTTTATCTTTCTGGACGATGGGGCTGAACCAGTCGGTGATCGGGGTGAATAAAAATTTGTCGCTTATCAACCTTCATTTGATCACGGGAAAAATTGGCAAACCCGGAAACGGACCATTTTCATTGACCGGGCAGCCTAATGCCATGGGCGGCCGCGAAACGGGCGGATTAGCAAACATTCTCCCCGGCCACCGCGAAGTAGTCAATGCGGAGCATCGTGCCGAAATGGAGCAATTTTGGAACACACCGGTGAAAATCGCCAACAAGCCTGGCTTAACCGCCACGGAAATGTTCGAAGCGCTGGCAGATGACAAGCTGAAAGCAATCTGGATTATTAATACAAATCCGCTGGTGAGCATGCCGGACATTAATGTTGCCGAAGCCGCGCTGAACAAGTCGCGGTTTGTGGTGGTTCAGGACGTTTCCAATCGAGCTGATACGGTGAAATTTGCGGATGTGGTGCTTCCAGCGGCGGCCTGGCTGGAAAAAGAAGGAACGATGACCAATGCAGAAAGGCGCATCACGCATTTGCCCAAGGCTGTGGACGCACCAGGAGAAGCATTGCCGGACGCGGAAATCATCTGGCGCTTTGCAGAAAAAATGGGCTTCGGCGATTCATTTAATTACAAAAACACTTCCGAAGTTTACGACGAATACACCCAATGCACAGCTGGAACAACCATTGACGTAACCGGCGTCAATTACCAGCTTTTAAAAAACAACAGAAGCGTTCAATGGCCGCTAACCACGTCTTTTGAGAACAATATATTGCCTGTTACAGGCACCAAAAGGCTTTTCACAGATCATGAGTTTTATACCAAAAACAAAAGAGCCCAAATCCACGCAGTAAACGACGAAAACACTTCTGAGCCCGTTGATGAAGATTTCCCTCTGGTTTTAACCACCGGCCGCATTCGCGATCAGTGGCATACGATGACCAAAACGGGCCGTGTCGCAAAACTGAACCAACACACACCACAACCTTTTTTACAAATTCACCCAGAAGACGCGAAATCGCGCAACATCAAAGAAGGACAATTGGCCGTGATCAAAAGCCGCCGCGGAGAAGTTCGGGTGAAGGTTAACATTACAGAAGATGTTCGGCCTGGGCTTTGCTTTCTGCCCATGCACTGGGGTAAAATCCTGGGCAGCAACCTCGGTCGCGCGAATAATCTGACCAATAATCTGGTTGACCCCAAATCCAAAGAACCCGACTTCAAATTCTCCGCAGTGGAGGTTTCTTTATATAAAAAACCGGTTGAAAAGATCATCATCATCGGCGCAGGCTCGGCTGGGCTTGGTTTCATCAACTCATATCGTGCTTTAAATCAAGATGATGAAATTCATGTTTTCTCAAAGGAAATATATCCGTTCTATAACCGGGTAATGCTTCCGGATTATATTAGCGGCGCCCAGCATTGGGAGCAACTTGTGAAGTTGCGCGAGGATCAGTTTGAGGAAAACAACATTATCGTTCACAAAGGCACTTCCATTGTCCATATTGATAGAAACAACAAAACGGTTGTCGACAGCAACGGCCAGGAACACGCTTACGATAAACTGATTCTGGGTATGGGCAGCAAAGCTTTTATGCCCAAAGGCGTTCCCGATCTGCCGGGCATTTTCAATATGCGCTCGCGCTTGGATGCGGATTCGCTGCTGCCATTTTTGAAACAGCCTGAGCCGCACGCGGTGATTGTTGGTGGTGGCATTCTGGGTCTCGAACTGGCGGCTTCTTTCCGGGAAATGAATGTAAAAGTAAGCGTTATCCAGCGCAGCGGCCGTTTTATGGAGCGTCAGCTCGATCCGCTTGCTAGTGAATTGCTGTATCAGGAGTTGATGGATCGGGGGATTGAAACTTACTTTAATGATGAAGTTGCGACATTCAGCGGTCAGGAAAAAGTGGAAGGAATTCGCTTGAAATCGGGCCGGAAGATCCAGTGCGATGTGGTGGTTTTGGCCATTGGAACGGTGCCTGTGATCGAGCTTGCGCAACATGCCGGACTCGATTGCAAGCGTGGCGTTTTGGTGAATGATTATTTGCAAACTTCTGACCCTGACATTTACGCGGCGGGCGAAATTGCGGAATGGAACGGACAAATGTGGGGCATTACGCTGGCTGCCGAACAACAGGCGGAAGTGATTGCTAAATACATGGCGGGCGACATTTCGCAGCCTTATAAAGGCAGCACGTCAATGAACATTCTGAAAATGGAAGGTTTACAGCTTTGCAGCATCGGCCTCACGGACGTTCCGAACAACGATCCGGCTTACGAGCAGATTGTTTTTATAGATAAATCAAAGCGCTATTATAAGAAATGCATTGTTCACCGCGACAAGCTCGTGGGAGCGATTTTGATCGGGGATAAAAATGAGTTTTTGGAATACAAAGATCTGATATCCAATTCAATAGAACTTTCAGA
Source organism: Dyadobacter fanqingshengii (assembly GCF_023822005.2). Classification (GTDB taxonomy): domain Bacteria; phylum Bacteroidota; class Bacteroidia; order Cytophagales; family Spirosomataceae; genus Dyadobacter; species Dyadobacter fanqingshengii. The sequence continues at coordinate 1,946,089 of NZ_CP098806.1, forward strand.
AAAGCGTTTGCAATTGCTGCGGGCCAGCCAGAAAGTGGAGCCTTTGGAGGGAAAATTGGTGTGCTCCTGCAACAATGTAGGTCGGGGAAATTTGGAACGTGCGATTGCAGGCGGATGCACTGATTTTCAGACGTTATGCCAGCGTACTGGCGCGGGAACCGGCTGCGGTTCATGCCGGCCGGAAGTGAGAAGTATTTTGGAAAAAGCAGCGGAAGCAACCTTAGTTTAGCGCCATGAGAGACTATTATAATGTAAAAATAAATCTCCCGGGCGGCATTGCATCGCCGGGTTATCTCAAAGATATCTTGACCGCCGCCTGGAATGCGAATGTGCGCAAAGTGCGCTTCGGGTCGCGGCAGCAATTGCTGTTGTCGGTGTTTTATGAGGACATGCGCTTTTTGGAAAAAGACCTGAAAAAAAGTGGCATTTTCTACGAAATGAATACAGACCGCCAGCCGAACATTGTGAGTTCTTACTGCGGAGAGGAAGTTTTCAGGACGGGACAATGGCTGAATGCGAACGAATATCATTCCGTGCTGGACACATTTGATTATGACCCCGCATTGAAGATCAACATTTCGGATTCTAACCAGAGTTTTACACCATTTTTCACGGGTAATCTGAACTTCATTTCTTCGCCTGAGCCCCATTTCTGGTATTTGTATGTGCGTAACAAACAGACGAATACGGTTTACAAATGGAATGATCTGGTTTACACGAATGAGATCGGGCGGCTTGCGAAAGTGATTGAGGATTGCATGCTTTCGGGTGATTGCTACGGAGAGGAAAGCTTGTATAAAGCTGTGCAGAAAACGATCCGTTATGTTTCACAACCGGCTTTGCAAGATCTCGAATTGCCTTCATTCACGCTTCCATATTATGAGGGTTTCAACCGTTATGAGTCCAGGACCTGGCTCGGTTTGTATCGTCGGGATGAGCAATTCCCCATTGAATTTCTGCTCGATGTCTGCGCATTGTGTCTCAAAACCCGGATCGGGGAAATCTGCATTACGCCTTGGAAATCCTTGGTTATTAAGGGAATAGAAGATCAATATCGTGTAGATTGGAGCAATATTCTGGGCAAACATAACATTAACGTGCGTCATGCGGCGAATGAACTTGCCTGGCAAACAGAGGACCATAACGAGGACGGCGCCAGTTTAAAAAATGATTTAATCCATTATTTTGATAAACATGATATGCGCACTTTCGGACTTTGTTTTGGCATACAAACCAAGGCGAAATCGGAAGTCTTTGGAAGCGTTTTAATTAAAAAGCGGCCATTGTTGCAGATGGGCGAGTTGACCATGTTCCACGTTTACGACATTTATTACACCGAAAACTTCAATCCGAATAGCCGAACCCAGTTGCTTTTTGAGAAAGGTTTATATAAAATTCATGTTGCCGCGCAGCTCGAAAAACTTTGCAGGAGATTTAATAACCAGCGTTCGAGGGAAAATTTCAAAGTGGCATCACAAGAAGCCGAGGAGCCGAAAATGGCAATCAAAATCATCGACCTCATTTACCAATGTCCTGATTGCCTGACCGTTTACGATCCGGAATATGGTGATGCAACTCAAAACATTGCCCCGGGGACTACATTTGACGATTTGCCCGAAACCTACTGCTGTGCATTGTGTGATGCCGGCAAAGCAGTAATGATCGCCACCGAATTAAATAAACCAGCATTATCAGAATCCTGACACGATGGAAACAGCTGATATCAAACCCTTACCATTGATGTGATTGACTCACCCCATTCTCTAATGCCTCTTTCTGATCTCGTCTCGTAGGTCTGAAAGCCTTTTTCCCACTTGTCGGCCATACAGCAAATGCTTGGGCTGCCCTACCAATTGCGAGCCGTAAATCCCACGATGACCTGAGAAAAAATATGCGACTACGCATGCCAGCGCGACATACACGCCGCAAGAAGCCCCGAAAAGTTCGATGGCCATGATTGTGCACGCAAGCGGGGTGTTTGCCGCGCCGGCGAAAACGGCGACAAAGCCCATTCCGGCCAGTAAGGCGGTAGGCAAAGGAATAAAATAAGAAAGAAAGCTCCCTAAGGTGGCCCCGATGAAAAAAAGTGGCGTCACTTCCCCGCCTTTGAATGCCGCGCCGAGTGTTACCGCGGTGAAAAGGATTTTTAATGCAAAATCATACGCCGGTAACTGTTGAGAAAACGACTCTACAATCACTGGAATGCCTAATCCGATATAACGCGTGCTTCCCATCCCGAAAACCGCCAGGGCAACAATCGCACCACCGACAACTGGTCTCAAAGGCGGAAAGCGTATTTTATCTTTAAAAATAACTCCAAAATGATGGGTTAGCGAGGCAAATAACACGGAACAAATTCCAAAAATGCCACCTGCCAAAATAGCGTATAGCACATTCAGCGGCGAAATTTCCGGCACAAAAGGAATGTGGTAAGGCGTATGCCCCACCGCCCACGCCCTCGTGGTCATATCCGCTACGACGGAAGCGATAAATGCAGGGATCAACGCATCGTACCGCAACCTGCCGATCAGAAAAACCTCAATGCCAAATATCGCCCCGGCGAGTGGCGTCCCGAAAACGGACCCGAAACCCGCTGCTATGCCTGCGATGATAACCAATTTTCTATCGCGGGGACGGAGCTTGAAAAGGCGGGTAAACTGGTCGGCAATGGAGCCGCCGATTTGTAAGGCTGTCCCTTCCCTGCCAGCCGAACCGCCGAATAAATGCGTTGCTATGGTGCCGATCAGAATAAAAGGAGCCATTTTAAATGGAATGATGGCGGAAGGCCGGTTGATGTTTTCGAGCAACAGATTGTTTCCGGCCTCTACGTCTTTTCCCCAAAAATGATACATGCAGCCAATCACAAAACCGGCAACCGGCAGCAGTGCAATGATCCAGCGATGCGATTCACGCCAGTTGGTCGCCCAATCGAGTGAAACCAGGAAAAACGCAGACGCCGAGCCGACGAGCACACCGATCAGACTGGCGATGACCAGCCATTTGCCCGTATAAAAAATAATAGGGAAGCTCCGGAATAGCGGGACGAAATTTCTGGGGATGCGAATGCGGTTACTTGACATTTTTGGCCGGGAAACACCATTTTTGGATTGGCATCAAAGTTATACGTTTTGTTTTGGAATGTTAGAATGACCAGCGCACTGGTGCATTGAATAAGGGGGATTTATTATATTTATGGCTTCCGGGTCAACTTTAATCGTCTAGCTATGAAAGATCGCGAAATAATTATTTCAAACTATGTAACCGCTTACAACAATTTCGATGTAGACGGAATGATTGCGGATTTTGATGACAACATTGTATTTGAAAATATGGTGAATGACGAAGTTACTATGGAGTTGAATGGCATAGAAGAGTTCCGTAACCAGGCTATGCAGGCCATTGACCTTTTCTCGTCCCGCCAGCAGACCATTAACAAATTCATCCACAACGAAAACTGGTCGGAGATTGAGATCGAATATTACGCTGTTTTGGCAGCTGATTTGCCCAATGACCTGAAAAAAGGCGACGAACTTAACACGACAGGCAAGTCCGTATTTGAATTTTCAGAGAATAAGATTGTTCGGTTGACGGATATCAGTTGAATGGATGGCATTACATATGCAATGATTCGCGGTCAGGGCTTCGACAACCAAAAAAATTATATGGAAAAAGTTGGTATTTAGCCAACTTTTTGTACTTTTGATTTATCAACATGTTCCATCTATTGTAAAATAAAATCAACTAAATATGGAACATGATTATCATTCAATTACGCAAAATATCCGATTTCGCCCGGAAGCATTCTGATTCCGGAAAAAGCTTGTCTGTTTGGAAGACTGTTGTTGTGGAAGCGAATTGGCGAAAAAGCAATGACGTTTTGCAGGACTTTCCAAGAGCTAAAATACTCGCTAACAAACGAGCCAGATTTAAGATTGTCGGTAACAAATATCGGCTTATCGTAGAAGTAGACTATGAAGATCAGGTCGTTGAGGTAAGATTTATAGGGACACATTCTGAATATGATCAGATCAATGCGGAAACAGTTTAACATCAAATACACAACTATTTATGAAAACACAATGGTTTTTAATCGAGAATGAAAGCGATTATGCGCTTGCGCTTGCTCGTTATCAAAAAGTAAAGAATGCCCCGAAAAATAGTGATGAGCATAAGGAAAAGCTCTTGCTCGTTCATCTGATTTCTGAGTATGAAAGGATTGGCGCCAATTTACCTGAGGTTGATCCGATTGAATTGATCAAGATCCGAATGGATGACTTCGGTTATAAATCAGCTGATCTGGCGAAGGAATACGGGGACAAGGGAACCGTTAGTAAGGTTTTGAATTACAAACAAGCACTTTCGTTAACCATGATTCGGAAGTTCAGTAGACTGCTGCGCATTCCCGTGGAGGCATTGACGCACGAATATGAGCTGCGCTGATCATTCTGCCAATTCCGCTGCCACTGCGTCTTCCAGCTTCTTGCCATGCAAGTTGATCCCTACGATCGTTCCTTCTTTATCCAATAATACATTGAAAGGCAATGCGTCGATTTCGTAGGTTTTGGCGACAGGGGATGTCCAGAATTTCAGGTCGCTTACCTGTATCCATTTGATATTATACTTTTTTACAGCTGCTTGCCAGGCTGGCTTTTTGCTGTCCAGGGAGACGCCATATATTTCGAATTTCTTCTCAGCGTTCCTGGATTTATTAAACTGATTGTAAAACTTTTTGAGCTCCGGCTGCTCCTCCATGCACGGCGCACACCAGCTTGCCCAGAAATCGACCAAAACTACTTTTCCCTTCTGGGAAGAAAGTGTGATAGCATCCCCTGCTAGTGAGGAAAGAACTATCTCCGGCGCCTTCTCTCCAACCTTAATTATACGCTCCTGCGCGGCAGCATTCAACCCAGCCAGCAAGCCCAAACCAAAAACCAATCTCCTAAATACCAACATTATATAAATCATTCAGTCATTCAACGCAGCGGCGCCCGCTCATTCACTCATTAACAGGATACCCCGGATCGATCCAGTTTGTTTTAATATTTTTGGGCACGTCAAGCAGTTTGGCTTTGGCAAAACCCTTTTCTTTGATCAAACTGAAAGCGGGACGAATGTTCGGGCATTTATCAAAGGGGCAGCATCCACAATAAAGCACCACTTCTCTGTTCTTGTCTTCCTTGGAAAGCATTTTTTCCAACTTCTTAATATTATCCTTTTCCTTACCCGGTCCCACATCCACCGAACCCTTGATCACCGCCTGAGGGCCAATGTTAATGATCAATGGCTTCTCAACCTTCGGATTGTTGATAATGTCGGCCAGTTCTTTGGTCGGCATGAGCTGGGATGCTGTCCAGGGCTCTTCCTTAGTCTGTGCCTGGCTGCTCAGCGACAGCAGCATAAAGGAAAAGAGCAGTAAAAAATGTTTGATGTTTTTCATTATAATTTAAAATTTTATTGGTTCAAAAATTCATTGGCAAGCCCTTTTGCATTTTACCGCACTGTGATCAGCGGTCCGTCGAGCTGAGGTTCCAGCCAGCCGAAAGATATTAAGTTATTGCCCAAAATAGCCATAGACCTTTCAAAATCTGACGCGTGCTCCTCACTCACTGCAACGAGCAAACCGCCGCTCGTCTGCGGATCCGCAAGAATATATTTTTGGAGATCAGTCAGCGGCCCGACCTTGTGTCCGTAACTCGCGAGATTTCTCTGCGTGCCTCCCGGAAAACATTGCTGCTCAAGATAGTAAGACAACGAGTCGATGACGGGCACCTTTTCAAATTCAATGATGGCCGACAATCCGCTTCCCTCGCACATTTCTGAAAGGTGACCCAACAACCCAAAACCAGTGACGTCTGTCATGGCTTCCACGCCGTCCATCCGTGCGAATGTTTCGCCGAGAATATTGAGTTTCACCATACTATTCAAGGCGATTTCGGCATCTTCCGGCAATAGTATTCCTTTTTTCTGTGCCGTCGAAAGTATTCCTACGCCCAGCGCTTTGGTCAGATATAACCGGCAGCCTGCCTTGGCGGTGGAGTTTTGTTTTAAATGTTCAATGCTGACCAACCCACTGACAGCCAGTCCGAAAACCGGTTCGGGACAATCAATGCTATGGCCTCCTGCTAATGTTATTCCTGCTTCCGCGCAAGTTGCCCGCGAACCTTCGAGCACTCTTTGTGCCACTTCGGGGGCAAGCTTGTCGATCGGCCAGCCGAGGATGGCGATGGCCAGCACAGGATTTCCGCCCATGGCATACACGTCGCTGATTGCATTGGCAGACGCAATCCGGCCAAAGTCGTACGCGTCATCAACAATGGGCATAAAAAAATCAGTTGTCGAAATGAGCGCGGTTCCGTTTCCAAGATCGAGAACGGCCGCATCGTCGCGCTTGTCGTTCCCTACGAGTAAGCGAGGATCGGCTTGTGAAACGACCGGACTGTGCAGGATTTTGTCCAAAATGGCGGGGCTGATCTTGCAGCCGCAGCCGGCCCCGTGCGAGTATTGCGTTAGTTTTACAGTTGTTGTATCCATTGTGATGCTACGCCTGCGCAGTGGCCGGAATAGTGTTGGTAAAATTTAAAATTTGCTTTGCATTTTCAGCAGTTTCCTGGCTTATTATATCTATCCTAAGCACCTTTTCCCCGCTCCTTTTGGCCATATCCTTTTGATAGGTTTTATCATAATAAACGAGCACGATGCGAATAAATTCCGCTATACGCCCCTCATTGATAGCCTCGATGGCTTGCTTCGTCTGCAAAGGTCCGAGCCGTTTGTGAATGCGGTTGGTGCAGGCGGTTAAAAAATCTTTGTCCAGTGAGCCGTATTCCAATATTAATGCTCCTACGCGCTGTTCCAGCTCCACATGGATATCAATCAGCGACGCCCTTGCCATTTGATTAAAAAAAGGCGTTGGAATCGTCACTTTGCCAATATTCCTGCTTTCATCCTCAACCCATAAGCGCTTTGCTCGATTTATATCTTTTAATTGAAAGGCCAGATTGTTTTCGAACTGTTCCTGTGAGGGCTGGATCATTTTGTTCATTGTGCCGTAGGACGAGCCCTGGTGCTGCGCAAGATCTTCCAGATCAATCACTTGCTCGCCCAGTAACGCCAGTTCATGCAGAATTTTTGTCTTGCCCGATCCCGTCCTTCCGCCCAATATCAGCAGCTCCATCGGTTGTAAAAACTGATTCAGCGCAAATCGCCTGAAACTTTTATAACCGCCCTCGATGAGGTAAACTTCAAAACCATAAAGATTTAACGCCCAAGCCATTGCTCCGCTGCGCATCCCACCGCGCCAGCAATGCACGGCGATTTTTTTTCCCGGTGCAACTTCCAAAGCATGCTTGATAAATCCCGACCATTTGGACCCTGTAAGGTCAAATCCCAACAGGATCGCCTCCTCTCTCCCCACCTGCTTGTATGTTGTCCCTACCAAAACCCGCTCTTCATTGCTGAACAACGGCAGATTAAATGCGCCGGGAATATGGCCGTGCGCAAACTCGGCCGGAGTACGAACATCGGCGAGCGGAACACTTTCCGATAACAGAAAAAATTCGTTGATCGATATTGTTCTGATCATATTGGCACAGGCTTTGCTTGTTTCTGTCTTATCTAATAAAAATCAGTTCTTCCATCATGACAAAGACATTGCAAATAGCGAATATACTGGCATTAATTGTGACAGTAGTTATGAATTACCTGTCCAACACGGGTATTTTCAATGACAATACAATGGCCACAGTTTCGGCCGAATACCAAAATTTCTTTACGCCCTCCGGCTATGCATTCTCCATTTGGGGCATTATTTATATTGGCTTGGCCGCATTTGCGATTTACCAGAGCAAGGGATTATTCAATGATAAAAAAGCGCCGGAACTTGTTGGCAAAATCGGATGGCTCTTTGTCATTTCATGCATTGCGAATTGTCTCTGGATCATTGCGTGGCTTTACGATTACACCGGCGCATCCGTGCTGATCATGACCGTTTTACTTGCCTCATTACTAGGAATCGTGATCAGGACGCGTATGGAAATGGATTTGATCACCATGAAAAAGATAGCTTTTGAATGGTGGCCTTTTGCATTATATCTGGGCTGGATCACGGTTGCGCTCATCGCAAATGTGGCTGCATATCTGACAAAAATCGGCTGGGACGGATTTGGAATTTCCGCAAACGTGTGGACGATCATTATGATTGGTGTTGCCGGGTTTGTCCAGCTTTTCCTGACCTGGAACCGCAACTTACGTGAAGCTGCAATGGTTGGGGCATGGGGACTTGCAGCCGTGGCCGTCGCGAACTGGGAAGCGCATAAGGACATTGCTTTCACAGCAGTGGCAGTGGTTGCGGTGATCCTGATCAGCAATGGTGTTCACGCTTATGTGAACAGGGGTAAGCATTATCTGATCCAAAAAAATGGCACAACAATGGCTAAATAACCTGATTCACGCCCGGGATCTTAACTACAATATGCCCCAGCAAAAAGCTAAAAACGATCCCGAAAGGTGCAACCAATAGCAATTTAACTGCCGGATCTACGGGCCAGGTCCTCAGCAAAAGCGAAAGCACAATGAGCACCAGGGGATGCAGAATGTAAACGGCGAAGGCGCAGCGTGACATTTTACTGAGAAATACGTTGGGGGTGTTTAATCTTTTTTTGCCGTACGCAAGCAGCGTAACCATGATGCACACGCCCGCGATCTGTTCCCAAAATGCATAGAACGCTGCTTCACCATGCAGCCCGCCGCTGAACCATTCAAGTGGATTATCAAAAATGATTTTGATCGCATAAATCATCGGAAAACCAATAAAGATCATACATAACGCTATGGTCTTTACCGTTTTATAATGATCCGCATTCAGCTGATCCAGCCATTTACTCTCCGCGGCAGCAATGCCGACCATAAATACAGCAATGTATTGGGGAAAGTGGCCCAGCTGAAACCCGACAGGTTCTAACTCCCAGCCCACCGGAAAGCCCAGCCGCACAATAAAACTAACAACGCCCAGAGTCACTCCAAAACGCAGAATGTTTTTCGTCGCTGGCATCGGCCATATATCCGGCGCAGATTTCGCAATATATTTCCAGGCAACATAAATAAGGCTGAAAAGAAGCAAAGCCACAACGAACCACAAAACGCCCACGCTGATCCAGGCGTCGTAACCTGACAAAAATTGCACGAATGTAATGTAATGCTCCCCCGCGAAATAGTAAACCAGGTAGTTCATCACCGGTGCCAGAATGAAGGAGTAAAACAATAATGGGATCCCAAGTCTGAAAAAACGATCCTTGATAAAAACAACGGCACCTTTCTTTCGATACGATGCCGGGATGAACAAAGCGGACAGAAAAAAGAAAAAGCCCATAAAAAAGGACTGGTTCACCGCTACGAACATGGTCATAACCATTGTAGCGCCCATTACGGTCGTTTTTTCTGAATAATACCATCCTCCCGGTGCACCGTAAGTGACAAATGCATGATGCGCGATCACGAGTGCCGTTAGCAGCACTTTCAGGTAATCGATATAGACAATTTTGCTTTTTGGGTGATCGGGAATGAGGGCAGCTGGCGGCGTTGAGAGAGACATTTTTTCATGGTTATGGCTAAAACTCTAAGATACAAAAAGCTTGTGGAAAATGTCAGATCTGCGTATTCACCTGCAATTGATGAATCTTTTGATATGCTCTTTTAAGCACTTCCTTAATCACTTCCAGCTTCATAGGCTTCGCCATATAATCATCCATGCCGTTGTTAAGGCAATTGTTACGGTCTTCGGTCATGGCATTGGCTGTTAATGCAACAATGTAAGGTAATGTGCTGTGGTCTTTCCGGATCAACTTGGTTGCCTCCAAACCATCCATAATAGGCATTTGCAAATCCATAAGAATCACATCATACATTGTTATGGCTAGTTTTTCAATGGCTTGTAAGCCATTTTCAGCCATAGCAATCTCATAACCAAGCTTTTTAAGTACATAATCGATAAACTTCTGATTGACCAGATTGTCTTCAGCAACCAATATTTTGAGCGGAAATTCGGACGAGAATTCGGTTTCTAACATTCGCTTTTCAGGTTCTGATTTGGGAGAAAGGTCTTGTTGATGCGCTAATTTCGCATTCTTTTCGGTATATCCAGTCGTAATATAAAAGTGAAAGGATGACCCTTTTCCATACTCGCTTTCTACGCGGATTGAACCGTTCATGAGCCGGATCAGTCGCTCGCAGATAACGAGGCCAAGTCCGGTGCCGCCGTACATTCGGTTGACAGACGAATCTACCTGCGAAAATGGTTTGAACAAATTATTCAAATTTTCTTGCTTAATGCCGATCCCAGTGTCTCTGACCGTAAAACCGACATCAATTTCGCCATATTCGGCCGGTGTATAAGGATAAACATGCACGTAAACTTCCCCGCTGCTCGTGAATTTAATCGCATTATTGATCAGGTTTGTCAGGATTTGTTTCAGCCTCGAACTGTCGCCGACCAGATAATCCGGGAGGCCGGGTTCAATGTGGTAGCGCAGGTCAATGTGTTGTTTTGAGGCCTGCAAAGAAAACAGGTCCATGATTTCTTCAAGGGTCAGGCGCAGCTCGAATTCGTGTGCTTCAAGATCAATTTTGCCCGATTCTATTTTTGAAAAATCCAGAATATCGTTGATCACATTCACGAGTGTTTCTCCGCAGGCCGCAATTGTTTTGGTATAATCCTGCTGTTCCTCTGTCAATTCCGTTTCCGAAAGCAAAGCGGTCATGCCAATAACGCCATTCATCGGCGTCCTGATCTCATGGCTCATCGTGGCCAGAAAAATGCTCTTTGCCTGGTTAGCCCGCTCCGCTTCATCCCGCGCAATTTGCGCCTGTGCATGTTGTTCGTACAACTCCTCGGTCTGCACGCGCAGCTCCTCCGATTGTGATTGTAACTCTTCATTCAACGCGTGCAAATGGTCCGACTGCGCGTGCAGTTCCTCAGCTTGTTTCTGCACGGTCGCGGTGCGTTCTTCCACCAGTTTTTCCAGGTTCGCCTTTTGTCTGATAATGGTGTTAACCCGATACCGATATACCAGATAAATGGTGCATGCTGCAACGAAAACCGACAACATCCTGAACCACCAGGTTGCCCAGAATGGCGGAGTAACAATAATGTTCAGGTTGGTTTGTCCTGTGATCCATGCTCCTGAAATGTTCTGCGCCTTAACCTTGAACACATAGTTTCCGGGCGGCAGATTGGTGTAAATGGCGGTGTTGTCATCACCCACATAGTTCCAGTTATTATCAAAACCTTCCAACAAATAGGCGTAGCTTTTTTGAAAAGAAGTAAAATCGAGCGCTGCGAAAGTCAGCGAGATAAAGGACTGATCGTGCGAAAGCGTAATGGTTTGGGTTTGGGAAATTTCACGGGGCAAAACGAGTGCGTAGCCGTCCGGATCTGCATCTGCCTCGTCGCGATTAAAGACTTTGAAACTGGTCATGACAATGGGATAGGGACCGGTTTCCCCGCTGATCTGTCTTGGATTAATTTTATTAAACCCATTTACCCCGCCAAAATACAATGTGCCGTCACCGTCTTTATAGGCCGATTTTTGTTTAAATTCCCTCGCTTGAAGGCCATGTTCAACCGTGTAATTCTGAAATTTTTCCAACTTCGGGTCAAATCGCGAAAGTCCGCTTACCGTACTGATCCAGAGCATGCCCATATCATCCTCAATCACCGCTTCGGTAACATTATTGACCAATCCCTCCTTAGTTGTGTATTTTTTAAATTTCCCGGTCTGAGGGTCAAACCGGGTGAGGCCACGCAAAGTTGAAAGCCACAAAATGCCGTTTTTATCTTCCGCCATGCAATTGATCGCGCTATTGAAAACGCGCTCGCTTTCACTCACCCGAAACCTTGTAAATGTGTCGGTTACAGGATCATAGCGATTCAGCTGGCCTTCGTCGGTGCCTATCCATAAGTTACCCTTGCGGTCTGTCAGAAAGCAGTTGATGGTGTTGTCAGAAAGTGTTTTGGGATTGGCAACATCGCTCAAATAATGCTTGAAGCGCTTCGTTTCCGGATCATAAGCATCCAGCCCCTCGCCATAAGTGCTTATCCATATCTTGCTGTCGGGTGTCCTCGCTATTGCATATACATTATTGGAATACAAAGTGTTAACATTGTTTTCCTGATGTTTTAAAACAGTAAAGCGCTTTGTTTCCGGGTCAAAAATATTCAATCCATTTCCCCAGGTTCCGATCCAAAGTTTGTCTTCATGATCGGGAACGATGGCCAGAATGTAGTCGCCCGAAATACCCGATTTTTGCTGGCGGAAAGTGCTGAATTTCTGCGTTTTCCTATCCATTAAATTCAACCCGCCGCCATCCGTCCCGATCCAGAGGTTCCGGTCCTTATCTTCAAAAAAACAAAGCACGAAATCATTTGAAAGACTGTTTACGGACGAATTGTGCTGATAGTGTATGAAGCTGTTATTGCTTTTATAAATGCTCAATCCGGCGCTGTAAATGCCCAGCCAGAGATTATTTTGCCGGTCTTTATAAATATAGTCCACCGAATTTCCAGCCACGCTGCTTCTGTCCACTTCATCATGGACATAGGAACTGAAAGTCCAGTTTTGGGTATCCAGAATATTCAGTCCTCCGTTTTCTGTCCCGATCCAGATCTCGCCCAGGTTCTCGTTAATGCTCGTAATGTTGTTGTTGGAAAGCGACGCGGGATCTTTTGGATCGTTTTTGAATTGCCGAAATGTGCCATTACCAGGCTGATAAAGATTAAGCCCGGCGCCATATGTGCCTACCCAAACCCGGTTTTTACTATCCTGAAAAACAGCACGCACATCATTACCTGACAGGCTTTCCTCCCGGCCGTCGGATACAAATCTGCGGAATGATCCTGTTTTTCTGTCCAGCAAGCTTACTCCTCGCGCTGTGCCGGCCCAAATGTTGTTCTGCGCGTCACAAAAAACGGTGTTGACATTGTTTTCTGTCAGGCTCGTCTCGTCTTGTTCGTCTGCTTTATAATGTTTTATTAAAGTCCTGCTCACCGGGTCGAAAACGTCCAGCCCGCCGGTCGTGGCGATCCAGAGTTTTTCATTTTTATCAAGGACAATCTTATTAACATAAGCACCGGAAATGGTTTTCGGATCATTTTCAATAACGGTATATTTGGAAAAAACACCCTTATCAGGATCAAAGACATTAACGCCGCCGCCGCTGGTTGCAATCCAGATATTGCCTGATTTGTCTTCCGCCAACGCGGTCACAAAATCGTTGCTGATGCTGTTTTTGTCCTTCTCTTCATTTTTGAAAATTTTGAATTCATGACCGTCATAGCGGTGCAAGCCGCCGTTCGTACCAATCCAGATAAAGCCTTTTCTATCCTGCATTACGCAGTTGACGTTGTTGTTCAAAAGGCCGTTTTCAGCAGAAAGGTGTCGGAAGTGTAGTGGTTTGGTTTGCGGGAAGACGGGTGATGCAATAAACTGCATCAAAATGAGGTAGATACAACAGTAAAAGTTTAACTTCATTAGGCCGAAGACGTAAAACTACTTTGTCAATTTTTGTAGAAATATACATCTAAAATATCATTTTCCGACGAAAATCATCAGCCTTGTTATGATAGCATTGTTAGGATCGCATCACTTCATCCACCATGGTCGAAGAACCCAGATAAATGGGTGAACGCTGGTGAAAGGAAGTGGGCAGGATGTCGAGAATGGCTCCGAAACCATCGATGGCTTTCCCGCCGGATTTTTCAGCAATAAATGCCAGCGGATAGCATTCATACAAGAGCCTGAGCTTGCCTTCGGGCGTTTTTTTGGTGGATGGATAAAGGTAAACGCCGCCCCGGAGCAGGTTGCGATGGAAGTCTGCAACCAGTGAACCAATGTATCGGGCGGTGCAGGATTTTTCTTTGCATTTGGTCAGATAGTTCTGCACAAACGCTGGGTAATCATTGATATAACCATCATTAACGGAGTAAATTGTGCCGTTCTGAGGTGAGCAGATGTTTTTGTGTGATAATATAAACTCACCTAACGAATGATCGTAAGTGAAGCCGTTCACACCGTCGCCGGTGGAATATACGAGCATTGTGGACGAACCATATAAAATGTAACCGGCCGCGACCTGCTTGCGTCCTCCTTGCAGAAAATCTTCTTTGGTTGCAGGTCCGTCAATGGGTGAAACGCGTCTGTAAATAGAGAAAATCGTTCCGATGGAAACATTGACATCAATGTTGGACGAGCCGTCAAGCGGATCCATGGCCACCACATATTTACCGTGATCATTGCCGGTGTGAATAATGTCTTCGTCCTCTTCGGACAGGATCGCACACACTTCGCCCCCGTTTTTCAATGCCCTTATAAACCGGATATTAGCGATAATGTCCAGTTTCTGCTGATTTTCGCCCTGCACATTGTCCGTTCCGTTCCCGCCCGCGATGTCCACGAGACCCGCGCGGTTTATTTCCCGGTTAATGATCTTACCGGCCAGCGCGATATCCCGCAGCAATTGTGAAAGCTCACCCGTTGCGTAAGGAAATGCACTTTGGCTTAACATAATGAAACGATCGAGCGTCACGCCCACGGGCAACGCAAGTTCCTGAGCAGTTTTTGGACTCATAGCATGATGAATAGTAGATGGACTAATGTTGAGAACTTATGCAGCAGGATTTAGGAATCAATCGTTTTTAGATCCTGATTTGTCGATAATTACGGCAATCAGGATAACCAGACCTTTCACCACTTGTTGCCAAAAAGGCGACACATTGAGCAATACCAGGCCATTATTAAGCACACCAATAATGATCGCACCCTGAACCGTCCCCAAAATGCTGCCCCGGCCGCCAGACAGCGAAGTGCCGCCGATCACGACTGCCGCAATGGAATCCAGTTCGTAGCTTATGCCTGCATTAGGCTGTGCAGAATCAAGACGCGAAGTTACCATAATTCCCCCGACAGCCGCTAACGCACCAGCAATCGTGTAGACAATTATTTTAACCTTATCAACCTGAATACCAGAGAGTCGCGAAGCACTTTCGTTGCCGCCGATGGCATAAATGTAACGTCCGAGCCGGGTTTTATTGGTGACAAAAACGGCGACGGCTACAACGACCGCCGATATCCAGACCGGAACGGGAATACCCAAAAACCAACCCGTTCCAAAATATAGAAACGTGTCCCCCAGCCCGCTGATCGGGAAACCTTGCGTCCATAACATGGTGAGACCGCGGGCAACCGTAAGCATGGCGAGCGTTGCGACAAACGGTGGCACATTGAACTTGGTAATGGTCCAGCCGCTGAATGCGCCCATGGCAGAACCTGTGAGCAGCCCGGCGAGAATAGCGCCTAAAATCGTAAAGCCAATGTAAAGATTGCTATCCGGCAGTTCGATGCCGTTTTTCAGCAAACCGGCTGTTATCGCGCCACAAAGTGCTAATATTGAGCCAACTGATAAATCAATTCCGGCGGTTAGCACGATCAATGTCATGCCTGTGGAAATGCAAATGTTAACCGAAATCTGTCGCATCACATTCCAGAGGTTTGAGACGCTGAGAAACTTGTCCGACAAAATACTCAATCCCAGACACAGCAGAAAAAGCGCGATGAGGGACTGGAAACGCAGTAATTTGGATCGGTCTAATGCTATGTTCATGCTTTTATTTCAAAATTGGATTGCGGAATTGCGGCCCGCAAAATGGAATCTTCGGTGGCTTCGTCGATCGTAAAACCAGCTGTTAATGCACCTTCCGCCATGACCAGAACCCGGTCTGAAACCGCCAGAATTTCCGGCAGTTCGGAAGAAACGACTACGATGCCCAAGCCTGCTTCGGCCAGTTTAATGATCAGTTTGTAAATCTCGTTTTTGGCATTGATATCGATCCCGCGTGTGGGTTCATCGAGCAGTAGCAGCTTGGGTTTTGTGGCCAGCCACTTGGCAAGGACAATCTTTTGTTGATTTCCGCCGCTCAGGTTTTTTGCTTTTTGGGTTTTGGAAGATGTTTTGATTTGCAGCTCGCCAATGTATTTGTCAGCCAGCGCCACTTCTTTCGCATCGCTTAATGTGCCCAGTTTTTCAAGATCAGGCAGTGTAGTGAGGCTAATGTTCGTTTTTACATCCAGACCAAGGACTAGTCCGTCTTTTTTGCGGTCCTCGGGAACGAGCGCCAGTCCGGCTGTGATGGCTTCGGAGGGAGAAGCACATTTCAATTCTTTGCCTTCCATGGAAATGTGCCCGCTGACGCCCGAAGCGTGCAGACCGAAAATGGTTTCCAGTAATTCAGTCCTACCGGCGCCCATTAGTCCAAAGATGCCGACGATCTCACCCTTGCAAATTTTGAATGAAATGTCTTTCAAAAGATCTTCTTTCGGTCTGACGGGATGTTTTAATGTGAGGTTATTGACTTCCAGCAATGTCTCGCATTTTGCCGCGCCCGTGCTTCTGCGCATGATTTCAATTTTCCTTCCGACCATTTTCGCAATCAGCTGGTCCTGTGTAATGCCCTCCATTCGCCCGGATTCAATGGATTTGCCATCTCTTAGCACCACATAATGATCCGCGATGCGGAACAATTCGTCCAGCTTGTGAGACACGTAAATGATCGCTTTTCCTTCGTTTCTGAGGTTTTCAATAATATCAAAAAGCAGGTCCACTTCGCTGCCTGTTATGGCGGAAGTTGGCTCGTCCATAATGATCAGTTCGGCGTCTGTGAGCAGTGATTTGGCAATTTCTACGATTTGCTGCTGTCCTACTTTCAGCTTCACGACCTGCGTTTCGGGCTTCACTTTGAGTTTGAGCCTGTCGAGCAGCTCCTGCGTTTTTTTGCGCATCCGGTTTTTGTCAATCGTCCCGAACTGCGTGAGCATTTCTCTCCCTAGAAAAATATTTTCTGTAATGGTCAGATATGGGATTAAATTGAGTTCCTGGTGAATGATCGCAATGCCTTTTTGCTGCGCGTCTTTCGGGCCGGCGAACTTGACGGGCTCTCCTTTTAAATGAATTTCACCTTCAAAATCCTGGTAAACGCCCGAAAGAATCTTCATCAACGTGGATTTCCCCGCACCATTCTCCCCGATCAACGCTGTGACTTTGCCAGCTTCAATGGAAAGGCACACGTTTTCAAGCGCAATAACGCCCGGAAATCTCTTCGTTATGTTGTTAACTTCCAGCACTTTGAAGACGTTTTGATTTACAAATTCCTTATTTTCAGGCTGATGGGTATAATTTCAATGTTATCCAGCTTCAAATGTTCCTGATTTAGTTCAATGGCCCCGGCAAATTCGACCACATCGCCTTGTTTCACCTTTGATTTAAAAGCCGGGATCACTTTTTCCCTGATGATTTCGTTGATTTCCGCCGAAACATTGTTGAAATCCATTGAGTTGGAAAACGCATTGATATCGATCGTCCCGGAAGCATCCCGCACCGCATTACCAAAAACATATTCAGTAGCAATGCGCATTTCGGGTTTTTCTCCGTCAGATTCTAACTTGATAAGCACTTGATTTTCTTCCACATCCGTCACTTTCCCTGTGCCTTTGATCAGGAAATATTTAATGTTCCCAATGCCTAGTGCGTGCGCGTGATCCTTGAAAGCCTTGTCTTTATCTGATCGCAAAAGCGACAAAAGTTGTCCGGCCTCAGCGGATTTCGACAAAGACGGCGTCAGCTTTTTGTTCCAGAATTCTTCCGCATATTTGGCCGCATTGAAAGAAGCAGTTCCCGCTTTCACCTCATCCAGCCTTTTGAAATACACCGAATGATAAGCCAGAAAAGCCACAATCAGCAGGAATACACCATATCGGACCATTTTCTTCATTACTATTCCTTTTTGCCGTAAGCGGCGTAATTTTCTATGTTATCCTTCACGACCAGCTCCACAGCCACCGGCATTTTCTTCGGAAAATCGCGTTTGCCTTTAAAATATTCGTCGGCAAAGTTGGCAGCCGTTTGCGCCATCACTTCGGGGAACTGCATGCCGGTTGCCATGATTTTGCCGTCCTTGATGGAATTGACCACATCTTCGGCTCCATCAAATCCAAATACTTTCACCTTATCCGCTTTTCCCGCTGCGACCAGAGCCTGGTATGCGCCCATGGCCATGGCGTCGTTGCCGCAAAAAACTGCATCGATGTCGGGCTGCGCCTGTAAAATAGATTCCAGGACTTCCATGGCCTTGTTTCTGTCGAAGTCCGCGCTTTGCTGGGCCACCATTTTCAACCCCGGATAATGGTCCACCACGCTGTGAAAACCCTTCGAACGGTTCCAGGTGTTGTTATCGCCCACCATGCCCAGAATCTCGACGTATTTGCCTTTTTTATTTAATGTTTCAACAAAATATCTGGCAATCGCCACGCAGCCAGAGTAACTGTCGGAGAGAATTTGCGAAGTGGCGGCTTCATTGGAATTCACTTCCCTATCCATGCAAAAAACCGGCACGCCTGCTGCCGTGGCATTTTTTACATTTACTATGGAGCCGTCCGCGTCCGTCGGATTGAACAGGATCGCGTCATAACCGCTCGCCATCGCATTCTCGAAATGGTCTGTTTCCAGCGATGTATTGTTCTGAGAATCAAAAACTTTTGATTCATAACCCAGCTCTTTCGCCTTCGCCTGCGCCCGTTCCGCCAGAAACACAAACCATGGATTATTGAGCGTAGAAACCACGATTGCCATTTTCTTTGGCTCTTCGGTACCATCTTTGGACTTGCAGCCCGCGAATGCGAGTGCCAAAATCAGGCAATAGAGGATATGATGTGCTTTTCTCAATTTCATGTTGGATCTGGTTAATGTAGACTCAGCAAGTCTGTCTCATTACTCAGGATAAACCGTTACGATCACCCGCTGATATCTGGTCAGCGCCGGAACGCCTTTGTCTGTCACGGCCAGGATAATGTGGATCGTTTCCGGTTTCTCAACCTTAGGAGCCGTAAAAAATGTGCTTTTTGCCTGCCAGTTGTTGATTCCCAGCGGATCTTTCTGGTTATAGGAACCAGGCTCAGGATAATAAATCCATTGGTAAGTAAGCTCATTTCCATCGGGATCTTCCGAACCTTCCGCGCTTAATGTTACCTTTTCGCCGGTTTTGGCTTTAATGGCGTTTGCGTGTTTTAATGCTGCTTTTGGGGGATGATTTGCCTCTTTATAAGGCTTGATCGTCCAGTCCATGCGCGCTGCAAAATCGTTTTGAAATGCTTCCCGCCATCTCCATAATGTAGCCTTGTTACTCGTGTGAAATGCGCTATCGACGCCTTTCACTTCGTCCATTGCATCCGTGTAGATCGGACGGGTTTCAGGTTCGTAAAAATATTTCAATGTGTGTGGTGTGTATAATTCATAACGACCGCCCCAGCCGCCGAATTCGGGATGTTCGGGATCATTTAATCCATTGTTGACCAGCCCTAAAAACGAGGGTGTGTCACCTTCCATCAGAAACTTTGTAAACGGATATTCTGCGCCTAACGGACCGTGGTTACGCACGTTTTCATCGAGCCAGGGATTGTCCACAATGGTAAAATTGGCACCAACAAACCGGCCATGAAATTTGTCGCCGCTTATGCCCGACCACGTTGCATAGTGGTAAGCGCCTGCGGCATGGTAACCAGGGCTGCCTACGTAAAAAAGGTCGGGAAAATTTTTCCGGATCCATGGGCCTGTATCATCCTGATCCGAAATGGTGTACATTCTGATTTTAGACACAAACTTTTTGAGATCTTCCGGCGACCGCGTCATTTTCACTTTCCAAAGCGCTTGCGCGAGACAATTCGCCCCACCCCAAACCGGAATCCAGACCGGCCGCTCATCTTTTTTGTCAACCACCTTAATGATCCATTCCGAACCTTCCGAATCCTTTCCCTTTCCAACCGCATTCATGCCGAATTCGGGAAAACTGCTCTTGGTAATGCTTAGTAAATATTCCGTTTCAGGATAGCCTTTTTCGTGCAGCAACAGGTTATTCCTGACTTTTCCGTAAGCATTGATAAGTTGCTTGATCTTTTCAGGAGCGATCCTTTTTTGCTGGTGAATGGAAGTTGTTGCAATCAATCCTTCCACATCCCAATGATTCGAATAAGTCAGGAAACGCACCATGGACTGGGTGTCATCGGGTTCATTTTCAATGTCTGTCAAAATCAAAACCCGGTGCTTTTGAGCGACGGGCTGGGCGCTTGCTTGTGAAAAAACCAGCGCCAGCGCAGCCATTGCAACCTGTCTTGACAATTTCATAAAATATTCCCGATTTACCATATTTGAAAGAAGCTGCTTATTTCCTGACTAATCCCGTAAAACTTTACCCTTAACTGATTTTATTTATTCACCCAAAAGGGCAAGTGCGGTTTGCGTAATCCCATCTTCCGAAATTCCGTAATGATTGAAGATTTCCTGCTGTGAACCGGTCACCGTGTATTCGTCTGGAATACCTATGATTTTGAAACGGTTACGGAAATTATTTTGGATCAAAAAAGAAGCGCAAGCCTCTCCTAACCCGCCGTAAACGCTGTGTTCTTCCACGGTAATGATAGGTTTATCCGAAGCGGCAATTTCAGATAAAAGATTGTAATCCAAAGGCTTAATGGTGTGCATACTCACGACTGTGGCGGTGAGATTAAACTCCCGTTCCAGCCTCTGCGCTGCGCGACAGGCATGTTCGACGGTTTCGCCGGTTGCAATGATCGTCAGGTCTCTTCCTTCACGGATTATGCGGCCTTTTCCGATTTCAAATGATTTATCCGAAGACAGCAAGGGCATTGATTTTTTTCCAAAACGAATGTAAACCGGCAGATCGGTTTCTGCTGCGAGTATAACCGCCTGTTCCGCTTCAAAATTGTCGGCCGGAGCCACGATAATAAGATTATTAATGGTCCTTAAAACCGCAAAATCGTGCAAACTGTGATGCGTGGAGCCTAGTGCGCCATAACTCACGCCTGCGCTGATCCCAACCAGCGTGACCGGATTATTGGAATAAGCAACGTCATTTTTGATCTGTTCCAAAGCGCGGGCGGTCAGAAAACAGGCCGGCGAAACGGCAAACACTTTCTTCCCGGTCGAGGCGATTCCAGCCGCAACTCCTACGAGGTTTTGCTCCGCAATGCCTACTTCAATGATCTGATCCGGGAATTTCTGGCCAAAAGGAACAAGCTTTCCCGACCCTCTCGAATCGCTGGTTACGACAATAATGTCCCTGTCCGTCTCTGCGAGCAGCTGCAAAACGCTGGAAAAAACTTCCAGGTTCGTCTGTTGCGCAACCGCAATGTTTTCAATAGTCGCATCCACAATGCTGTCCATTTTGATTATAAATCCTTCTAACTATGCCGAGGCCAGCGTTTCCCCATGCAGATCAAGCTCCTGCACAGCATCGGCATATTGCTTTGGATCGGGCACGCCATGGTGCCATTTCAGCTGATTTTCCATGAAACTGATGCCCTTACCCTTTATCGTATGAGCAATGATCAGGCTCGGCTTGCCCTTCGAAAAAGGCAGCGAATCGAATGCTTCTTTCAATTGTTTGATATCATGCCCGTCCACATGCCGCACTTCCCAGCCAAAAGCCTCGAATTTCTTGTCAACAGGATCCGTATTAAGCACATCGGCCGTTGGTCCTGAGATTTGTAATGTGTTTTTATCCAAAATCGCGCAGAGATTGTCAAGCTTGTAATGTGACGCCGACAATGCTGCTTCCCAGTTAGAGCCTTCCGGCAGTTCGCCGTCGCCCAAAACCGTGAAAACGCGGTAACTTTTTTTATCCAGTTTCCCAGCAATGGCAGTGCCTACGCTTAGCGAAAGTCCGTGGCCTAATGCGCCCGTATTTTGCTCAACACCATGCACTTTGCGCGTCGGGTGTCCGATATAATGGGATTGATATTGACAAAGTGTGTCCAGGTCGGATTCGGGAAAAAAGCCTTTGGAAGCCAACACCACATATAATGCTTCCACGGTGTGTCCTTTACTCTGAATGTAACGGTCGCGGTCGGGGGATTTGAAATCGGATGCATCAATTTGCATCGTGTGGTTGTAGAGCACATTCAGGATATCAATACACGACAGGCTGCCGCCGGTGTGCCCGGCCTTGGCCTGATAAATGTATTTGAGGATTTTCTTCCGGTACTCCACCGATTTCTGCGCTAACTCCTTTTCGGACATGATTTCCCTGACTACTAATTATCAAAAAGCTGGACTTCCCAGCCCATATAATTGCCTAATGCTTCTTTAAGAATGCCTGCTGTTTTTGAAGCATTCATCACAACATGGTGTTCAAAACCATTGCGGCAGATGTACTGCATTAAATTTTGCAGGTTCGGGATTTCGGCCACAGCCCGGTTACCAAATGTTTTCAATGTGTCATCGGTAAGCCTGCCTTCGCCAATGTAAGCCTTCATCACACCGCGCGGATCGTCCGTACTGATGCGGCCAAATGTAAGCGGCATAGCCGGCGTGCGGCCCGACAATGC
The DNA here is from genome assembly GCF_023822005.2 of Dyadobacter fanqingshengii. GTDB lineage: Bacteria > Bacteroidota > Bacteroidia > Cytophagales > Spirosomataceae > Dyadobacter > Dyadobacter fanqingshengii. The sequence goes on from NZ_CP098806.1 coordinate 1,968,531, forward strand.
GCCATACGTATTTTCCTCCCCGACAGAAGTTCCTAAAATCGGCGCGGTGCTGATCTCAATGTCCGGCAAAAAGGATTTTGCCCAGTTGCCACAATGGAAAAGCACACATTTGTTATCGTCGTTCGCGTAATTGTTATTCCAATCCACGAGTGCGCTCGGCGAACCGGATGCCAGTTGTAGCGCATACATGCTCAACGTGCCGGTTACATCCACTTCACAGCCGCTCGGGAGCATATTTTCGCTCATAATGCTCATGCTTGTGCACACATTGCACCCGTAATTTTTCTGCACCGAAGTCCAGCATTGAATGGCCGTAGCGTCCAGCGCGTTTTCCTGCATAAAATCAGAAAGAACGACGTCCAGCTTCGCCATTTGAATCAATGCTGCGTCGGGCGTTCGGCCTGTGGACGCATAATCCCGGATCCTTTGCAGCCGCTGCTGCACGCTTGCATCCTGGGCAGTGAGCTTGTTGGCATTGCCCAGGATTTCCGAAAGGTCGACCGTCACAACGGATATACCGTTTCTTTGCAGTATTTTCTCGCTGTAACGGACTGTGTTAAATCCTCCCGGACGCGCGCCAATAGCACCGATACGCACATTACGCAAACCTTTGGTAACGCGGCATACGGCTGTAAAATCCAGCAGATCTTTCACAAAAGTGGGATCTGAGGGATGCACCACGTGTTTGGTCGTGAGTGTATATTTTATGCCAAATTGATACAAATTATTACAAGCAGAAATCTTTCCGCACCACGAATCCCTGCGTCTGGCCACATCCAGCTTGTCCAGATCGTCGGGGTAGCCCTGCACCAGCACTGGCACATTGAGTTCTGCCAGTTTTAATGTCTCCGCAATGCCTCTTTCGTCACCAAAATTGGGCAAAACGACGAGTACGCCGATGATTTCGTCCCGGTGTCTCCGGAATAAAGCTGCACATTTCTGTGCGTCCTGAAATGTCTCTACACCGCCCAGCTTGGTATCTTCGGTGTCGAGCATAATGCTGTTGATATTCAGTTTCGCCAGGAGATCAATGATTTCCACTCTCGCTTCCGCAACCAGCCGGTCCGGGAAAAAATCCCTGTTTCCAATGATGACGCCAATGCTTCCTTTTTCGCTCATGTTGAATTTTTTGCTTCTTTATCCAGCTATAATCAATTCAATTTCATTGTCATGAAACAGCTGCTTATGTTTTTCTTCGATTCCGGCGTCGGTAATCACATAATCGATCAGCGATAGCGCCCCTAAACTGGCAAAAGCGCTTTTGCCGACTTTCGTGGAATCTGCCACCAGGTAAGTTGTATCTGCCGCGTCGATCATTGCTTTTTTTACCACTAAATCACTGATACTCGGGTAAGTAAGTCCTGATTTTAGTGATAATCCTGCCGTTGCTAAAAACAGTTTTTGCACATTTAAACCTTTGAAAAAATCTGCCGCTTTCTGTCCTGTGAGCGACAATGTTGGTGGCTTAAATTCGCCTCCCGTCATAATTACTTCAATCCCCGTTTCAGCGCCGAGCAGTAGGGCAATATTCAATGCATTTGTAATCACAGTCAAATGCCGGTTGCTTCCTCTCAGCTTTTTAGCAATCTCCGTTGTCGTCGATCCTGAATCCAGGATAATGGTGTCGCCGTTGGCAATGTATTCCAGGCATTTCGCTGCGATCAGTTCTTTTTTGTCCAGATTTTCCTGGTTAGCCAGTGAAAAGTTGCGGACCTGATCTTCTACATTCTTCAAAAAAGCCCCCCCGTGTTCTTTGGTCACCAATCCATCCTTCTCCAGCTTATCCAGGTCCTGGCGGATCGTCACCTCCGTTACTTTGAAAAGTTTGGCAAGGTCAATCACTTTTGCCGAACCATCTTCTTTGAGCAATTCAAGTATTTTGTCCCTTCTCTGATTTGCGAGCATTATGTTATAGTTTGTAGTCCTTATGGTTTTTACCTAAAAATAGAAGGAAAACAGTTAAGTAATTGTATCAAAACAAAAAATAAACATAAGCACCATGCAAATAGATAGATTTTACTTATCAAAAGCAAATTTGCGAAAATAAAAGAAAATAAAAAATAATAATTGAAAATAAGATACTATAATTGTAATACTATTTCCCGGTAAGTGAATACTGTACCTTCATGATGCTTTTTCAACAACTATCTAAAAAGCTGGTTGCCGCAGCTTTAATTTTTTACGCACCGATCGCGCTCGCACAACCTGGCCTTGAAAGCCTTCCGTTTGATACATTAGGTCTGGAAAATCTGGATCAATTCAGCAATGCGAACCCCAAAAACTGGCACATTACCCGTAATGTCTCCGCTGATCGAAAACAGATCGGAAACCTTACCGAGATAAAGGGAAACGGAATTCTGGTGTATCAACCCACACAAGAAAGTCAGCAGCTTGCTTCTAAATTGGAGGTCGGTAATGCGGATATTGAGCTTGATTTCCTTTTATCCAAAGGCGCCTCATTTTATGTGACGCTTCATGATCGCTATGCAATCAAAATCACGGATGATTGGATGAAACAGGTGAATCCAGGCGCGAAAGCCCCTGGCCTCTGGCAACATTTGACAATCCATTTCAAGGCTCCGGTTTTGGATAAAAATGGAAAAGAAATGCAATCTGCACGGTTTGAGAAAATCCTGCTGAACGGTCAGAAATTCGTGAATAATGCTGATCAGGAGGCTGTTATGGCACCTCAAAAAAAAACCGCAAACAAATCACTGGCGTTTATCGGAAAAGATCTTCCATTTGCCATCAGAAATATTCGACACAAAATTTACCAGGCAGATCTGATCCGCATTTCAACTACGAATTTCAAGGTTTATCAAGGTCTGCACAAAAACCCTGACACGCTCGCGACCCTTCAACCCAAACGCACAGGCGCTACCGACACGCTTTCGCATTGGGTGGGCGACCGCAAATCCCAGCTGGTGATGGATGGAACAATAGAGATTCCGCGCGACGGTGATTACCTGTTCAAAATGATCGCCGGTGGTGGCGCCTGGTTTTTCATTGATGAGAAACGCGTTATTGACAATCGGGGAACGCGGGATTTTGAACGCGCTTTTTATGCTAAACATACCCTGAGAAAAGGAAAATATCCGTTCAAAATTGTTTATTCCAACTCAGATGAATGTCTGGTGTTACATTACGAAGGCCCGCAAATTCCATGGCAATCACTCACAACGCCCGCTTCCGTACGTGTGAGCGAACATTTTGAACCTTTGGAATATGAAGTAAAAAACAAACCGGCCATGCAACGCGGGTTTATGATGCATCGCAATAAAATCAACCCATACACAGCCTCGGTTGGCATTCCATCACTGACTTCTGGAAGGGAAAAAAACGGAAATAATTACGCTTACGATATGAAGCGCTACAACGTGCTGGCGGCGTGGCACGGGCGGTTTATTGATGTTTCCAATATGTGGACGGAACGCGGCGAAAAACAGCTGGAAATCCCGCTGGGCGCCAAACTCGAATTTTCACAAAAACCGCTTCTTGCCTCATTACCATCACCGGAAGCTCCGTGGCCGGATTCCGCACAAACCGCGGACGGCGTTTTCAGCGCACGTGGTTACAGACTGATTAGTAATGGATTACCTGTCTATTTCTACACATTAAACGAGACCCGCATTGAGGATCATCTACATCCCGCGCCGGATAATGAAGGTTTGACAAGAGAAATCAAAACTGCTTCAAAACCGGGAAAAGTTGCTTATCTCTTACTAGCCGAGGGAAGGGTAATCGAACAAACGACCCAAGGCGGTTATGCGGTGGATGATAAGAATTATTACATCGAAAATCTGCAAACGGGAAGCATAAAGCCCATTCTGCGGAGGGATAACGGGCGCCAGCAACTTATTCTCCCAATTCAAAACGAAACGCTCACGGTTAAGTACGACATGATATGGTAAGGTTTGCGATCATTGCTTTGTTCTTCCTCTGTGCGGCAAATTCTTTCGCTCAGCATATTTTAGAAAATGAAAGCAAATATTACAAAATAAATACGGTGCCGGTGCCCGACAGCATCATGCTGGAAGTGGGCGGACTGGCATTTACCGGCGATGACAAACTGGGAGTCGCCACGCGGCGCGGCGAAATCTGGGTGATTGATGATCCTTACCAGAAGAAAAGCCAGACGCTCCGCTATTCGCTCTTTGCGAGCGGTTTGCACGAACCGCTTTGGCTCGCATACAAAAAAGGCGCTTTTTACACCACCCAGCGCTCCGAGCTTACTAAAATGTCGGACAGCAATGGCGATGGATTGGCTGATCTTTTCCAAACCATCTACTCCTGGCCGATCTCGGGAAATTACCACGAATATTCCTACGGACCATTGATCCTGCCCAACGGCGAAATGCTGGTTACGCTTAATTTGTCCTGGGTGGGCCGCGGCGAGAGTCTTACCAAGTGGCGCGGGTGGATGCTCAAAATCACGGAAGGTGGCCAAATGACGCCGTTTGCAACGGGCATGCGCTCGCCGGCTGCATTTGGGCTTAATGCTTCCGGAGACATTTTCGTGGCAGAAAACCAGGGCGACTGGATAGGATCAGGCCGGATCACGCACTTACAAGCAGGCGATTTTGCCGGTCACCCGGCAGGGTTGAAATGGTCAGCTGAACCCGGTTCACCCATTGATCTGAAACGCTCCTCATTTGCTGATTCAATCGGCATCATGTATGACTATGCTCAGGGAAAGCCCCATTTCAAGGTGCCGAGTATTTGGTTTCCGCATACCGTGATGGGTATCTCCACCTCTGCGATTGTGTCCATGGATTCGGACGAGGCCGGGCCTTTCAAAGGTCAGTTATTGGTTGGGGATCAGGGTCATAGCAAGATTATGCGTGCGTTTCTGGAAAAAGTGAATGGTCAATATCAGGGCGCTTGCTTTTCGTTTCGAGAAGGCTTCGCTTCGGGCATTTTGCGGATGGCCTGGGGAAGTGATCATTCTCTGTTTGTCGGCATGACGAGCCGCGGCTGGGCGTCTACGGGAAAAGATCTTTTCGGTCTACAAAGATTGATTTTCCCAAAACAATTTCCCCTGGAAATCAAGGCTATGCGCATTACAACAACCGGTTTTGAGCTTGAATTTACCAAACCTGTAAACAAAATTATTGCCTCAGCCACAGAAAATTACAGCATAACTGGTTTCACTTACAGCTATCATAAAAAATATGGCAGTCCGGTCATCAACTCAGGGGCTTGTAATGTAAGCCAAGCCGAAGTTTCGGAAGATGGAACCAAAGTAAAATTGACCGTAAACGGGCTTCGAGCGGGTTACATTCATGAATTGAAAATCGCGAATGTTGCAACGCAGGAAGGCGAAAAATTGCTTCACCCGGAGGCCTACTACACCATCAATGCATTCCCGGAAGGCACAGACCACGCGCACCATAACATGGCGCACACACAAGCGCTCCCGACAGCAGCTGGTTGCGGAAATGATCCTTCCAAATCAGTCCACGAACAGCCCGCTGACTGGAAAAGAGGAGCCGAAATAACGATCAACATGGGCACCAAGCCGGGACTAAAATTTGACAAGGAAATTCTGGAAGTAAAAGCTGGCAGCAAAGTGAAGCTTGTGTTCAACAACAACGACGATATGCTTCATAATCTGGTCGTTACCGCGCCGGGAAAAGGCGAAGAAGTTGGCCAGAACGCCATGGATATGGGCCTCAACGGAACCAATGCCGGTTACATCCCCGACTCAAAATCCGTGTTATTCCACACCTGTCTCATCCAACCCGAAACCTCCCAAACCATCTTTTTCACCGCCCCAAAACCTGGCGACTACCCATTCATTTGCAGCTTCCCCGGACATTCGTTTGTGATGAAGGGGGTGATGAAAGTGCGGTGATTACCGTCGAATCGGGCTTAATCTATTTTGTTAACCTAAAAAGATTAGCCAAATTGCAATCATGGAGCTATTGGAAAAGTTAACGATTCATTATCAGGAAATTACGAATCATGTAATTGATTACGAGAAGTATAACCTGTACGCAATATCTCATCATTCTACTGTCATTGAAGGAAATACATTAACCGAAACTGAAACACAAATATTCCTGGATGAAGGGCTGACTGCACAAGGCAAACCGCTTATTCACCATTTAATGCTGAAAGATCACCTCGAAGCGCTACAATTTGTTATCGAAAAAGCCTCTGAGAAGCAGGATTTGAACATTTCCTTTATCAAAGAAATTGGGTCGCTGGTCATGAAAAACACCGGGACGGCCCATAACACAGCACTGGGGACTTTCGACAGCTGCAAAGGCGACTTTCGACTCTTGAATGTTTCGGCTGGTATCGGTGGCAAAAGCTATTTGAATTACAGCAAGGTTCCGGCTGCTATGGAAGCGCTTTGCGCGGAATTTGGTAAGAATTTGGGAGCTGACCTCTCATTAACGGACATTAATGACCTTGCATTTTTGCTCCATTATCAGTTTGTTACAATTCATCCTTTTGCAGACGGAAATGGGAGAACAGGGAGGTTGCTCATGAACTTTGTGCAAGCTTCTTATAACAAACCTTTAACAATGATCTCATCAAAAAATAAGGTCGGTTATATAGAATCTCTCGTGCAAACCAGGAAACAAGAGAACATTGAGATTTTTCTCAATTTCATGCGCGAGCAGCATTTGGCTTACCTGAAACAGGAAATTGAACGCTTGTCTGATACAACCCCTCCAAAGAAAAATTTCAGAGGATTGGGATTGTTTTTTTAAAACGCAATCTCACATACTTCATTTTGATTCTCAGAAAATGAATTACAAACTATCCATTGCCGTCTTTTCTGCAACACTATTCACAAGGATCATTAGTTTTTCACAAACCCTCCCACCCGCTTCTGCAACCGAAGATTGGTCAACAAAGCCGCCGGTGGTTGTTCCTGCGGAAAGTGCGGAGTTGCCGCCTTCGGATGCTGTTGTTTTATATAGCGGGAAAGGGGATTTGGATCAATGGGAGCATTTGGATGGGTCGGCAGTGAAGTGGGAGATTAATGCGGAGGGCATGATGATTGTTCCTAAAACCACGGACATTCAAACGAAGCAGAAATTTGGCAGTGCGCAGGTTCATGTAGAGTGGAAAACGCCAGACCCGAAGGAAGACCAGGGAATGAACCGGGGTAATAGCGGCGTGTTCTTGATGGGACTTTATGAATTGCAGATCTATGAATCTTATAATTACGAGACGCGGATTTATTACAATGGCCAGGCTGGAAGCGTGTACAAACAACACATTCCACTGGTGAATGCAGCACGTAAACCGCAAGCCTGGCAAAGCTTTGACATTATATTCAATGCGCCGGTTTTCAATGCAGATAAAACACTAAAAACGCCAGCCTACATGACCGTTTTGCACAACAATGTGCTCATTCTCAACCATGTTGAGCTGAAAGGTCCGATGGTTTATCAAGGCTTTCCCAAATACGAATATCACGAAGCGAAAATGCCATTGCGGTTGCAGGAACACGGCAGTCGTGTCAGTTTCCGCAACATTTGGATCAGGGAACTGTAGGTTACATTTTCGTTATTCGAACAGCCAGTCCAGCGCCTTCCCACCTTTGTTCGCAGCATCGTCCGCTTTCAGATCCTGCACGGCGTCTATGAAACCCAGCACAAGCACTTTGCCATGTCCGAGCGTCAACACATTTTCGCCGGCCGGAAACTTGTAAGTATGCACATTGACGTCCGGCAGTCCGGAAAACTTCAATGCACCCGCAAGCCTCACTTCGGCCTGACCGAAATCATTCGCGCTGGCGTCCGTTTCCAGATTTGGTGCGCTCATAAATGTCGTGCTCTTATCCTGAAAATAGCCCACCAGCACTTTAACCGGTTTTTCACTTTTGAACTTTATAATGGTTTGACCTGCTGTTTGTCCCGCCGCATCCGTCCGAATTGCCTTGAAAGGTTTCAGCACATCGGCCAGCTCGGTAATGGTCGATGCCTCGTCGGTAAATACTTTCTGTCCTTTTTCCAGCGGAAAGGTTTTTAAGCCATTGCTCATCAAAGTGACCTCTGCCGGTTTCAACGCAAGCCTCTCCGCGGCGCCGACATTCCCCGCTTTCAATTTATTAACATTGTTTTTGAAATTGGCTAATTCCTTTTCGTAGTATGGCAGCAGTTCCACCCAGGTTTTATTCTTCCCATCGTCCCCGCCCACGGGCACACGTCGCTGTGCAGTTTGCATGCTGTTGGCATACAAATAAGTGTTTTTGGTAAGATCTGCCAGGCGTTTGAAATGCGCTACACTTTTTTCGATATGCGGGACAGCTGTTTCCAGGTCAGTAATATCATTGGAATATTGGTATTTCAACACCAAGGCTGCGGCTTTTACTTTTTCGGCGAAGAAATCGGCCAGTTCCTGGTTGCAATACACATCATTCTGTACGCGGTTAAACTCTTCTTTATTCTTTGTCACATGCGGCGCTGCTTTATCAATAGCCGCAGCGGCCAGCTTTCCATGCCCGGCAACCTCATTAATGATCTGCACCGGCGTTTCTCCAACGTGTTTTTCACCACGGGATTCTTTTTCAACATATTCCGTAAGGGTCTCACCCTCAGGTCCGTCGGAATTGTAAAGCTCCGGCCAAACGCGATATTTTTTGGGATTGACAAGCTGGCTCATGGTCATACCCAACGTGAGTGTCTGCCGGTTTCCATTTGTAATGCCAAACCTCCGCAGAAGCTTGGGTGCGATTTCGCCTGTCTGCTCATAAGCTTCCAAAACCTCCTTCCCGTGTTCGCCTATGCCAAAATCATTACCCATTTGCTGGGTCCAGAAAGATATTTCCTCATTCCGGTCGCGGCGGCAATTCCATGCATAACGCGCCCAGGCTTTGTACCAAACCCAGTCTCTGTCCATTTGAAGCTGTCGTGGCGTTACATTGTCTGCCGAAAACGGCCAGTCCCAGTATGACGCTTCTGGGTATAAATGCAGTCCATTTGCCCCGTGCACATCATGCATGGCCTGCACACTTTTTTGGATGAAATCGGCCGAGCCGTAACGAAAAGGCTCCAAATTTGCCAGGATATGCACATTATCAATGTGCGTAGAACCCAGCTCGCTCATTTCCTTATGCATTTTGGCCCATGGTCCGCGGGGCTGGTAAGTGGTTAAAGCCTCGCCATTATATTTGTTCATAGTATACAAATTCTTATAGAGCGGCAATGCGGCTTTCATGACCAACTGGGGGTTTGTATCGTGCCCGCGAAGCACGATGGGTGGCTGAACCGTGTTGTTCAATTTCGCCAAACCGTCCTTTACACCCGGAATAATGGTTTTTGTAAACCATTCTACATCCGATTCGTCGCCTTCCATAGCCTCGCCTAGCGTGATCAGCAATCCTACATTCGGATATTTTTCAACAAAAGCGGCGATGGATTTTTTGGTATAATCGGCTATTAAAGGCGTAATGGGCCGCTTTCGGTCCTGTGTTTTGATCCCGTGTTTTTCCGCAAAAGGTTTTGAAACAATGATATTATAAAACATCTGGATCACCCAAATCCCGCGTTTATCAGCTTCCTGGGTCAGAAAACTAAAAATCTCCTCATTTTTCCTGAATGTCTCATCGTCTACTTCAATCGCATAAGGATAATCTTTCAATTTGACCAGCGAGGCAAACGGATGACCGTTCCATAAATACAGCGAATTCATCCGATTTTCGACAAGCATATCCAGATACCTGATCCACAACGCTTTGTCATAAAACCAGGGGAAATTTTCCGGTGTGTAGGGATACTCATAAACCGTGCGGCCAGGCAGGTAAAATGGCTTTTGTATGCCGATGCAAGTGCCACGCAACACCATTTCCGGTTGATCTGAAACAGCCAGGTTTTCGGGGATCTTGCCTTCATTTTTTATACGTTCAGCCAAATCCAAACAACCATATAAAACGCCTGACGCATCCGAACCCGCGAGGATCAATTTGTTGCCTGTTGTCAAAATTTGGAATCCTTCCTTTCCCGGACTTTTTGCCCGTGCCTTTGGCAAGTCTTTCATGAGCATTTCCATCAGTCCATCGGTGGACAGTCCAATAAAAATGGTTTTCACTTTCCTGGCCGGTGGCATTTTGGCTTTTTTCGGCAACATTGTCACTTCGAAACCATTTTGCCTGAGCATATCTGATAATTTCCCTGCACCAAAATCAATACGGGCATTGGATGCTCCGGCCAGGTAAATGTTTATTTTTTTACCTTCTGAATCATTGGATTTGGCTTCGCTCACTGATGCAAATGCTACCAGTAAAAAAACGAGGATAGGGCTACACTTTTTCATTCCGTCTCAATTTTAAAAACATAAGCAATGTCCGAGGGAACACGTGTTTTTGCGGGAACCGTGATTTTCAGACCGTCGGCCGTTAATGTGTTTTGGCATTTCACCAGATTTTTTAAACCGAGCAGATTAACATTAGTAACCTTCCCATCCAGGTTCTGAGCTGTCAACTTTTTCAATTCGATAGCCACATTGTCACCAGGCCAATCCAGAAATATTGCGTAAAGCGTCTTTCCTTTTTTGGTATAATAAACCTTTTGATTGGCGGCCGTAGTTTCACCAAAAACACTAAACGGACGGGTGTCATAAATCGCCTCGCCAAACGACCACATCCAGCGTCCCACTTTGTAAACCACATCCTTTTGATCGTCCGGGAAAGTGCCGTCGGCTTTGGGTGAAAGATTCAGGAGCATTTGGCCATTTTTGCTAACCACTTCTATCAGGGTATGAATGATCTCTTTTGCGGGACGAATTTCCATGCCTTCGGTATAGCCCCACGAGTAAGAAAGGCCCGTTCCGATGGAATAATCGCACAGCCACGGTTTGTCAATAATGTTCTTTGGGTTGGAATTTTCATGGTCTTCCATGCCTACGCCCGCAGGAATATCCTCGCCTTTATAGGTTACAATCACATCCTGCTTGCGTTTTTCCGCCTCGTTGAAATAATGGGCGAGATAGGTCTGCAGGTTTTTTTCAGGCACTTGTTCCAGCCAGGCGTCGTGGTAAATCACATCGGGATGATATTTGTCGATCAGCTCGTTGCATTTGTCCATCCACATCTGATCCCACTCTTCCTTTTTCATGGTCGAGCCGTAAAGTTTGGCGTATTTCGGATCTGAGCCTGCCCAGCCGGGCTTCATTTTCACATTGGTATAATTGAGCTCGTGATGCAGTGAGGTAAAGAATTTCATCCCACGCTGACGGATCGATTTTTCCAGTTCACCAACAACATCTCTTTTCGGTCCCATATTTTTTGCATTAAATGGCGTTAAGTCGCTGTCCCACATAGCAAAGCCATCATGATGCTCGGCAACCGGACCAGCAAACCGCGCACCGCCTTTCACAAACAGATCCGCCCATTCGTCTGCATTGAAATGTTCGCCTTTGAACATCGGGATAAAGTCGTGATAATCAAATTTTTCCAGCGGCCCATATAGCGCAAGATGGCGCTTGTAAGTTCCCAATTTGGAGTAATCCGGACTATCATTATGCATATGCTGAATGTAATGCTCATTATTATAAGCCGGCACCGCATACACGCCCCAATGGCAATAAATCCCAAATTTCGCATCCCGCATCCACTCCGGCACTTCATTATGCGTTTCGAGCGAAGGCCAGGTTGGCTGGTAGGTTTGCTGGGCAGAAGCCCGCGGACAAGCTGCAAAAACACCAAGAAACAGTAGAAAAACAATTTGATACATTAAAAAATAAAATTTCATTTTATGAAACGAAGTTTTGCATTTTGAAAAAATGTTTGATATTTGTGTGACATAAAAACACACACTAAATGGTTATTCTTTCCAAGCGAATGATTAATGCTTTTACTGACCTTGAGCCACGCTCAACAGATGCGCTCCTACATTGGTATAAGCACTGTAAATCTGCTGATTGGTCTAATTTTGCTGAATTGAAGCAGACATTCAGGTCAGCCGATTTTGTGGGAAACGAGCGGTATGTTTTTAACATTAAAGGCAATAGTTACAGATTAATTGCAAAAATCCATTTTGATATTCGTACAGTTTATATCCTGTTTATAGGGACGCATGTTGAGTACGATAAGATTGATGCTGCTAGAATTTTACACAAGAATTAGGTTATGGAAAACGATAAAATAATTTTTTCAAACGAAGTCGAATATGAGGCGGCGATGAAAGAAATTCTTTCTTTGATGAATAAAGGAGAAGGAAATCTTTCTAAAACCGAAGCCTGGAAACTCCAAAAAATGGCAGTTGCCGCTGAGGAGTTTGAGGACATTCATTATCCGTTACCGAAACCCAAAACCATTCCCGAAATGGTTGAATTAAAGCGGTTTCAGCTTAAACTGACGCAGGCTGCGCTGGCGGAAATGCTGGGACTGGGCAAGCCGAAGCTTTCTCAGATCCTGAATGGCAAGCGCGAGCCGGATGTTCCTTTTCTTAAAGCGGTTTACCAAAAATTAGGCGTCGATCCAGGCTTTTTGCTGGACAATGCTTAGCCGCATTCACCTTGCCAGCGGCAGCCAGACGGACATATCATGATGCCCGCGGTTGCCCCACGCATAGTATGGAACCAGGCGTACGGGAATTGTTTTTGGTGCTTCCGTTGAAACTTCCCGGTATAATTTCCTGGTCCAATCCGTATTATCCACCAGCATTGCATCGCCTTGCAGGCTCATGATCGGGCTGTTTTCAATGGTTAATGGTGACGGTTTTAAATTGTTTTTTACACTGATTGCCACGTCGAAAATGCTTCTTCCTTTTGGCAGATCCACCGATTCCAGGCAATACACAACCGGTCCGCGCTTTACGGCGATCTGGTTGCGCGTTTCCTCTACCAATGGGTTCGATTCGATCAGTTTGACGGGCATAGGTAGCATGATTTCGATCTTATCACCTGACTTCCAGTTTCCTTTAATTTCGGCGTAAGTTCCTGAAACCAGTTTCTCCTGATGCGCTTTTCCATTGACCAAAATCTTTGCATCGCTGCACCAGCCGGGAATGCGGAAAAACATGGAGAATGGCTCTTTGGGAGCTTCCTGCAATGTCACGTTAACTTTTCCATCCCACGGATAATCTGTTGTCTGGGTCAATTTTAATGCCCCTGATTTGATTTTTGTATCTAAATTATTTCCCCCATATAAATTGAAAAACACGCCTTTATCCGACAGACTGTAAGCATACTGGCTCACTTCCGAAACAGTGCGCACGACATTTGGCGGGCAGCAATTTGATTTTGAAATATAACTCACCCTATCCTTCGACCAGCGCTGCGCAAAAGGAAGCGAATCAGAATAACTTAATGGATTGGTATACAAAAACTTATCTCCTTTTAAATTAATGCCTGACAAGACACTGTTGTATAATGCCAACTCCACAATGTCCGCATATTTCGCATCGCCGGTGATCTGCAGCATCCGCCAATTCCAGAGCACATTGCCGATGTTCGCGCAGGTTTCGTTGTGCGCGGTGTAACTCGGAAGCTGATAATCTCTGCCGTAAGCCTGATGGACTTTTTGCACATCATCCGGTTTGTAGGAAGTTCCGTCCGGTGACACGCCGTCATAAAGTGAGCCGCAGGCGCCTGTCACGTACATTTTGTGCTGGGTAACGTCGTCCCACATCACGTGAAGCTGGTTCAGCAATGCTGCGTCGCCCGTTTCCGCATACACATCTGCAACGCCGGCGTACAGATAATTGGCGCGTACGGCGTGGCCCATTACTTTGGTTTGTTTTAAAAAAGGAATGCGGTCCTGGTTGTCGTCGGTGCCTTCGGTTGCCCCTTTTATGGAGATTAAATGCTTTACCAATGTCAGATATTTCTGATCGTGCGTGGTGCGGTAAAGTTCCGATAAACCCATGTAATGTGATGGGCAAATGGCGTTTCTGGATTGTTCGGGCGTGGCAGTGTTGTAAAAACCGATTAAAAAGTCCGCTGCTTTTTTAGCGACATTCAGCAAAGAGGTTTTCCCTGTTGCGCGGTAATGCACACAGGCGGCGGTCATCAAATGACCAAAATTGTACGCTTCAAAACTCAAACGATCCGCAAACATTTGCGCTTCGCCACTTTTCTTTTGCTCGATAATGGCTTTGGTATAAATGTAACCATCCTCCCGCTGCGCCTTTGCCATGACGGCGATGGCCTTATCCATCATTTCATCCAGCTTTTTGTCCTTGGTGGCCGCGTACATACTCGCCACGGCTTCAAATGTTTTGTAAAAATCGCCGTCATGAAACGAAGGGCCTTTGAAATTTCCCTTTTCCAAACCCGCAGCAATTTCAAAGTTTCTGAAAGAGTGGCTGATGGCCGGATCCGTGTAAGTTTTCCAAAGTTCCGGCACCATCGTTTCCCGGCATACTTTAAAACGATCTGCCCAGAAACCTTGCGTCCATTGCACCGCATTCAGGTCGGTTCCGTGCAGTTTAGCGAATGAGCTTTGTGATGTGTTTACGAGCGCATTATCTTGTGCGTGAAGCATTTGCGCAATGAGCAATACCGAAAGTGTGGCGGCTAATTTTTTACTTAATTTCATATCTGGTTCGTTGAGAGCTTAGTCTGCCTTGCTCGTTACATATCTGATGTTATAAACCGCTTCCCGATCCTTCCTACCCGCATTCGGGAGGTCGTACATCTGATCGGTCGGCGTGTCTGCGTTGGGAAAACGGCGCGTGTCGCCGGTGCGGAATGTGATGCGGCTTATCGATTCGAGCGGTGCAAAAAGAATGTTATTCCCAAGGTTTTTGCCATTTACCGTAACGCTGTAAAGGCGCGTTTCGATGTTGAGCTGAACCTTGATCTCGTATTTTTCGCCTGGCCTGTAGGGCATCAGGTTTTTATTCCGGTAACCCGCTTTCGCCCTGAAATTGCCTGTTGAATCAAATGAAAGCCGGACTCCGGGAGTTCCCTTTGCATCCTGAAACTCAATGTCCAGCAAACCGTGATCGCTTTGTTTTGGCTCAACAGAAATTTCAGCAATAAGCCGCTTAGTTGCAGGAATTACGCGTTCCGCTTTGGCATAATCGAATGGATCTGAGTCTTTTAATGAAAGCAGCTTATCTCCATCCTCCCCTTTTTCAATGCTTACAGCGGCCCAACGCGGGCTGTAAATGTTCCATTCCGAAAGCTCTTTTCCTGCCGGCAGATCATTGAAACGGTCCGCAGCATGTTTTTCAGCAACCGATTTAATAGGCACAGGGATAGAGGAAATCCAGATATCCTCTTTGTTCATGCTATATGAAACCCACAATTTTCCATCGGGGGGCGTGCCATCGCCTTCGCTAATGCCGCGCGGATATTGCGGGCCGTACGATTTGTAGTTGCCGCCATAGCGCATGGCAGTGATCTCGCCATTAACCAGCAGCAGATTTTTGTAATTGATTCCATCGTCACTTACGGAAACAGCCAGCGGCCAGCGGAATTCGGATGGGTTATAAACCGTCGCATACTTTCCGTCGGAAGTTTTCTGTCCCCAAATTTTGGCATTGCTGTTGACAAATCCAGGTGCACGTTTTGGTTTGTAAAGCCAGGTTGCACCATTGTCTTTGCTCATGCTGGTTAAGGCATTTTTCCAAAGCCCTACTACCCTGCCGTCTGGTAAATGATACGCGCTCAGCGCCTTGTACTCTCCTTTTAATGATATCAAAGGATCGTCGCGGTCTGCCTCTTCAACCCATTGCTGCGTAACGAGTTTGTTTGCCAGCAATTCTTCGCAAGCATTGACGAATTCCTTATCCCTGCTCTCTGTAAATAGCGGGTAATCCGATTTCTGCTTCCAGGAAGCATTGGGTCTGATGAAATAAATGGGTCCAAAACTGCCGTCTTTCTTAATTTCCCGCACCACACGCCCGATCCCATTCCCATCATTCGGATCGTCTTTGGCATCCAATGCAATGCCATAATAGGCCAGCGTAAGCAATTTTTTGTTTTTGGAAACATAAAAACCCATGCGCTGGTGCATCACCGCGTAAAGATCTTTGGCTGTTCCTGAATGTGTTTTTTTAGTCGTCCCGTCCGGGATTTTATAGGGTGGAAATAAGACAACCGGTTTAGACCAGGTGCGGCCGTCCTTTGAAGTTTGCAACAGCGTTTGCCCTGGCGGAATGTGCTCCCCGACAGGATTGCTCAGGTAATTGAGATAAAAAGTCCCATTCCAATACGCCAGATTCGGCGCATGATTATAAGTCCAGGTTATAGCCGAGTCCTTTCCTGGATCATCGCGGTTAACCCTTAATGTCTGGTAAGAATGCACGCCGATCGCTGGCGTGAGCGCGCCGTGATGGTAATCGACATTCACCAAAGTCTTGCCCGTATAACGGATTGTGTCCTGCGCATGCGAAAGCTGCATGCACAGGACTGCCACCAATGTTGTTATTTTCAGTTTAATATCCGGCATTCTGTGTTATTCTTGAGTTCTGATCACGCACAATGTTCGGGATTGGCAAAAGTAATTTGGGTTCGGAAACACTTTTGCCTTTCGCTGTAAGGACCGGAATTGCCCGGTTTGTTCTTTTCAAGTCAAACCATCTGTGAAATTCGAAGGCAAGTTCAACCCTGCGCTCGTGTTCCAATGCCAGCGGAACTGTATTGTATTTAGCAGGATAAGCAGCCGTCCCATAAAGTGGCAATGCAGCTCTTTTCCTCACTTCATTCAGATAAGAAACTTCCCCTGTTGCTTCTGTGAGCATTAAAAGCAAATCTGCGTAACGCAACACGATAAAATTATTATTAGCTGCGATGCTTTGATTGATCAGCGGCGCAGTCTTGTCCGTCCATTTTTTTGGAAATTTCGCGGCTGTGAAATTGCCTTTTGCGTCTACAAATCCGGTGTCAATGCTGGCTTCTTTCCGCGTATCCCCTTTTTCGTACTCATTCCAAATGTCGTCTACAACCTGGTTCATGCCTGCTCCGTAAAAGCCCAGTGCAATGGAATTTGGGAAAAATTCCAGGTAATAATTGCTGTAAGGGTTTGTCGCGCTACCACCAAGAAACTGGATTTCAAAAATCGATTCTTTCGTGTTTTTATTTTTCGCGTCCCAAAGCGATGCATAGGAAGGAAGCAGCTCATATTGTTTGCTGTCATAAACCTCTTTCAGCTCTTTTGCAGCATTGGTTTTATCACCGATCGTTAAATATATCTTGCCCAAAAGCGTCTGTGCAGCCCCTTTCGTGGTCCTACCAACAATGCTGGAAGTTGCGGGCAGTTTTGCTTTGGCTTCATTCAGATCTTTGATAATCTGCGCATAGATCTCCGTCGAAGGCGAACGTAAAATGTTATAGGCTTCCGCAGCAGTTACCGGCTTCGTTACCAACGGCACATCGCCCCAGATACGAACCATATTAAAATAGTAAAGCGAACGCAGAAACAACATTTCGCCCTCTGTCTGAGATTTATAAGTGGCGTCAATATCAGCCGCGGAAATTTTGTCCAGAATAATGTTAATGTTATAAAGCGACTTATAGAAATCTTGCCAAAACTGGTATACCATTGTATTGGCAGGAGCCAGCGAATAATCGCGAAACTGCCATTTATCGGCCTGGTTGCCCGAAATATTGAAGATCGTAACATTGTCGGCCATGAGTTCGCCGGCATAGGAAACCGGTCCTTGCGGGTGGTAAACGGTCACCAATGTATTGTACGCAGCGTTGGTCGCGAGGTCGAAATCCGTTCTGGTTTTATAAAAATTTTCTGCGTTCGGATTGGAGATCGGGGCGAGTTCCAGGAAGGAATCTTTACATCCCCACGAAGCCGCAACGAGGCTGATTACTGTGAAGATTTTTATGATATTTTTCATTTTCGTTTTTTGTTTTTGTGCACTTAAAAATCAGCCTTAATCCCAACCGTAATCACCCTTGGCAATGGATAAGATCCATAATCCACCCCCTGAAAGGCCCCCGGAACCGGCGCGTTTCCGCTGCTGTATGAGCCCGCAGTTTCCATGCTGCTGCTATACGACGTTGTTCCGTAAGTCGTGTTTTCAGGATCATAACCCGTGTATTTGCTGAACAAATGCACATTCTCAGCATTCACATAAACCCTGGCACTGCCGATTTTCAGTTTGTTGCTCCACTTCGCAGGCAATGCATACGAAACTCTCACATTTCTCAATCTCACAAAGGATGCGTCTTCCACCCAGTATGAAGAGAATTGTTTTTGAAGACCCAGATAATTTACCGATGGCTTGAAATGTTTGCCATCACCCGGCTCGGCTTCCGAACGCCAGTAATTGTACATGCTTGCAAAGAAGTTCCGGCCGTTATCCCAGGTTCCCAGATAACGCACATTGTTGTTGGCAATCTCACCGCCAAACGATCCCTGAAACAAGAATGAAAGTTCAAAGCCCTTATAACCAACTGTGTTGGTGATGCCGGCGGTAAAATCAGGCTGGTAATTGCCTAGGATGGTGCGGTCGGCATCCGAAATTTTGCCATCGCCATTTACGTCACGCACTTTCGGATCACCCGGTGTTGTGCTCGCGTGATGCGGATAGGCGTCAATTTCATTTTGATTATTGAAAACGCCGTCGAAAACATATCCGTAAAAATTCGAAACAGGCTGCCCTACTTCCGTGCGAACCGTCACCACATTGTCTACATACTGGATAGGCGCATTGCCAGGTCCGAGTTGCAGCACTTTGTTGCGATTTCTTGATAAGTTAAAATCTGTTGTCCAGGTAAAATCTCCAACCAGGTTTTTCGAAGAAATATTCAATTCAACACCACGGTTACGCATCTTGCCAATGTTTGTCAATTGAGAAGAAAAACCCGTAATGTCCGGAACCGGAACAAAAAGAAGCATATCGCGGGTAATGGAATTGTAATATTCTGCCGACAGGTTTACCCGGTTATTGAAGATTGCCAGATCCACGCCTACATTGAACTGGTTTGTCTTTTCCCAACGCAATCCTGAGTTAGCCAGGTTACTCACTTTCAACCCGTTAGCAATCGTTGTCCCGTTTACATAAGGAGCGGCGGCAAGCAAACTGATCGCTCCGTAATTCGGAATCTGATTGTTCCCCGTCACACCATAACTGGCACGAAGTTTCAGGCTGTTAATGGCATTGACGCCCGATAAAAAGCTTTCGTCTGAAATTAGCCAACCCGCTGATACAGAAGGAAAATAACCCCACTTGTTATCCTCACCAAAACGCGACATGCCATCACGGCGAATCGCGCCGGTCAGGAAATATTTGTTTTTAAAATTGTACTGAACCCTCGCCAGATAGGAAAGCAGCGACCATTCGCTTGCCGTTGTGTTTCCCGCAGTCACCGTTCCCGCATTGAGCGTGTGAACCAGATCGTTGGGGAAATTATTGGCAGCTACATACATGGTTTCGTCACGCTGTTTTTGGCTGGTGTAGCCCAGCAGTCCCGTCAATGCATGCTCTCCAATCTTCTTTTCGTAGGTTAATGTATTTTCGCTCAGCCAGTTAAACATATATGCATCACCCGAATTTCCCTGCGCCGCAAGCACAGCTGAGTAGCCATATTTTTGTTTATCATTCCAATAAAAGGCATTGCGCATGTTGTAAAGGTTCCCACTTAGGCTCGTCCTGAAACGCAGGTTATCCACGATCTCATATTCCAAAAAGCCCGTTGCAAGCGTATTAAATGATTTTCTGGACTTGTCAACTTCTCTTGTAAGCGAATATGGATGCCACAAATTCATGTCGGCATAGGAAGTGAAACGGAACCAGGTTGAATTTGGATCGCGAAAACCCAGATTACCATTTTCGTTGTAAACCGGGAAGTGGGGATTGCTTTGTAAGCCCAGACTGATTACATCACTTTTCCCCTGCGTTCCTTCTGTGCGATCGAAAATGGAAGTGATGCCCAGGTTCAGACCAACACTTAACTTCTTGCTGATCTGTGTTTTAACATTAGATCTCACTGAGAGACGTTTGTAGTAATTCGCGTCCAAAACTGCGGTTTGATCCAGATAAGCGGCCGAAAACATGTATTGTGTTTTTTCCGTGCCGCCAGAAATCGTGATCTGTGCATTATAGGAAGGGGCCGTACGGAACATGACATCCTGCCAGTTTGTGCCTTTCCCGAATTGCTGCGGATTGTTTGTAAAATCTTCGGGAATTTTCAGTGTAGCAGGCCTTGCACTGTTGGGATCGCTCGCATTACCGCCTTGCGCAGTCCAAGCATTATTTTTCGCATCAACATATGTTTCAATATACTGCTGCGCGTCCATCATTTTAACCCGGCGAACGACTTTTTGAGAACCATATTCAACATTGGCGCTCACACTCACTTTTCCCGGCTTGCCCATTTTAGTCGTAACCAAAATGACACCGCTGGAACCTCTCGAACCATAAATTGCAGCCGAAGACGCATCTTTCAAAACTTCAATAGATTCAATATCCTGCGGGTTAATGAGGTTCAAGTTGAAGTTTTCAAGCGGAACGCCGTCTACAACGATCAGCGGATTTGTCCCGGCTGTAATCGAGCTGACCCCACGAATTTTGATCACCGGAGAAGCACCCGGCGCACCTTGCGATTGCGAAATGTTAACCCCTGGCAATGTTCCTGCAAGCGATTGCGTCACATTACTGAAAGAGCGGTCTTTGAATTTATCGTAATTAATGGAAATAACCGCCCCTGTTACAGCACGTTTGCTTTGCGTTCCGTAACCGACTACAACCATTTCTTCCAGCGATTTGCTTTCTGAAACAAGCTTTACCGAGATATCCGAGCGGCTCCCCACAGTTTCTTCAACTGATTGATATCCAACGAAGCTGAACACAAGCACCGTTTCCGCATTAGGCACTTCGATCTGGAATGTTCCATCCGAGCCCGTTGTCGTTCCCCGCTGTGTTCCTTTGATCACGACACTCACGCCCGGTAACGGATCGGTATCGTTAACACCCGTTACGCTGCCCTTCACAGCGAAACTCTGCGCATTGACCACGGGCACCGCCAGTATAAATGCCAGGATGATCGGTAAGAGTTTTCTCATATTGCAGTTTTCTTTTATTTTCTTTTTTATTCTATTTTTTACGAAAAATAGGAACATTTTCATTCACAAAAAATAAATTGGTAATATTTATGTCTTATTTCGATAAAAAATTGTTCAAATCCATTTGAAACTATCGTTTTGGCTATGAGTGGACCCTCGCAGTGTGTTCCGTTCGGAGAAATAAAAAACAAAATAAAAAAACCCATGCATGAAGCACGGGTGCGGAGGTTGTTACGGACGTTACAGACCAATCAAATTTTACAGATCAATCAGCCAATCGCTTCCAGCCAACCCTGATATCCGGATCTTGCTGTGGATGTATCGCCGGACGGATTCACCGTGGAATGATTGCTATTCAGATTTTTCAAAAACGCAATGCTCTCATAAACGCCGGCTTGTAATCCAGCCAGATAAGCAGCACCCAAAGCTGAAACTTCGGGAAATCCCAGATTAACCACCGGTTTTTCGAGCACATCAGCCAGGAATTGAACGACGAATGTATTGGCAGTGAGCCCGCCATCTATTTTTAATTCTTGCAACAAAATGCCCGTATCCGACTCCATAGCCGTAATTACATCTTTGATCTGATAAGGAATGGATTCCAATGCTGCTCTTACTACGTGATTTTTGTTACAATCAAAAGTCAGGCCGATTATAGAGGCTTTTCGGCTCATATCCCAATGCGGCGCACCAAGCCCGCTGAATGCCGGGACCAGATATACGCCGTTATTGTCCCGGACCGCATTCGCCATTTCCTGTGTATCCGTAATATCGCCGAACATTCCGAGGTTATTTTTTAACCATAAAATCGTTGCGCCGCAAGTAACAATAACGCCTTCCAGCGCATATTCCACATGTTCGCCCGTGCTCCAACCAATGGTCGTAACCATGCCATTTTGCGACGATTTTGACTTTTCGCCAATGTTCATTAAGATGGAAGAACCTGTCCCTAGTGTTGCTTTCGCAATACCCGGCGCGAAACAGCCTTCTCCAAAAGCAGCAGCGTGCGAATCGCCGATCATGGCGGAAACGTCAATTTTGGTTTCCAGTAATCCACCAAAGTCCGTGGCCCCGAAAGACGAGGAAGACGCCTGTATATCAGGGAGTTGAATATTACTCAAATCCAATTTTCCAAGCAAATCTCTGTCCCAATCCAGCGTTTCGAGATTGAAAAACAATGTTCGGGAAGCATTTGTGTGATCGGTAAGATAGCGTTCGCCGTTCGTCAACTTATAGAGCAGCCAGGTGTCGATTGTTCCGAAAAATGCTTTTCCCGCCTGAATAGCGCTTGTTACCCCTGCATTATGTTCATTCAGCCAAATCACTTTTGAACCTGAAAAGTACGGATCAATCAACAAGCCCGTTTTCTGCCTGATCTCAGTTTCCAGGCCGGAGATTTTCAAGCGTTCACAGATTGCAACGGATCTTTTACATTGCCAAACCACGGCCGGGCACAGCGGTTTTCCTTTCTCATCCCATAAAACAAAGGTCTCACGCTGATTGGAAATACCGCACGCTGTTATGTCAGAAGGAATTCCGTCTTTCGCCTTGAAGTCCGCCAAACATTGCCTGACCGAGCTTAATACATTCTGATAAATTTCTTCCGGGTCCTGCTCCACGAGTCCGCCGTCCAGATAATTTGTTAGAAGTGGCTCGACGCCACGGGCAACTGCTACGCCATTCTGATCAAAAACAACTGTCTTGGTGCTGCTAGTACCTTGGTCGATAGCAAGAATAAATGAGCCGTTCATGGGAAATCAGATTCGGAAAGAAAATAAAAGAAAAACATTCGCAAGTAAAGAAAAATACCCTGCGCGTTTACTGTAATTTTAGATCAGCATTGAGTTTGTAATGTTTCCCTTTCACTGTATCAAAGGAAAAACGCTTCGCGCCATAGCGCACATTGCATTTGTTACCCGCTTTGGATAGAATGTCAACGGATTGCAACTGGCCTTTCTTCCATTCCATCGTAATCTCAAAACCGCCCCTGGCCACCAAACCAGACACTTTTCCGTCTGGCAACGCGTTGGGCAGCGCGGGCAATAAATGCAATTCTCCCAGATGACTCTGCACGAGCAGTTCCAGAATCCCCGCTGCCCCGCCAAAATTCCCATCGATCTGAAAAGGCGGATGTGCATCGAAAAGGTTGGGATAGGATCCTCCCCCGCCCTTTTTCACGGAAGCGTCCATAATGGGATTGAACAGCTTTCTGATCATAGCATAAGCATGCTCGCCATCCAGAAACCGTGCCCAGTAATTGATTTTCCAGGCCAGACTCCACCCAGTTCCATCATCGCCCCGGAATTCCAGTGATTTTTTTGCAGCATTGATGAGTTCGGGTGTCTTCTCAGGAGTAATTTCCTCGCCCGGATATACGCCCCACAGATGCGAAACGTGCCTGTGGTGGTTGGTTGTATCGTCTATATCCGTCATCCATTCCTGCAACTGGCCTGCTCTACCAACCTGATTAGGAGCAGTTTGTGAAGCTAATTTTTCCAGTTTTGCAGCAAATGGCTGATCCGTTTTCAGCACATGCGCACTTTCAATGCAAGCTTTAAAAAGTCCTCTTATAATCTGATGATCCATCGTTGGCCCCGCCACTAAACCGCCGTTTTCAGGAGAATTGGAGGGAGAACTGATCAGCAGTCCGGTTTTCGGATCTTTTACCAGAAAATCTACAAAAAATTCGGCTGCCCCTTTCATGAGTGGATAAGCCGTTTTTTCGAGAAAAACTTTATCCTGCGTAAAGCGGTAATGTTCCCACAAATGCAGGCTCAACCACGCCCCGCCCGTGACCCAAATCCCATGATCAGATGCATTGATCGGTGCGGCACCGCGCCATACGTCGGTGTTGTGATGCACCAGCCAGCCGTTGGTATTATAATGTTCCTTTGCAACCTCCGAGCCGGTTCGCGACAGATCGCGGATCAGCGCGAAAAGGGGTTGGTGACATTCAGCCAGATTCCCCATTTCAACCGGCCAGTAATTCATTTCGGTGTTGATGTTCACGGTGTATTTGCTGTCCCACGAAGGTTTCAGCTGATGGTTCCACTTTCCCTGCAAGTTGGCCGCGTGCGTGCCGGGACGACTGCTAGCAATGAGCAAATAACGCGCATACTGCACGTACAAGGCCAAAAATGCGGGATCATCAGGATTGTCTTTGAATTGTAAAAGGCGTTCGTCGGTGGGTAATGCACCGTTATTTTTGGCCGGAAGATCCAGATGGAACCTGGAAAAAAGCTTTTGATGATCCGTCAAGTGCTCCTTGAGTGCTTGCTCATAAACGGGCGCATTTTTTAATAGGGAAGCCGTTTTTGTGGTGGGCTTACCGGAAACTGTTTTGTAATCAATATAATTGGTTGCCGCTGAAAGAATGAGCGTCGCCGTTGTGGCATTTTGAATGCTGAGCTTGCCATCCTTCTGACTTACTTTCCCATCGGTCTGCACTTTCATTTTGGCAACGCCTTCCAGGACACCATTGTCAACTTTTACGTTCAATGTCAACTCACCAGCATTGCCGGTCACCTTTTTGTTTGCATGAATCGCGTCCAGCCGGACCGCAAAATTGAGCTTCCCAGACTGGTCTGCGGTGAGCTTTACATAAATCGCTTTGGCAGGATAACTCGCAAAAACTGCTCTTTTGAAACCAACATTTCCGCTTTTATAGGAGACAAGCGCAATTCCCTTTTCAAGGTCCAACTCCCGGCGATAATCCGTTGCATTAGAATGATCCGGGAAATCAATGTATAAATCTCCAAAAGCCTGATAGGCCATTTGTCTCAGCGGAATGCCCATAAATTGCTCGGAAGCAAGCTTTTCCGCTTCTTTTTGCCTGCCCTCATTTAACAGCGTGCGGATTTCGCCTAAATATTTGCTCGCGCCTTTGTTCGCGTAACTCCTCGGTTCACCTGTCCATAAAGTCTCCTCATTAAACTGGATCCGCTCACTTGCAATGCCCCCAAAAACCATTGCCGCCAGGCACCCGTTACCAACCGGAAGCGCGTCCTCCCATTGTCTGGAAGGTTGTTTATACCAAAGTTTCAGATCCTGCGCACGGGTTATGAAAGTGTTTAAACTTATCAAAAGCCCAAGCATCAATGTTGTTCTATTAAAATATAAGGTCCTGAAAATCATTTGGTAATGTTTAAATTTCAAAAAATTAGAAAGCGTCGTTACTCAGCTATTACTTCAAGAGTTCAGCGATAACCAAATCTTTCCTCCGCGATTCCGGCGTCACTTTCAAATGCACTAATTTGCCGTTCTGCAACTCACCCTCGACCGTTGTTTTATAAGGTGCATGCAGCTTGAATTTCACATTCCAATCTTTTGGCCATGCCGGGAAAAGATAGATCGAATCGCCAACGGTCTGCATCAACATTTCCTGCAAACCGATCATGCCCGAACCGCCCCAATTGTGGTCGGGAACCCAGTCGTGTCCCGGCCCCCAAAATGCCGGAAATCTCCGTCCGGAATCTTGTAACTTCTTTACTGCGAGGGCAGCTGCTTCTTCCGTTAACCCCAGTCTTGCGCAGAAAATATTGTCCTGATGCCAGCTGGTGTGGTTTCGGTTCTTAATGGCTTCCGTGTCATATTTCCAGGTGTTCACCGCCACTTGCAGGTCCGGCAAGCCTACGCCGTACATTCCGAAAGGAAAAACGGGGTAAAGCTGCGGGATTTCGGTGTTTTGGATCCGCTCCCAAGCCCTGGCCGGAGCAATCGTCTGGTGTCCCTGCATTTGACGAAAACTTAGCGGCGGCACCCTGCCCAGCCGTGCCGCCCATTCTTTCCGCTGCGCGTCCGTGCCGTATTTTGCAGGCAATGCGAGCATTCGCGAAAGCACCGTTTTCAGGCCCGCGACCGTCGTAACGGAGTTATATGTCATTTTGTAAGTCTCTGCTGCTGAACCCGGAAAAATCACCAAATGTCCGTTTTGATCCAGTTTTTTGACTCCCCGCTTCTCCGCCAGATACTGATAATGTTCATCGAAAAATACTGTGCAACTTTCGATCAGCGGCAGATATTTGCTGATATCCGAGCCTGTAAAGCGCTCAATGTCAAGCATCATCAGACAAAATTCCAGAGATGTGTCCCAGAGATATTCCAGCCAGGCATTATATTCCACGCCGGAATCAAAATCTTTGGGCCGCTTTTGCCCGTATTCAGCATAATTAGGCAAGCCAAAATTTTCGATCTGCTCAGTAAAAGATGCTCCCTGGTGCCCCCAGTAATGTTTTGTGCGTGTTTCGGCATTTGATAATGTCCGCAGGTAAAAGTCAAATTGTGAGGACATCATATCAAAATCCCCGCTTTTGAGCATGGGCCAATATACCAGCCGCTGATTTTGCGCGGTAAATGTTCCTCCGCCCCAACTCCGGTAATCCGGCCCGAATGTTAATGTTGAATCGATAAAAACCGGATCGTGTGTAAAAAGTCCGCCGTTGAATTTGGTTGGATAAGCGCCAAAAGCATTGCAGCCCAGCATATACCTGAAAATCTGATAATTACGCCCAACCTGCCAGATCGGGGAAGCTGGATCCGGCTTCTCAACATTGATCGCAATGTGGCTTCGCCGCCAATAGGCATTCCACCAATCCAATGTTTTCTGCCTGGCTGTTTTTTTCTCGCTTTCGGCTTTTGAAACGATTTTTGACAGTCCGCTTTTCCATTTCTCCGCATCGCTATTTTCCTCGATATGGAGAAAAACATTTAAATGATGTGCTCTCGCAGCTGCCCTGCTTTTCAAACCAAATCCCAGAAATGGCGTATTCACATATTTCCCTGAAACCGTTTTCAATTGTCCGTTGGCCACGTCAGGAACCATGTTTTCACCCTGCATCCAACCGCCATAAACCATTCCTTTCAACGGGTTCCAAAGCTGCGACTCCACCGGTTCCAATTGCTGCTGCTTTACCGCCAGATCAAACAATGTTGAATCCTTATTTTGATGGTAAAAAAGGATTCCGTTTTCATGCGCATTAACGATATCTTTTGAAGCTATCACTTTATCTTTCAGCCATTTAAAAGAACTTGCATTCTTTTCCCGCCCTTGCAACTCCCTATCATGTGTACGCCAACTTTCATACCAGGCATTGACCTGAACAGGCTTATTACCAGCCACATCGACATGCACAACCGGATTGAAAACATCAACCCAAATTTTCAGGACAACTTCTTGATTACCAGACTTACCAGCGATCTCAACAGATCCTTCTTGCAGTTTCAACTCCTGCCGAAACGTCGCTCCATCAGTAAATGGATTAGGAGAAAGCGTTACCCGAACCCGTCCCAGTTTTGGAAAAATATTGTTCTCGTCAAACGCTCCGCTTCTGGATAAATAAAATAGAACATCGCCCTTTTCCAGCCATACATTCAAACCCATGTCACCACCTCCGACAGGCATCGATTCACCGGAATTCTTACTCTGGCTAGTCCATTTGACATTGTAGGTTTCCGGAGAAAGTGTCTGTGCTAATGCACTCTTAATGAGACATAAACAGAGGAAAAATGAGATCAGAGAACGGGGCAGTATGGACATTTACCTTCCGTTTGATTTGAATGCTTTCATGCGCGCTTCCCAGTTTTTGCGCTCCTCCTGAATATTGTAGCCGCGTCCGGATAGGTAATTGTTAATCCTTCCCTTGTATTTACCAAACACCTTGTGCTTTTCCTCGGAAGATCCACCATCCATTGCCAGCTCTCTGGCTTCGGTTAACCAGCTCATTATCTGCGACTTTTCTTCATCTTTCAATGTAGGGATCATGTCTGTATAAGCTTTATAGGTCACAGGCAAAACGCCATAGGTCATGCCGTCCTTGATTTTTTCAACTTGCGCGGGTGTAAGTTGCGATGCAAGCTGCGACACGTAATGTTTATGCAGTTCAGCCCGTTTTTGTTCGGTCTGTTCTTCGCTTTTCTGCAATTTATTTAAATCAGAATACTGCTTCACCATGATTTCCCTAACCCGCTTATACTTCACAGAATCAGCAATTTGGAGTTCAGCCAGGATTTTATCGGAGCGTTTTGTGACAGTTGCAATGTAAGCTTGTTCGCTGTCGGGCTGGCTTTGTGCTTTCAAAAGCGGGCAAGCGAGCAGTCCTATGCACATCAAAATTTGTTTCAATTTCATAGTCATTGCGTTAGTTATGCGTTTTGAAAAACAGATTTCATGAATGTGGTGTTAGCGCCAAAATTCCCTTTGACGTCCTGCGGTTTTGATGCGTCTCGCGAGCGTTCGATCACCAGCCAGCCTTTCCAGCCCATTTTATCCAATGTGGCCTTCACTTTTTTCATATCCAGTCGCGTGTTTTTTTCAAGCCAAACGCCATCCTTATCCGTACAGTGGATCTGGCAAATGCGGTTTTTGCCCAAAATCTGCAACTCTTCGCTCACATCCCGACCGGCTTCCAACGCATTGGAAAAATTGAAATAAATCTGAATCGCCTTCGAGCCGACTTCATTCAACAGCTTCACTTCGTCCTCCGCACTGAGTGCCGTTTCAATGCCGATCACCACGCCCGCTTTTTCAGCCATCGGCGCGATCCGTTTCAGTCGTTCTATAATTTGAGGCCTCAATTCAGGATTTTTCACCAAGTCGCCTTGCACGCCCATGGGAAGAAAAGCAGTTTTAATGTCCATCTGCTTCATAGTTTCAATGCAATCGCCGATTGTTTTTTCAATCCCGTCCCGTTTAGCGAATGATTGGGAATAAAATCCAGTCATGGCCAGCGAGCAGATTTCAAGATTTAGCTCTTTTGCTTTATCCAGATATTGCTTCCTGACCTCAGGATCAACCAGTTTGTTATCAAATGTGGGCCGATTGCCCAATCCACCCATATCCACCTCCAAACCATCCGCTCCGATTTCCTTAGCCAATGGTAAAGCGCTCAATTTCTGTCGTTTCAGGATCATCAGATCAATGACTGCAATTTTATAACGCTGCTTTTTGCCCTTCGCCAGCAGCATCGGTGCAAATGGCAAAAAGACGCCGGACAATGTTGCTAGTACGAGAAATTTGCGTCGTTCCATCATTTGCTGCTCACATTTGATAACGGCCATTTTCCTTCGCTAATGGCTTTTCCCTTCAATTTAGAGGGATCAATTTTCACATATTTGAGGCGCTCGCGGCGCCAGGTGTATACAATGTGTACCATACCGTCATCAGACTGAATAACAGAAGGATACGAATACTGACTGATGGGCGAATCTTCCAGAACCAGCGCTGCTTCCCAATTTTTGCCATCTTTCGAAATCGCCACATTCAAAGGCGTCCGTGGCCCTTTTGCTTCTGTTCCCGGAGGCAGAACGTGGTTATAAACCAGTAATTGACGGCCATCTTTCAATGTTACCGCATCCGTTCCCGAATTGTTGTTGGGCAAATTCGACTCCTTCATTTCAGACCAAGTTTTCCCGCTGTCTTTCGACCAGGATTCAACAATGGCGCGATTTCGGCTGCGGCATAGGACTTGCAAATCACCATTGGCATGTATCAAAATGCTGGGCTGGATTGCATTAATGGTTTTTCCATCGTTAATAGGCCCTACTTTCCGCCACGTTTTGCCAAAGTCGGGTGTTACTTCGAAATGAACGCGCCACCCATCTTTTCCTTCCGTGCTCGATGGACACCATAGTTCTCCATTGGCAAGCAAAACGGGCTTGTTTTTGATAGGACCTAGAAACCCCTCCTGCAATGCGGTTGGTTTCGACCAGCTTTTTCCGTTGTCCCTGGACGTGATCAGGAATCCCTTCCATCCAGCAACATTGGGGCCTACTTTGTAAAAAAGCATCAGTTCGCCTTTTGGAACCTGATACAAGACCGGATTCCAGCATGCATAACGCAATGTGTCGTTCACAATACCATTTGCAACTTCCACTGGTGCTGTCCATTTGCCACTTTCGAGGCGGCTTACCCAGATTCCGACGTCGGGATTGCGCTCTTTTGTTCCTCCGAAAAAGGCGCTTACGAGCCCGTCAGGCGTTTCCGCGATGGTGGACGCGTGGCTTTCGGGGAAAGAGGTTTTTTCGAAAATAAAGTCGTCGGTGACGATGCCGTCCTTAAAAATTTGGGCCTTCGCGATGCCTGTGAGGCATAGTAGGAATGCGGCGATGGGAATTAGGTGTTTTTTCATATTTGTTTAATCAATAATCTTTCGATTTTTTCTGATGAGCCTGCTTTTTTACCGTTAACCAAAACTTGCAATCCTCTTCCTTTTTTGTAATGATTCCCATCTTCATCCCATATGATCGTCAATACGTTGCCATGATAAAGCACATTATCCAGACAAAACCAATCCCACTTTTCCTGCGGGATCAACGGGTTGATTTCAATGGTGTCGTCTTCCCTCGGTCGAAGCCCAACCAGACCAGAAATAATGAGGTCGTTGAATGTAGAATGATTGTAATATCTGCTCCTTTCCTGATCGCCTTTGAGCCAGTAACCCGTCGTTTCATCCAGATATTCGCCGATATAGGGCTTCCCACGGTAATATTGCGACTCCACATATAGCTCCATTAATCTGAAATAAGTGGTGTCTGTCAAAGTTTTGTTCTCGCTGGCATTCATCCGGTTGGCCATTCCGGTTAATGTTTGCGAAGTGGCAAATGGCCAGACTGCACCGTCCCATTCGCATTTGCAACAGCCATGCGTGCGGAAATCCGGGTGCCTCCGCTCTGCGGTTGTGAGCCCGAATGGCGCGCGAAAACCCTTAGGATCAATTACTTGCTGCCAGGCTTCATCGTGCTTTTCATTGGGTAAATTAAAATACCACGGAATATAACCAATCGCCTCCCGGACGCCAGCAAATGCTCCGCTGCCACCCTTTTTCACTGTTTCAAAAAACCCGGTTTCAGGGTTCCAGAGCTTTTCTATGATCAGTTTTTTCAAAGTGTCTGCCTTTGACTGATAAAAGCCTTTGGTGGCGGAATCCCCTTTCAAATGTGCGATCTGAGCGATTGCCTTTGCATTTCCATACATGTAACTGTTAATAGTCGGCCTTGCATTTTGCTCTCTCCGGCCGCCGCTGAGCGACTCTTCCATGCCGTCTTTTACATCCGTTTGCCAAAAAAGCCCGGAAACCGTGCGGCGGTCTTTTTCCCAAGCCTGATATTCCGATTGCAGATCCGGCAGCATGTCCAGCACAAATGCTTTGTTCCGATTCACCTTATAGCGATTATAAAGCGCATCGGCCGTCCAGCTGCTGAATGTGAGCAATTTTTTCATCCTGCCGCCTTCATTTCCTCGAAACCACACATGCACATAATCGTCCAGATACTGCTGGTTATGCAGCCAGCGGCCCTCGTATATGTGATGTCCGAGTGCGCAGCTGATCATGTTATACTTGTCTGCGTAATTGCGGTCGCCCAGAAATTCAGTGATAATAAAGCCTTGCGGGGTCTTGTGAATGTGTTTCCGGAATGTCCACCAGCGGTAATAATAGATCTCCTGAAAATTATCCTGCGGACAGTCGAACAGCGGAATGTTGGCTTTCATCCAGTCCCAGGACTGCGCATTAGGAATCGCATTGACCTTATTTTCATCCTCCATCCGGTTGAAATGCTCCACATGATGCCTGTAATGCTCCGCTTTCAGCACGGCCGGGCCAATGCTGTGCTTTGAACACGCACTCATTCCGATCAAGATAATCAACAATAAATAGATCTGGTTCTTTGTGTGCATGATCATTTTTTAGTTATCCAAAAAACCACCGGACCAGCCGTTGCTTGCGCCGTCTGGCCTATTTTAATTGATTTCCCTCCCTTAATGTTATCTGTTTTTCCTATCCATTTTCCTGTCGTCGGATCAATGCGCCGCAGGAGGAAATTGCCTTTAAAACCGCTTAGATCCAGATTAAAGCTTGTAGCGGTTTCTTTATAAATAATGGCCCCATATTCCGTATTAAACAACCTGTATCCATCCGAAGAATCTGGCTTCATCTTTGAAACATCATTTAAAAAACCATCAGAAATTCGTGGAATTGCACTGATGGATCCGCCAGCCAGAAAGACGGCCCATGCATTTGAATCATAATTTCCTGCTGAGTAAAGCACTGCTTTTTCAGGATATTTCCAACGGTAATCCAGTACTGCTTTATAAATCGAATGGAAGGAAATTTTGCCAGTCTTCTGCAACCTGGCGTGTTGTCTGGGCGCCAGATTTTTGCCGCCTTCCGGTGCGTAAAATGTGCCGTCTTCGCGTAAATGCCAGTAACGAATGTCAATGATGTCCACGATTTTGGCATAACCAGGCTCGGCCAGAATTGCGTCTTGCACATCCTTCGTTGTGCTCAGCGCGACCAATGCATTTTTGCCCGTTTCTTTTTCCCAGTCAGCAATCACATCCAGCCAGAATTTGACGAAATGCAGCGGCCCCGTGTATTCAGCACCGATAAATTGAATGACGCCGCTTTGATCGGCGAAATTTTCGAGGCATTTGCGAATGTATGCGGTGTGAATGGCCCTGCGCTGGGGATTTTCAATGTCGTAAAATTGCTCTGCCATAAAAATCCGCTTATCACCCGCGTAAGGTGGCGGCTCCGGAAAGCCGGTTGCATTGATATTGTTGGCGGAACGCCAGGGGAAATCAGCATAATGCGCGCCTGCTTCCAGAATGTTATGCTGAAAATAGTTTTGATGATAAAGCACCAGTCCTTTTTGGTCAGCCAGTTGTACAAACTCTTTAAGTCGTGTCCAATACCATGCATTGTATTTCGAAAGATCATATTTGCTGAGCTTGTCCCATGCCGTTTCTTTACCGCTTCTGGCGAACGGTTGTTCGTAAAATGGGGGCCATACTTCGCTGTCAATGCGCCGGATGCGCTCGTGATCGTCACGGCGGCGGTCGTACCAGAGGCCATAATTATGATCCAGCACTGTTATATTTTTAGCCAATAGTGAGTCCGTCATGGCTTCGGGAATGTCGGTCAAACCAGCGCCGGATCGCCCGGGAACGAACCGGGTTATATGCGGTTTAGCTTGCGCCACATCGTGCGGACGAATGCTTCCGCGCCACCAGGGAACCTCCTGACGGTTTCCGGTAACAACCTGTTCTCCGCGTACCAGCCATCCATTTTGGATGGTTAACGGTGGTAGATTTTGCTTTTTTATCGGAGTTTTTATTCCAATTTCATCAATGGTTTTAACATTGCCGGCAATTACAGGAATGGGGTTTCGGTCTTTCGCTGAATCGATCCAGTCGGCAAGTGATGCTGCGGAAACATTGGATTTCGCTGTCAGCTCTGCTGCCTGCTGAATGCTTGGGCTGCTGGACGCTTCGGATTCTTTTGGCATTAGGGCAGCATTGGAAAGTGCCTCGTTCCCAATCCGTTCCGATAGTTGTGTAAAATACAAACTGCGCGGCTTGATGTGCTCATTGACATTCTCCCAAAACCCATCCCCCGCAAATTCAGCCCAGATCCCGAATGCAAAATTGGTTACCCCCGGCGGACTGACATTTTCTACCCGCGACGCCGAACATTGCCACATAACACTGTTAGCCGCAGTCCAGCCCGCTCCCTGGCCATCCTGGCCGCGATTTTTGAAGCTTAATGCCTGACCATCGACAACCACATTATCAAACAAAACACCGGAAGCCCAGCTATCCGCCGTTCCACTGAACCCAAACGGCTGAACCGACTCGCACTGCACAAATGCATTAGGTCCGGCAGCGCGGTAACCCGTGGTAAAATCATGAAAACCATTTTCAGCATAGCACCTTTGAAAAAGCGTAAGCTGCCCTTGTGTGTAAAATGTATTCCGCCGCTGCCCCGCAATTTCAGAAACAGGCATCAGCGACTTACAATCCTCGACCGTAACCTGGGAAGCTGTTTCAAAAAGCGCGACGGCCGATCCGGCGAGGCCTTTGAAATGCACTTGCCTCACCCACGCATTCTCTACATTTTCCATTCTTACCCCCATCCAGCGATGTTCTTCGTCTTTCAGGTTTGTGCTATCGAATGTGGATTCAATGCAAAGGTTTTCAATGCCAACCTGGCTTATGCGGCCCGGCCAGTCATATTTTGTGATGAATCCACCGCCATATTTTTTGTCCAAAGCCGTTGTGAGCGGCGCATTAATGGTGATCTGGTTTCGGGAAATGGCTGTAATGGTGCGGTCCCAAACAATATCCCGCTGCCCGGGTTTCCAGCCAAGCCAGCCGGTTTCGCCACCAAACTCCTCCATTTTGAGTAACCGTATCCAAGCTTTCGTGGATGGACGCCGGATCTGAATCCGGTCGCCCGTTTTAAAATCAGCAGCATTTACTACATTAAAAGTCAATGCATTAACCGGCACGTATTCATCATTAACTTCACCAAGATTCCCTATTTCAGGATCATTTGAACCTAACACGGTTAAGATCGTTTCCCGTGAAAGCCCTGCGCCGACCAATGTTGTTTTGTTGTCTACTGTCCCATTCCCGCGTATTATAATGCCGGATTTTCTGATAAAAAGCCCTCCCAATATCGTATGCTCGCCTTTTTCGAGCAACACAGCTCCACGAAACCCGTCTTTTTCCGGCGGTAAAGAACCCACATAATCAATGGCTGACTGAATGCGTAAAGTTGCATCGCCCACCTTTGCCGGCACGACGACTTTGATCGGGACATCAGGAATTTGCTTATTACCAGCCATATAGCCTGCATAGGAGAAGTCTACAATGCGGTTGCCCAGCGAATCCGGGGCGTAATGCAGTTTCCCATCTTCTCCCATCG
This sequence comes from Dyadobacter fanqingshengii, assembly GCF_023822005.2. GTDB lineage: Bacteria > Bacteroidota > Bacteroidia > Cytophagales > Spirosomataceae > Dyadobacter > Dyadobacter fanqingshengii. The sequence continues at coordinate 2,003,163 of NZ_CP098806.1, forward strand.
CAACGGGAGATGGTAATTTCATTTTTTTCTGGCCAATGGCACCATTAGGCATAAACAAATACAACCCCGTCATAGACAGGATTGTATTCCAAACAATCACCTTTTTTATGCAGTCCTTAACCTTCAAAATCTTATTTTTTGTTAGACGGTTCCTTTAATGAAGCCAGCGTATCGTGGTTATTCTTAGGGTCTTTCCAATTTGTTTTCTTTTTCGGATCAATGCCATTGATGAATTTTTCAATGTTGGCATAACCGTCCCCGCTCATGTCTTTTTGTGCATCCGAAGCATCATTTGGGTTGAGACTGTATTTTACTTCCCAATCATCCGGCATGCCATCGTCGTCCGAATCTTTGTATGGCGTTCCTTTGTATTCGGGATAGCCGCCTACTTGCGAAATGTCTGTGATAATGCCGTTTTTGTAAGAATCGATAGGCAAGCGGCGGTGTTCAAATTGAGTTTTAGGCAAAGTAACACCATCGATCGGATTGATCTTCCCTGTCCTGACCTGTGTCGTCACTCGCGTATCCACCGGATCGCGTTTGGGCAACGTTGCGCCAGCGTTAGAGAGCACGTAATCGAATGATTCTTTGGCACTCATAATCGGGAATTGGGGCATCGGCAATGGTTGGTCCCACTTCATCTTATCCCTGTATTTCCCAGTATTGGGCAGTTCTTCAACCTGCACTCCGCCATTCCAGTTGTCCTTCGTGACCGCGTCAAAACCCTCCATAATATTGCCATGCACATAGGCGCGGCCGTAAACCTGGTAACCTAACTTGCTTCTGCCAGCTTCGGGCTTCACGATCCTGTGACCAATTGGCGAATCCTTCGGCGTCTGCGGACCAGGTTTGAAATAGTTGTTGATAATGTTATACATCGCGCGGTAATCGCCGCCATCAATGGAGCGGTGCACCCAGTTGAAAACCACGTTATTAGTAAAATTAAAAATCCCAAACCATCCGATGGAAGGATTTCTACCAGCGTTATTAGCCCATAAATTGCGCATAAACGTACAATTCTCTCCACCCAGCGTGCTGCCGAACGAGTGGTTCCAGGTATCAAGCGTTTCAGAAAAGATTGAATTCTGAATCGTAATGTTCACGGTTGGAAGCTTCTGTTCAGCAACGCCGGTGCTGTCGTTGTACATGTGACGATACATAGACATATTCTCATCTAAACCCCAGCTCGCGGAAACATGGTCGATCATAATGTTACCAATCGGGTTGCCACCGATGGAATCGTCGCGACGGCCCACGAATGTCTCACCGCGGCGGAACCGCATATGCCGGATCACAACATCGTGCGTATTGATCCAAACCGTTTCACCCGCCACACAAACGCCGTCGCCCGGTGCAGTCTGCCCGGCAATGGTAATGTAGGGAGCGCGGATAATGAGCGGTGTTTTAAGTTTAATTATCCCTGCTACATTGAAAACGATGATGCGCGCACCACCCTGTTCGCAAGCGTCACGCAATGTCCCGAGCCCGCTATCCGCCAGACTTTTCACCACATAAACCTTACCACCCCGACCGCCAAAACTATAAGCGCCACCGCCCTCTGCACCCGGAAAAGCCGGAATATCCGACTGCGGAAGATCCACCGGCCTGGCCGCCCAGGGAATGTAAGGTTTGCCATTTTTCGCCTCCTGCTCAATGATAGGCCAAGCCTTCTGCCAGGCAATCTCCGATTTCCACATCGCAGCCTTCAACAGCGAATCACTGGTTTTTTGCGCCGCTGCGGGGATTTTGGGATATTGAGCGTAGGCGGCGGGTGTTAGCAGCGTTAGGGCGGTTAGGATTTGGAATGGGAGTTGTTTTAGTGATATCATGTTTGTTATCGTTGGTTTTGCTTTTTGGGTTGTTGGCGGTCGTTGTGCTAGCACTTCGACCACCCGGCGCTCCGCTTATGGGCTTACCTCAGCGGATCAAACGTCCCAGAAGGCCAGCCGATGTTTTGTTCCAGTTTTGCGTTGTTTGTTAGTGCTGTGCTTGGGATGGCGAAAAAGTAATATTCCGGCAGCCAGTTGATCACGTATTTCGTGTCCAGTTCTTTGGGGACGATTTCCATGTAATTGCGGTAAACCGAATCCAGGCTCATGCCGTCACGTCGCGCTGCGAAATCTTCGGGCGATATGGCTGAGGTTTTCAGATTGATCGTCACGCCCGTCCTGCGTTTGCCGTTTAGCTTGGTTTCAAACTGTTTCCAGCGCCGGAGGTCCCAGAAGCGTTTTCCTTCGAAGGCGAGCTCTATCTGTCTTTCGCGCAAGAGCGCCTGGAACATTTGTGCACGGGTCATTTTTGGGGTCAGGCCGAAAAAACCGTCGGCTCCCGGGTCGATGCCGGCTCTTTTCCTGATCTCTTTTAGTTGCGTGTAGGCCTCGTCAAGCTTGTTGATCCCGCAGGCTGCTTCTGCGAAATTGAGCATTACTTCGGCAAAACGCATTTCTATCCAGTCGGTTCCGCTGTTAGCGACCGCGCCGGTTGGTAAGTTTGGATCGATGGCTTTGCGGACGTAGAAGCCGCTCACCGTGGCTTTTTGTTCTACGGTTTTGTTGTTTACAAAATAGGTCCAGAGTTTGTAATTGGTGTTGCCGTTAATGTGCCAGGTGGCGCCGTTGTAGGCAATGGTGTTCTCAAATCTTGGATCGCGGTTTTTGTAAAATAGCTTCGGATCATAGCCTGAACCTTTTTCTTCAATATTTTTACCATTTTTCATGGGGAACGCTTGCGCTATTTCCCAGGTCGGCTGGTTGGAACCGCTTCCCGTTCCCAGATAAGATGGGCGCGTGTTGTTATCCCAGGTTTGATTTTTATTGATTTGATCCCCCACTTTATTGTTGTAGCACGTAACCCACACAGCCTCGGGATTGTTTGCCTCGGTAAACCACAGATCTTTAAAACTTTGATGTAGTCCAAAACCATTCGCTTTCAGCAAGTCAATGGCTTGTTTGTTAGCATCATAAGCAGCTTGCCAGCGTTCGGGAAGATCGTTTGGGTTGAATTGCGGGCTTGCATAATGCAGTAAGATCCTGCCTTTGAAACCAGCCGCAGCGCCGCTCGTGATCCGGCCCCAGTCATTTGAATCGTTCCATTTGCCGGGCAGGTTTTCAATGCTGAAATTGAGGTCGGTAACAATTTGCTGAATGCTTTCAGATGTGCTGCTTCTGGGAATAGCGGCCTGCTCTTTTTCTTCTTCTCCTATCGCGCCAAGCGGTTCCAGCACCAGCGGAACGCCACCATAAAGTTGCACAAGATCAAAGTAACGGTAAGCGCGGAAGAATGAAACCTGCGCCATCAATTGCTTTTTGTAACCTTCACTAAGTGCACTGGAAGGCATTTTTACCAAAAACTGATTGATAGAGCGGATCTTCCCATAATTATTGGTCGCACTCACAGAAGTCCCGAAATCGGCGACGGTGTTAACCTGGACAGTCCCTTCGAAAAAACGCGTTTCGCCTGAAATTTCGTCGGTTGCTTTCAGGAAATCACCAGTTGGCCATACGGGCAGATTTTGGTCATAAACATAATCCACATAGCCTCTCGCAAGCAGCGTATCATTAAAAACCTGCTCTTCGTTGAATGCCGAAAGGTCTGTTTTGTCGAGCACTTTTTCGCAGCCCGAAGCAATTAAAACAGCTGTCAATAAAAAAATATGTTGCAGTTTCATTTCAGTCAGTTTTAAAGAGTAAGATTTAATCCCAATGACCACGTTTTCATCAGCGGATACACATTATATGCGCCTACCGAGCCTTTATAATCGTACGGATTGTAGAAATTGAACGGGTTCATCGCCACTCCGATAATCTTCAATCCGCTCACGCCCAGCCTCTTTGAAATATTTTGTCCAATGCTATAAGACAAATTCATACTGCGCATGCGGAAAACAAATGCATCCCTGAACCAGAATGACGACGCAACTGAATAAGTATCATCATAATAAGGGTCCGGATAAGCAGCATCCGGGTTTTCAGGTGTGTAATGATCGGCCCAGAAAACAGGGCGGGAAACGTCCACGGCTGCTTTTTTGCGTGCATCTCCATCCACCATACCCTGACCACCAAATGATCCGGCCGTCACCACATCGAGCTTGAATCCTTTGTAACCAATGCCAAGAGAGAACCCGAAGTTGTAGTGATTGTTCTCCTTATTGGTTAGATAATCCATGTCGTCTTCGGTAATCTTGCCATCGGGCGCTTCATAGCTGCCATCCGTCTGGCGCGGCCCGCGGATGTCTTTGTAATAAAGCATGCCCGGCATCGGCGCCCTGCCGAAGATCGTGTAATCGTTATTTTGTTCAAGAAACTGGTCCACTTCGCCCTGTGAACGAAACATGCCCAGGTAATGATAGCCCATAATTCCCCTGTCGCCCGAAAGGCCGGTCGGATCTTGCCAGGTTCCAATGTTGGTAGGCGCCACGTCCACGAGTATGTTGCGGTTATCGTTCCAGGCCAGGAAACCATTGATATTATAATCAATACTCTTGCCGATTTTGCTGCTCCAACCGGTTGAGAATTCAAATCCAAAAGAATTAATGGTCTCGTAATTTTCTGATGGCATCACCGAACCAATGGTCAGCGGGACAGAAGAGGATAACGTGGTAAGCAGATTATAGCCGTGGTCATGGAAGAAATCGAAACCGGTTGTAAGCCTGCTGTTCAGGAACGATGCATCGAGGCCGATGTTTTTCTTGGTAACATCATCCCAGCGGCCAAAATAGTTGGGCAGTTTTTCAAGCTTTATACCAACCGTCCGGTCGCTGTTTCCTCCGAAAACGGCTCCATTGGAAGCCTGGGGCGTGTAACGTTGCAGCCACTGCCAGTTTGCCGTACGGTCGCCACCCAGAAATCCGATGGAAGCGCGTAGTTTCAGAAAGTTGATGAAGCTGAGTTTTTCTTTAAATAAATTCTCCTCCGACAAAACCCAGCCAGCCGAAACCTGCGGGAATGTGCCCCAGCGATATTCGGGAGCAAACTTGGTGGAGGCGTCGCGGCGGAAGGATAATTCGAGCAAATAGCGCTCTGCAAAACTATAATTCAGCCTGCCGACATAAGAAAGAATGCCGCTTTCATTCGCAGTGTTAGGACCGATATCCTTGGCCCCAAGCGCGGACATTAAATAGTCATTGCCGCCTTCAAAAATGCCTTCTTTAAATGTGGCAATGCTTTCCGAGTAAATTTCCGATTGCTCTACCAATGCCAGGGCGCTGATGGAATGTCTGCCGAAATCGCGTGCATAACTCAGGTTCACATTCATTTGGTAAGACTCTGAGAAGCCTGGATTAAATCTTAGCCGGTCGCCATTGTTTAGCCTGGTGGGCGCATTGGGCGTACCGCCGTAAATGTGCCGGTTTTCACCCTGCATAGCAAAGCCGTACGTTTTATAATATGTACCAAACTGTTTTCCCCAATCATTGCCGAGGTTTTTGTTGTAAACCCCGCGTACTTTAAGACCTTGAACAAAAGGCACATTGTATTCCAGATACGCATTAATGTTGAGCACGACATTTCTGGCGCGGGTATAGTTATTAAGTTTTTGTGCTTCGAAAAAGTGGAAACCGGTTGAGTTGGAGCCGCCTGGAAGCAAAACAGGCAGTCCGTTTACATATGGCGGTATAAATTGGGGTGTATTCAGAAGATTTGTTACATCCTTCTCTACATTCTCTCCGCCCTGTTTGAGGTAAAATAATTTATTATCAGACAAGTTACCGCTCACGCCCAATCCCACTTTCAGGTTTTTGGTGATCTTGACATCGCTGCTCGCGCGGAAATTCCATTTCTTGTAACTAATGTTGTCGACGTTTCCGTTCTGTGCAAAATACGTTGCCCCGGCAAAGAATGTAGCCCGATCCGTTCCCCCGCTGATATTGAGTGCATGCCTGGTGTTGAATGATGGTTTCCAGGCCATATCAAACCAGTCGTAATTGTTATTTCTGAAATGGTCGAGCTCGTCCGGTGAGTAGAATTCCGGGTCGTTTGCTGCCAGTCCTCTGGTTTTGTTAAAATCGTTCAGGTAAGTGGCTAGCTGTACGCCGTTCATCATTTTGGAGCGGTCTGTTGCTTCCGACATACCAAAAGTTGTTGTGTAATTCACCTGCGGTTTGCCCGCTTTCCCGCGTTTGGTGCGCACGACAACTACGCCCAATGCTGCCCTGGCTCCATACACAGCCGCAGCTCCATCTTTTAAAATAGACAAGTTTTCAATTTCCGATGCATCCAGCAGCTGAAAATCTGCTTCCGTACGAATTACATCATCGATAATAAACAGGGGTGAATTGCTGCCGCCATCTTTTGAAGCTTTTGTAGGATTACGGATCACAATGGACGCCGGGGTGCCGGGCCGCGCTGAACCTCCGCTTACCGAAACGCCCGGCAGCTTTCCAACCAATGCGGATGAAATGTCGCCTACGGGCAGCTCATCCAGCTCGTTCATTTTTACAGTTGCTATGGCACCCGTCAAGTGCGACCGCTTTTGCTCACCATAACCCACCACGACCACATCTTCCAGCGCCTTCACATCCGGCTCCAAAGCAACTTCCAAAGAGGAGCGATTGCCAATCTCAATGGTTTGCTTCATAAATCCTACGTAGCTGATAATGATCGATTTACCGTCTGCCGGGACGTTAAGCGAAAACTTACCTGCTACATCCGTTGTGGTTCCCTGGGTTGTTCCCGCAATGAGAACGGAAACGCCTGCCATTGGCTCTTTGGAGGCTGCATCGGTCACGACACCCTTTAACTGGCGGTTCTGCGCAGTGCCGGATAAGGACATGGCCAAAAGAAATAGAAAAAGTAGAAAAGCCCTTGCCATATTCATCGAATGATTTAAAATATAACTATTTCAATACAACTTCGATTATCCATTGATAAAGTACAATAGAAACCCTGTTCAAGTCTATTTAGACCGAATGTGTTAAGCAAGACAATTTTCGATTTTATTTCTGCACACGTTACCGGGAACGATTGCGAAGGCGAAAAGCAAATGTTCGAAATTAATCGAAAGTGTTAAAATGACACAATGTGGTATAATGCAAAATATCCAAAGAAGACAAAAAGCGTCGTTCATAAATTGTACTATTTCCTTATCATGGATTTTTGGGTTGAACAAAAAAAGCCCGGCCTGCTTTTTCAGCAAACCGGGCCATTTGTTTTGGAATCTAAAAACTTAATAACCAGGATTTTGTACGATCTTTTTGTTTTGGTCGATCACGGGCTGCGGGATCGGGTTCATGTACATTTTCTTGGTAAAAACGTGCGGATGGTTTAATCCTACAACTTCGTAAACCCATTTGCCTTTATTGTCGGCAGGCGATGAGTTTGTGATTTTCATGCCGTGGAAATCTTTGTTCATGACGTCCTCGGCGATCACCCAGCGGATAATGTCATAGAATCGCTTAGTTTCAAAACACAGCTCTACCCGCCGTTCGCGACGGATGGCCTGGCGCATGGTGTCCTTGGTCAGGCCAGCGGCAAGCTCCGGCAAATTGGATCTCTTGCGGATTGCGTTGACGGCAGCATATACGGATGCGTCAGGACCGACAGCTTCATTTTGGGCTTCGGCATAATTTAGCAGCACTTCGGCATAACGATAGTAAACGAAGTTTTGCCCGCTCTGCGCACCCCCCCGCGGTTTCAATGGATTGATCTTCTTTTTGAAATAATAACCGGTATTACCCACGTCATCCGTTCCAAAATCGATCTGATTTTTAGAGGGCTTAACCTTATCTATCCGCGTGAAAATGGTGTCCACTTTTGCCATCCAATCCTGCTTGTAAGGGGCGCCATCGTACACAATAAAGTCGTAAAAACGTTTTTCGCGATTAACATAAGGCTTTTGCGGATCGTAGCCGGAAGACGGGTCCGTAATCGGCTTTCCATTGGCCATGGCAAACTGGTCGACCAATTCCTGTGTCGGACAATAGTTACCCCAGGTGTAATAGACGCCGTCTATCCAGACCGGGCCGCCATATTGCTCGTAGTTCGAGCCCATGATCACCGGCACAATCTGCCGGTCCCAGATGATCTCGGAATTGTACTCATTTTTTTCCCACCAAAGCGCAGAAACATCCGAAAACAGGGCATACTGCGTGCCAAATGTGTCCATAAACTTCTTATTGGTTGCAGCGGCTTTTTCCCAGCGCTTTGCATCGAAGTTTCCGAACGCGATCAATTTCTTAGGATCGGCGCCTGATGGCGGCGTGGCCGTGTTGAATGCCGGACTTGCCGCATACAATTCCAGCCAGCCTTTCAAAGCAAGCGCAGCGCCTAATGTGGCCCGGCCGGCATCCGCATCGCCGCCGTTGTATTTAGCTGGCAGCAACTTGTTGGTCACGATCTGATCCAGTTCCGTAGTAATGAAATTGAATGTTTCTTCAAATGTACTGCGCTCATTATAAAGTTCTTCTTCACTCATTTTATTACGGTCCAGCGTGGCCGTGATGATCGGCAGCCCGCCCAGGTGCATAAAAAGCTCACTGTAATAGTAGGCACGTAAAAACCGGACTTCATCGGTGCGCTTCTTGATGTAAGCCTCGGAAAAATTGGCCGCATTCTCGGTTATTTTTTCAAGAAACAGATTACACTTCCTGATTTTGGTAAAGCCCGCGCCCCAGGATGCATAATCGGTTGCATTGGCATTGGCATGGTCCATGGGCGTTCCCTGGTTCACAGCGGGGTCCACAATCCCTTGCCGCCAGCTGTATGATTTCCAGTAAAAACCGGCATCGTTGTCGTCGGTGAAATTATCCAGATTATCCGGCGAGTTCCATTTGTTTGAGAGCGCGCTGTAAATGTCGTTCAGGAATAGATCGGCATTTCCTTCGGACGCCCATTGAATGTCGTCGGTAAGCCTGCTTTTGATCTGATTTTCCAGAAAGTCTTCCTTACAGGACGTGGTCAGGCACATTCCGAGCGCTGCGGCAAAAACGATTTGTTTGATATTTTTCATCATGTTTTTATCAATTTTTTAAAATCAGAATGTCACATTTAGCCCGAAGACATACACTTTTTGATTCGGATAAGCCGTCTCACGATCCGTTGCGCCCACTTCCGGGTCCATAAACTTCATCTTGCTGGCTGTGAACAAGTTTTGTCCCGATGCATAAATCCGTACATTCTGGATCTTGATTGCTTTTGTGAGACTAACCGGAAGTGTGTAGCCGATTATGGCCGTTTTCAAGCGGATATGGTTCGTGTTCTGCATCCAGAAATCCGCCAGCTGCGTGTTATTGGCGTAAGGCGCCTGGGTTGCGCGCGGGTAACGGGCATCCTGCGTTTCGGGCGTCCAGCGGTTGTCGTAATATTCGTAGCTGGAATTGCTGTTGTTGTTATTGAACGGAATGGTCTGGAATTGGCGGATATCGAGGTCGGCCATGGAAGATCCCTGGAAGAACAGGTTTGCGTCAAAGCCTTTCCAGCTTGCTGTGGCATTTAATCCGTAAGTCAGGAAAGGGTAAACCGGGTTACCAATAACGGTTTCATCATTGGAATCGATTTTCCCGTCGGGCGTGCCGTTTGGCCCGCTGATATCGGCATAGCGAATGTCGCCCGGACGCAGCGTTCCGAATTGCGTAATGTTATAACCGTCCGCAGCATTGATCACCCCGTCATCATTGGTGTCGTCGTCGGTGCTGAAAATGCCCATTGTTTTGTAGCCAAACTGCGTTCCGAGCGGTCGGCCTGTGCGGCTGCGGTTGGGATTGTTCCGCGTGGCAGCCGTTTCGTAAACCTTGATCATTTTATTTTTGGCAAAGCTCACATTGGCATTAAGGCCCAGGCGCAATCCATTTGAAAGACGGTGATTTGTGCCTGCACTTACTTCAAAACCATTGTTTTCCATAATCCCGCCGTTCTCGTCCGCGAGCGCCAGGCCGTATTCCACAGGCACGCTTACCGCCGGAGGCAACAACATTCCCGTGCGTTTTTCATGGAAATAATCGGCTTCCAATGTCAGCATGCCACGCCAGAATGCGGCTTCAATTCCAATGTCGGTTTTCGTGGAAATTTCCCAGGTAATGTTTTGATTGGCCTCATTAGGAACAATTGCGCCCTGCACCATAGAACCTGTTCCGAATGCGTAGGCGTTGCCATTGAGGTTGTAGCCTGTCAGATATTGGAAAGCCGTACCAGCCAGGTTGCCTGATTTACCCCAAGATCCGCGCACTTTGAGGTTATCCACCCAGCTTACTGAATTTTTGAGAAAAGCTTCTTCCGAAACTACCCAACCCGCTGAGAATGCCGGGAAGTAACCCCATCTTTTACCAGGCGCAAAATAATAATGTCCGTCATAACGACCCGACGCTTCCAGCAAATATTTGCCTGCATAAGCATAGCCCACACGATACACATAACCGATCTGGCTGCCGGTCGACGACGTGCCGCCGTTGTCAAAATCGTTCTTGTTCGAACTTCCCATGTTCAGCTCATCCACGTCCACTGCGAAGTTGTTCCGGCGTGCCGAAAACAACTCGTAAGTATTGTTCCGGGCTTCCGCTACGAGTAATCCTGTGAAGTCGTGCTTGCCGAATGTATGGTGATAATTGAGGTAACCCTGATATGTAAACGTTTGGGTTTTGATAAACTGTTGCGCCAGCCAGGAGAATGCCGCCGCGCCACCTTCGGACGTGGAAATTTCCCGTTTGTAAGAGTAAGGCGTTGTGTTCAGGTCCTGGGTGTAATAGTAAAAGGGCTTGTGATATCCTTTTTTGGTTCGCGTCATGGGATCATAACTGAATGTTCCTTTTACACTCAGACCTTTGATGAAAGGCAACTTCTGCTCAATGGCGATCGTGGTCAGCAGTGTCGAGTTATTGTTTTTGGTATAACCCGCATTCAAAATGCCCACCGGCGAGTTTCCTGCAAATTCTCCCCACAAACCATTGCTGTAATAAAGGCTACGTGTAGGAATGTATTTGAAACCATTCCGGAACAGGTTCGCCGCTGAAACCGCCGTGTCCACCGAAGAAATGCGCTCCACTGCACCGATCAGCGAAAGGGAAACGGTTGTGGTTTTGGTTGCCTCGGCAGTAATGTTAATGTTATAGCTGTAACGCGAATATTTCACGGGGTCAAACATTCCGTTTTGTTTCAGAAATCCAAGACCGGTTTGATACTTGATACGATCCGATCCACCGCTGAGCTGCAATGCATAATTCTGCATGGGCGCATTCATGTTCACGAGTTCCTTGGTGTTGCTGATCGGATATTTGTCGGGGTCTTCGCGGTTCAGGTTGATGTAATTTTCAACGAGGTCTGTCGCAAATGGCAGCTGCGTTCCGGTTGGATTTTCGTTTAGATATGCCTCGTTTTTGAGCCGCATATAATCCTGTGCACTCAGCAGTTTGGGATAATAAGTCGGTGTTTGCGTTCCGTAGTAACTGCTCAATGTTAATGTTGGAGCGCCTGTTGCACCTTTTTTGGTGGTGATGAGCAAAACGCCATTGGCGCCGCCCAAACCGTAAGGCGCAACTGCCGCCGCATCTTTCAAAACAGTGACCGTCTCAATAGAACCCGGATCGATCTGGTTTACATTGTCCCGGATAATCCCGTCCACAACAACCAGCGGGCGGTTATTTCCCGTTGTTCCTATGCCCCGGATGTAGATCTGCGGGGAGTCATTGCCAGGCTGCCCGCCGTTAGGCCGCATGCTTACACCGGCCACTCTTCCTGCGATGGAGTTGGAAATGTTAGGAACCGGATTTTCCGCAATTTCGCTTCCTTTCACCGATGCAATGGAACCAGTTAATGTCGATTTCTTCTGCGTTCCATAACCTACAACCACCACTTCATCAAGCGCTTTTGTATCCAGAATCAAATCAACTTTTAGATCCGTAGCATTGCCAACAGTCACTTCCTGAGATAGATAGCCCACAAAGGAAAAGATCAGCACCGCATCGCCATCCGGAACATCCAGCTGAAAATTACCGGAAACGTCGGTTGTTGTTCCTCTCTGGGTTCCTTTTAAAATAATGCTAACACCCGGCAACGGCTCATTGGTTTCAGGCGTCTTGACCGTTCCTCTTACCGTAATGTCCGCCACCACCGGTGCTACATCCGGTTCTGCCGGGGCTTGCAGCAATGTGGTTTTTTTGGTTGACCTGGATAAAACGATCTGGTTGTTTTTGACGCGGTAGGCAATGGCCAGTGGCGTCAGTAGCTTGTCGAGCACCGCGTCGAGCTTTTCCTTGTTGGCATCAATGCTCACGATATGCTGCAAACTCACCAGGTTGCTCGAATAGGCGAATTTCACCTTCGTTTCATTCTCGATTTTTATCAATGCTTCATTTAAAGTCACATTCTTCAATTCCAGCGTCACCCCTTTGCTGAGGAGTTCCTGGGCTGGTGACTTATGCGCAAAGGCCATTGCCGAGCACAGGCCGATACATAATAATTGGTAGATCGTCAGTCGCATGATTTTGGGTAGCAATCCATGCCGTGGATGAAAAGGTTTTTTCATAAGTTTACATTGAATTGGTTAAAATGTTAGCAATAACTATCCTGCTGTTCAATCGCAGCCTTCGCCGCCAAACGTAATTTTATCTCCCTCCATCTGATAATTTGTTCCTAATAAAACATCGATCATATCCAGAATTTCGGGAAGCCGCTGGTTGTTGAAATCCACTTTCAACCGGCACTTTTTGATCTGCGGATCCTTGAATTCAATGTTGACCTTGAAAATTTTTCCCAACCGTTCTGCCACCTCGTCCATGGGCACTTCGTCGAAAACCAGCGAGACGCTTTGCCATATTTCCTTTGTTTCACGATTTTCCACCAATGTTTTCACTGTTAAAGCACTGCTGTTTTTGGCAAAAACCACTTGTTGCTTTGGCCGCAAAACCACCGGTTTTTTCTCTTTCACCGATTCCACCTCCACCACGCCCGTTACCACCGTAACCTGGCAAGTTGCTTCACCCGCATTCGCACGCACATTGAAACTGGTTCCCAAAACCCGGGTTTTCATTTCACCCGAAAATATCTCGAATGGATGCAGCTTGTCGGGCTTCACGTCGAAAAAACCTTCCCCGGAGAACCGAACCTTTCGCTCGTTGAAAGCCTTCCTATAGGATAATGTAGCGCCCGGACTCAGCCATACCGTGCTGCTGTCGGGCAGCGTGTACCGGGTTACTTTCTTTTCCTGATTACTAAAACTCACCCAATCAGAAACAGGCGTTTTCGTTTCAGAAACCGTTTTATTTGGTTTGGAATAGAAAAAATAAGCAATCCCTAAGCCTACAAATAACACAGCCGCAATACGAAGCGCGTATGTCCAGAACGTAGCCACCGGCGCCGGCTGCAAATGCATCTTTTCCTGCTCCGCAATATGCACCTGAATGCGGTTGTACAGATTTTCCTCTTCGGCGCCGGTCCAGAGTTCGGGATGTTCAGCGTCCAGACTCTGATACCAATCATTCACTTCCCGGCTTTCCGCTTCGCTGCATGAGCCGGTCAGGTATTTTCCTAATATTTCGGATGAAGGTTTAGGGTGCTTCATTAGGTGTAAGTTTTACACTTATTAAAAGGTTTCAATAGTACAGTCTATGAAATGCCCGCGCAACCCTTAGTCCGAATGTAAATTTTTTTTTAAAAAATAGGATAAGTCAAATTAATGGGAGGAAAAGCACGGCAAATGCGATGTAATCCTTCATTTCTACACGCAGGATTTTTAATGCTTTGCTGATATGCGCTTCAACGGTTTTCTCAGAAATTTCCATAGAGGCCGCAATTTCTTTGATGGAATAGCCTTTCCGGCTGAGGATAAAAACTTCACGGCACTTCTGCGGAAGTTTGAGCAGCGACTGCTCATAAAATTCATGAAGATTATTAAATTCCAGATATTCACTGGTATCATTATCAAGCACTTCGTCGTCATCCAGGAATGTGGTCGTTCTTTTTTTCTGCTCCTGATGAAAGTAATTGATAATGTTGTTTTTCAACATGCCATTCAGGTAAGCCTGGATGTTTTTCTGGATGTCAAACTTGTTCCTGCCCAGCCAGAATTTCACAAAAGTCTCCTGAACCAGATCTTCGGCGATAGATTTTAAGCCTGTCTTCCTTATAGCAATATGAACGAGGAGCCTGGCGTGCCGCCTGTACAGCTCGCGAAACGCCAATTCTTCATCACACTGACAAATCAGTTTCATCAATGTTTCTTCGGAATAAGTGCTGTACACGTGTGTCACCGCTTTTCAGGATTATGGAATGTGAAAATATCCAGGCTACATTACCGCAAAAGCATCCGTTGCATCTTATATAATGTTAAAAATGGTAAAAATTGATTCTATGCAAAGATCTGTAAAATCGCCGCTTCGCGCTTCTGCCAGAAAGTGGATAACCGGTTGCTTACTTTCCGCCGGTTACATCGCAGCCGCACAACAGCAAGCTGCGAATCGCCCGACTATGGTCGCTGGTTTTCCCGTCAATTATTCCGAGGATTCGGTGGGCACCTACACCCTCCCCGATCTGCTGAAAACCAATGACGGTCAGAAAGTGACGAGTGCGGAGGTTTGGACAAAAAAGCGGCGCCCGGAAATCGTGAAGCTGTTTGAAGAATCTCAGTTTGGTAAAATGCCCGGTCGACCGGCTGATATGCATTTTAATGTTTTCGATAAAGGAACGCCTGCATTCAATGGCAAAGCGACACGCAAACAGGTTACGGTTTATTTTACCAAAGACACATCAGACCATAAAATGAACCTGGTCATTTACGTTCCTGCCGCCGCCACCAAGCCCGTCCCTTTGCTGATGAACATTTCATTTATCGCTTATAATCAGCTCATTGACGATCCTGGGCTGATGATAGGCAATGTTTGGAATAAGGAAGGCCTGCGCGTGAAAGCGGATAAGCCGACCGCGTTTGGAAAAATGAATGTCGAGCAATTTATCGACGCCGGTTTCGGTTTTGCCACCGTGTATTATGGTGATATTGAACCTGATTTCAAAGACGGCATTAAGCACGGAATCAGGAGCCTTTATTTAAAACCGGGACAAACACAAACCGCTCCCGACGAATGGGGCGCCATTGCGGCCTGGGGCTGGGGGTTAAGCCGTGCCATGGATTATTTCGAAACGGATCAATCCATTGATAGCAAGCGTATTGCATTGCAAGGCGCTTCGCCATTGGGAAAAACGGTGCTTTGGGCAGGCGCGCACGACCCTAGATACAAAGTCATTATCGCCAGCATTTCCGGCGAAGGCGGCGCGGCGCTGAGCAGGCGGCATTATGGCGAAACGATCCAGCACATTTCTGATCCGAGCCGTTATTTATATCAATTTGCACCCAAATACCACGATTACGCGGCCAATGTGAGCAGCTTACCTGTTGACGGACACATGCTTGTGGCACTCATAGCACCCAGACCATTGCTTTTGCAAACGGGCAGCACCGATTACTGGTCTGATCCGAAGGGTGAGTTTTTGTCTGCCGTGGCGGCTGCTCCGGTTTACAAGTTGTTCAAAGAAAAAGGCCCTGAAACGACGGTTATGCCAGCTGCCGGTGACACTTCATTACTCCTGAACGAACTCGGGTATTTCATGCACGACGGCGGGCATAGCGTAATGCCGGGCGACTGGACGCACATTATTACCTATATGAAGAAATATTTGTAAAACCGCTTCGAATCATTGGGTATTCAATGCTCTTTTGATGAAACCGCCTAAAAAACTCGCGACAAATGTAAGGATCAGAGAGCCGTAAAGGCTGAAATTTTCGAGTTCTTGCTGCGCGGTATTTTCGGGCGATTCGGTGAATAAAAAATAGCCTGTTAAAATCAGGATACATTGTAATAATGCCAGAAACCATCCCTTACGCGGCTCAATAAATCCGAGAACGATCGCGGCTAACACGGCAACAATGTAAGGCAGATGAATGCTTTCGGCGTTCTTGATCACGACAACGACGAGCGCGCTGGCAAAAACAACTATAATAGCGCTTACGATCAGTTTTTTATCAAAAAATGGTGCTTTCGTACTCATTTATATTTTCGGCTATTGCATGAATTCCAGGATGTTATACCGCCGGTTTTCGAGATTTTTATTTAAAACAAGATCAATAATTTGCCGTACACCCGCCGCGTAGGACGCATGTCCGAGGACTTTTGTTTCGATGGTCAGAGCGTCGTTTCCATCCTGAATAACGATTTTATGGTAAGCATGTTTGCCAAGAAAATCATCCGGAATGGCGATTTCAGCGGATTGCGTTTCCTGATCTCTAACAGAAATTATCTGCTCAACAGGAAACCCAAGCGAGTTAGCAAGGTTATAAGCAGTTCCCGGCTCGGTCTGTTTCGCTGCCTGGTGTGACTCGGTAAGTGTAATGTTATAGTCTTTAAACTGTTTCCCAAACTGCCCCAGCATAGCCATGGTTTTGAGCATTAACATAGAAGTGTTCGGGCAAATGACAAGTGGAAAATCCGGTGTTAAATGCTCCGTTTCAAGCCCGGTCGAAAGCTCAATGAAAGTGGAAGCGGTTTGCTCACAGAACATTATGCATTCAGCAATCTGTCGCCCGGAACCGCAATGCAGGATGATTGCCTGCTCCGATGCATGTTGAAACGCACTTTCCCACGGAATGAGGTCACAGTTTTGAAATGTCGCTTTGGCGGACAGCATTGCACTTGCCAACTTACCCGAACCAACTACAAACACTTTCATTTCCTGCGACTTTTTTTACTTTGAGCTACACCATTGCCGGAACAATGAGCACATTATTCCGGCAACGAATATTCAGAAGAAATGGGCAAGAATGCAAATCAGCAGCTCCCTACCCGTCCTTTTCCGTGTTCTTAATCTTCATCAACAACGCATAAGCATTCTTCACAACCAGTTTGGTGCTATTGTCAATGCCTTTTGCTTCAATTTGCTGCTTGCCGTCGTTGATGACGCCGGGTTTTACGTGGATCATTTCGAAGTTGCCGCTTCCATTGTCTGTGAAAACGTAAAATTTATTTTCCCAGCGCACGAGCGCATCCTCGGGAACCGTGAGTGCTTTTTTATTGCTCACCGAAACTTCACCATTCATAAACATGCCCGGAACGAGCGTTGAACTGTATTTCTCAAAATGGCAATGCACTTCGGCCATCCTGTCCTGATCGAGGCTTTTTGTGATCAAAATAATTTCGGCCTGAAATCTTTTCGTTGGATCGCCATTGGTGAAAGCGGTTACGCGCTGGCCCACTGACAGTGCGCCCAAGTCTTTTTCAAACACATTCAAAACCAAATGAATGTCGCTGGGATTAACGAGCTCGAAAAGCATGTCCGTCGGCGCGGTGTATTTGCCGACATTCACATTGACTTTGGACACAAAACCATTGATAGGCGACTTAATAGAGACACTTTTGGAGATCTTATCCGCTTTGAGTTTAGCCGGATCAATGCCAATCACTTCCAGTTTTTGTCCCAATGCACTGGCGAGAATGCGCTGGGTTTCCATTTCTGCCCTGGCCTGCTGAAAAACCCGGTCGCTGCTGGCTTTGCTCGCATTCAGGTCGCGCTGGCGGTTGAATTCGGATTCTGCCAGGAGCAGCTTTTCTTTGGCGGTCAGGTAGTCCTGCTGGAGCTGGATGAACTGCATATCCTCTAACTCGGCCAAAACCTCACCCTTGCGTACATGCATGCCAGGGAGCATTTTGGTGGATTTCAAATAACCGCCCAAAGGAAAACTGAGGCTTATCGTGCTCTGCGGCGGCACGTCGATTTTCCCCTGCAGCGACAGCACGCCACTGATATTTTCAAATGCTGGCGTGCCCACTTCTATGCCCACGCTTTTCTGCTGGGCGTCGCTGACGGAGACAAATGTTTCACTTTGCGCCGGGTCAGCAGCGGCTTTTTCACTTTGGGCCGTTTCCGGTTGTTTTTCGTCTTTGCAGGCAAGCATGAGCAACATGCTCAGACAGATAATGGTGTGAATTTTCATTTGAATGTTCTTATAAGTTGTTCAGTTTCAACCAATCAATGACAGCCAGATTGTAGCTGTTCAACGCATTGATATACTCGTTTTTAATCGTGATCGCCTGGTCGGCGACGATGGCCCATTGCAGAAAATCAATGTCCCCTTCCTGGAATTGCTGGTCGGCGGTGGCAATGATCACGTTGGCATTTTTTAGTCCCTGCCCTTCATAATATTGGAGGCTTTGCTGGTATTTTCTGATCTGCTGGCTGGCATTATCGAGGTCATTCCGCACCTTTAAGCCGATCAGGTCCGACTGATTTTGGTTCCTTTCCCAATCGAGCTTTGCAGCGGCCACACGAGCATTTTGTGCTTTAAAAAACAACGGAATGCCAATGCCTGCGCTCACATAACCAAATCGTTTTCCAGCTCCATAAGTAAGCTCCTGACCTCCCACCATCTGCGGACCGATCAGCGTTTGATTGTTGTAGCCGACCGTAATGTCCGGCAGCAGTTTTGACTTTTCTGTTTGCCAGCGATATTGGGCAGCATCCTTCTGATGGCGCGCCAGTTCCATTAACGGGAGTTCGCGGATGGCAGCAGAATCGGATGCGATCAGCGGATCATTTATTTTGGGCTGATCCGCCTTTGGTATGTAGGTTTTCGAATCCTGAACAAAAAAATTAAACTGCCTCACAGCGATTTCGAGGTCATTATTGATCAGGTTCAATTGATTGGTTATTTGCTGCCTGCGCGATTCTGCCGCCGTTTTTTCCAAAACATTGGCAGCTCCTTTTTCAAACCGGAGATTGGATTTAGTTTCAAATAACCGGTAAACACTGTCCGCATAAGTGAGCAACCGCTTTCGTTCGGTGAGGGAAATGTATTCGAAAAACAATTGACGCACATTGGCGCGGATTTCCTGTTCCGTAAGCCTCGTATTGGCCCTGGAAGCCAGGAAGTTCTCTTCCAGCAACTTCCGCTGATTGGCATAAACACTCGGGAAATTGAATGTCTGGCTGATCCCGATGCGGTTATCATTGTTAATGCTGTTCACTTTTCCATAATCCGCACTGATGTTCGTTTTGGCAATGTCGAACGAACTGGATTGCAGGCGCTCACTCGCTTTTTCACCCAGCCGGTCGCTTTTTGCCTGTAAGTTTTTTTCCAATGCAATTTTTACGGCGCTGTCCAGGTCAATGGGCGTTTGTGCGGTTTGAGAGAAACTGGAATGGCCAAAGAGCATTAGCAGCAATATTAGGACTGGTTGAAGTCCTTTGATTTTCACTTTTTTATCAAACAACAAATACAAACCCGGCAGCACAAAAAGCGTAAGTAATGTTGCGCTGATGAGTCCGCCGATCACCACCGTCGCGAGTGGACGCTGCACTTCGGCACCTGCGCCATTGCTCAATGCCATGGGTAAAAAACCAAGCGAAGCCACAGCCGCCGTCATTAACACAGGGCGCAGCCGGTTGCGCGTGCCGGTCATCACCACTTGCAATGCATCCTGGATCACGCCCTCTTTCCGGATTCTGTTGAACTCGGAAAGCAGCACAATGCCATTGAGCACCGCCACGCCAAACAATGCAATGAAGCCAACACCTGCCGAAATGCTGAAAGGCATCCCGCGCAAAGCAAGCCCGAAGACACCTCCGATCGCAGAAAGCGGAATGGCTGTGTAGATCAGCAAGCCGTCTTTTACCGAAGAAAAAGCGAAATAGAGCATGATGAAAATCAATAGCAGTGCGATAGGAACGGCGATGATAAGCCGGGCTTTGGCTTGTTGTAAATTCTCGAAAGCCCCGCCATAAGTAATGCTATAACCAGCTTCAAACTTCATTTTCGCATCCACTTTCCCTTGCAGCTCCTCCACAATCGACTGCACATCCCGGCCCCGTACATTGAAACCAACAATAATGCGCCTTCGTGTATTTTCGCGCTGGATC
Source organism: Dyadobacter fanqingshengii (assembly GCF_023822005.2). GTDB lineage: Bacteria > Bacteroidota > Bacteroidia > Cytophagales > Spirosomataceae > Dyadobacter > Dyadobacter fanqingshengii. The sequence continues at coordinate 2,022,989 of NZ_CP098806.1, forward strand.
TGGTTCGGACCTTCCACTTCCTGAATGCTGGCAACCTGATAAAGCGGGATTTGGATGCCTCCCGGTGTGGTAATAAGCAGGTTTTGAACATCATTGATATTTCTGCGACCTTCATTACCGACCCGCACGACGAGATCAAATTTCTTTTCACCTTCATAGATCTGTCCGGCGGCGGCTCCCGCGAAAGCGGCATTAATGGTGCGGTTCACGTCGTCAATGTTCATGCCGTATTTGGCAATTTCGTCTCGGTTAAATTCGATCACAACCTGTGGCATGCCGGTCACTTTTTCGATATACCAGTCCGCTGTCCCGTCAACGGTTTTAGAAATGCTTCCCAGTTGCTCGGCATAGGCGGCGAGCTTGTCGAGGTCTTCACCGAATATTTTGCAAACCACGTCCTGCTTGGCGCCGGTCATGAGCTCGTTGAAACGCATTTGCACGGGATATTGAAATCCGGTTGTGACGCCGGGCATTACTTCCTGTGCCGTGGCGGCCATTTTGCTGGCCAGATCCGGGAAGGTTTTAGCACTTTTCCACTCCGATTTGTCCTTTAACACAATAATCATATCACCGCCTTCAATCGGCATCGGATCGGTGGGGATTTCTGCGCTTCCGATGCGGGAGACTATTTTTTCGACCTCGGGATAATCGGCTTTCAGTTTCTCGGAAATGACTTTGAAGGCATCGATGGTTGTACTCAGGTTGGTCCCGACGAGCAGCCGTGTTTCCGTTGCAAAATCGCCTTCTTCAAGTTGCGGGATAAATTCTCCGCCCATTTGCATAAATAAAAACACCGCGAAACCAAACAATGCAAATGCCGAAATCACAAGCGTTTTCTTGATCCTTAATGCGCCGGTTAACAGCCGGGCGTAACCATTTTCAAGGCGCGTCATCATGCGGTCGGAGAAGTTAGGTTTATGAACAATTTTCTTGCTGATCAACAATGCGCTGATCATGGGAATGTAGGTCAACGATAAAATGAATGCGCCCATCACCGCAAACGCAACAGTCTGTGCCATAGGCTTGAACATCTTTCCTTCAATTCCGGAAAGGGAGAGAATGGGCAAGTAAACGATCAGAATGATGATCTGGCCAAAAACCGCAGCATTCATCATCCGCGAGGCCGAACCGGTCACTTCTTCATCCATTTCAGCTTGGGAAACCCGTTCTACATTCACATATTTTTTGGAAAAATGCATGTGATGCAAAATGGCCTCAACAATGATCACCGCGCCATCCACGATCAGCCCGAAATCCAGCGCACCCAGGCTCATCAGATTGCCGCTCACGCCGAAGAAATTCATCATGGTGATGGCAAAAAGCATGGATAACGGGATCACCGACGCCACAATGAGTCCGGCGCGCAGGTTTCCCAGGAACAGGACCAGTATCAAAACCACAATCAATGCGCCTTCCAAAAGATTGTGTTCAACTGTCCCGATGGCATTATCAACCATTTTGGTACGATCCAGAAATGGCTCGATTTCCATTCCCTCAGGCAATGTTTTTTGAATTTCGGCCACGCGTAACTTCACGTTTTTGATCACTTCGGAAGAATTCCCGCCTTTCAGCATCATTACAATCCCGCCCGAAAGCTCGCCCTTGCCTGCCATTGTGAGCGCACCATAACGGATCGCCGAACCCAGCCGCACCTCCGCCACATGACTGATCAGCACCGGCGCTCCGTTGCTATTATTTTTCACCACAATCTTGCGAATGTCGTCCATCGAACCTGCAAGTCCGACACTGCGTATGTACATCACAGTTGGACCCTTCTCTATATACGCACCGCCTGTATTCTGGTTGTTTCGGCTCAATGCGGTGAACACATCACTGATCGAAAGGTTAAGTGCTTTCAAGTTTGCCGGGATCACGGCTACTTCATATTGTTTGAGCTCGCCGCCAAAAGTGGAAACGTCCGCAACGCCCGGCGTGCCCAGCAGCTGCCTCCGCACAATCCAGTCCTGTGTCGTGCGGAGGTCGGCCAGGGAATACTTTTTCTCGAACCCGTCTTTCGGTTTCAGTACATATTGATAAATTTCCCCAAGCCCGGTTGTTGCGGGTGCGAGCTGCGGCGTATTGGCATCCTCGGTTATTTCAACTTGCGAAAGCCTTTCCGTAACCTGCTGCCGGGCCCAGTACACATCGGATGCGTCATCAAAAACGATGGTGATGAGCGAAAGCCCGAAACGGGACATGCTGCGACTCTCTTTCAGGCCGGGAATATTGCTAATGGCCTGTTCGATGGGAAAAGTAATCAGGCGCTCCACATCTTCGGCGCCCAGTGACGGCGCGGTGGTGATCACCTGCACCTGGTTATTGGTAATGTCGGGAACGGCATCTATAGGTAATTGGGTCACTTCATATGTGCCGTAGATCACCCACAGCAGCATGAATATCCCGATTACCAGTTTGTTCTTCACAGAGAACCGGATAATTTTATTCAGCATATCGAATCATAATAAATATATAGCAAATGAGGCCATATGCGCCCTATGGAGCACAAACGGTGTTCAGGATCAGCAATCCGTCACATTGATATATATTTAAACTCGGGGCGGGCGGAAAAGAGAACCCAGCGTTGTACTATACGCAACCTGAGGCTGGTCGGGGCCGTAATCGGCTTTGATAATGGGTTGTGAATTGTGCATGAATGTGAATCGTTCCGGATGGGCGACGAAGAAGAAATTGACGTGATGCATTTCAATTTTCTTGAAAGGCAGCTGCATATCTTTTTCGTCATCATTGTCGTCCAGATCTTCACCCCAGTAATGCATGGAAAGGAAGTCGACAAAGCTCACATTCTGATCCAAAGATTGATGTTCAAGAAAATGCTTAATCAGCGACGGCGCTTTCATGACCTGATACAAAGATGTTGTATCAAGAATGACAATCGCCAGGAGCATATTTCGGATAAACCTTTTCACGGCCTAAAACTAACCCCCGACGACTGTATTCACAAGGAAAATGATTTTTATTGCGCTAGCCGGCCCACAATCGTTACAATGCTCTTTGCCTCCACGGTCACCGGACTTCCCGCATGAACGGGGCTTAATTCGAGGTCTGAGGTGGCCGAGGTTTTATAGATTTTCATGTTTGAAAGCTTGTAACCTGGCAAATCAAGCGCAATGTCGGCTGCTTTTTGCTGATCATTGATGATGACGGTTACGAGCTGGTTGTCGGTATTTTTATAGGAAGAAATCAATAAACCCTCGCTGGCTGAGGATGCAGAAACTTCGGTCCTGACTGCTCCCGGACGGACGAAGCGGCTGTAATTACCGAATGCCCACAGCATTTTGGAAGATTGATAGCTGCCGTCCGTTTTGTTTTTGTCAATATAAATAAGGCCGTCTTTGTAGTTATAAGGCGAAATGGCTATCCACCAGTGCCAAGCGGAAGCGCTGGCATTGACGAGATCATTGTGGATCACTTTGGCAATGTAAATGCCTGCTCCAATCCCCAGATCGCGGCCGCTCCCATTGATCTCTCCTTCATTATCCCCTAAAATGCAATATTCCGACATCCAGTATTTCAGCCCCGGCGTGGTTTGCAATGCCTTGGCAATTTCCTGTCTTTTTGAAGCAGCCTTGCTGTAAGGCGAAGTGGTGAAATAGCTGTGACCGGAAATGGTTTGGGTTAAGTTAGGCAGGTTACCAATGTAATCGGGTGATGTTTTATCAAAAAATGCATAGATCTGGTTGCCTCTGCCCTGTTTATTGAATTCCGAATAGAGATAATCGATCTGTCCGGCTTCGGCAATGTCGATTTTTGTAGGTAATTTATTTTTGATCAATGATGCGCTCAGCGATTTTGCAATGCCTGCGATTTCGTTGTTGAAGAACGGTGTGCCTTCCTGCCCGCCATCGCTCCAGTCCCACTGCGGCTCGTTCACAGGGCTAATGTGGTTGAACGTAATCCCCGTCTTTTCGCGAACGCCGCTGACAACATTGGCCATAAAATTACCGAACTTATCAAAATGCTCAGCCGTTAAATTGGGCTTGCCGCCATTGGCATAACCCTTTTTATTCACCGTATACTGCACCGGCGGACTGTTTGGAAACGCAAGAAATTCACTCACACCGCGCTCTTTCGCAGCTTTCAGAAACCAGATCTGCCCGGCTTGCTTATTCCAGTTATAAGTGCCATCATTATTCAAAAACGACTCAGCACGCCGCCATACATCCTTGATCCCGCTGGCATCGCCCTGCTCAGCCGTTCCCGCGCCAATGTTGAAACGCCATAACGACAACCCAATGCCTTTCGGCTTCCCATTCCCCAGCGTATCGCTGCTGAAAAGCAAATCCGCAATCCCGTTCCTCTTAACATCCGGCCAGTTACCCACAAACTGGCACGACCAGGCGTCGGAGGCTCCGAAATGTTCGATAGTTTGGAAGGTTTTAGCGGGGTTAATGGTGATGGTTATAGGCTCCGCTTTGCCGCCAGGCCCGTTGACAGTGCCCGGCGTTGCTGAGGAGCAGGATGTTAGGGTTAATGCAAAGAGAAGGGTTGATAGGAGTTGTTTGGTTGGATTCAAGGTTTTGTTGGTTTTTGGTTTGGTTAGGTGGTGAATGACGTTGTGGTTGCCCTTCGACCGCCCGGCGGCCCGGTCCGCTCAGGGTGACAGGTCAAAGGGACATGGTGCTAGCTGGTGGCTTGGTGGATGCCCTTCGGCTCCGCTCAGGGTGACAAGGCGGCCTGCTTGTCACCCTGAGCGGAGCCGAAGGGCATCCACTAAGTCGCTGGCAAGCACAACCCCAAAGGCGGTCGAAGGGCTAGCACTAAGACGCAGCTAGCACAACGCCCTTATTCAGCCGAAGCGTTAATCCGACGTAGCGGCTAGCACTACGTTAATACCCCGGGTTTTGTTCCAGCTTGTTGTTCGAAGCCTGGATCTCGGCCCTTGGGATTGGCAGCCAGTATTGCTTATCGGTGAATGCTTTTCCGGTTAGGGCTTCCTTTACTTTGTAAGTAAATGCATTGCCGCTTTTACCGATCTCGATGCCGTTTGCCGGTGCATTCTCGGTTACGTTGGCGATTTTCCAGCGGCGGACGTCGTAGAAGCGGTGCTCCTCGAAGGCCAGCTCGATGCGGCGCTCGTTGCGGATTTTTTCACGCATTTGGGCTTGGGTTAACCCCGCTTTTAAAACCGGCATCATTACGCCCGGACGTCGCCTTACCGCATTGATCGCCGCGTAAACAGATGCGTCGGGTCCTACGGCTTCGTTTTGTGCTTCTGCGTAGCTGAGCAATATTTCGGCGTAACGGAAATAGATCCAGGTTTGTGTTCCTGCAACGTCCCACGGGTTATCGATCGGCAGGGCATCATTCATGAATTTTTTCAGGTAATAACCTGTCTTGGAAGTGTTCCAGTTGGACGGGCCGTCTTTGCTGTCCTTGCCACCGGGTGTGAATGTTTGAATGGTGCTTCCCCGGTAAGTCGCTCCGTTGTAAAGGACTGTTTCATAAAAACGCGGGTCGCGGCCTTTGTACGGATCTTGCGGATTGTAGCTGGTCCCGGTTTCTGTGATCTTTGTGCCGTCCATCATTTCGTAATCGTTTACCAGATTTTGCACCGGCACATTACCGCCCCAGGCATTGTAGCTGTTTGGGCCGTTGGCTATTTCCAGGCACACATGGCGCGCTCCCTGCGCATAAAGACGGCCAAAAATGATTTCTGAATGGTCACTCACTGTGAAAATTTTGCCATAACCGCCTGTATACAAGCTGTATTTATTCAAATCCATCACGGCTTTGGAAGCCGCAGCAGCTTGCGCCCAGGTTGCCGCATTGTACAATGGGCTCGCACCGTAAAGCAACAATCTCGCTTTCAATGCCATAGCAGCACCTTTGGTGGCGCGACCCAATTTCCAGGAACCGTTGTCATTGTCTTTTGGCAAAAGTGCACTTGCTTCGTCCAGCTGCGCAACTACATATTCAATGCCCGCTTTGATTTCCGAACGGTTAAAAAGATCCTGACTTGTGAGATCGTCTCCCAACTCGTATACTTTATCACCGAGCAACACCACTTTACCATAATTACGGATCAGGTCGTGATAGCGGAATGCGCGCAAGAATTGCAGCTCACCTTTCAGTCTGTCTTTTTTCCCCTGGCTCATTGGAACTTTGTCCACATTGGCCAGCGCGTAGTTGATCTCACGGATGCTTCTGTAACTTCTGCCCCATAGCGTTCCTGCGATCCCTGTGTTTTCAGGAGCAAGCTGTCCGCGCTGGATCACCCAGGTGTTGTCATCGTTATTGTAAATGGATTCGTCCGTCAGCGACGACCACATGGCATATTCAAAACCACGTCCGAAGCCAGGCAATGTGCCTTCGGCTTCTTTGTCGGTGAGGCGCGTGCCCATGTAGCGGTTGATGACAAAGGATTCGAAAAGAACCGAGTCGGATAAAATGGATGCATCGGAAACACGGTCGGTAGGCACCACATCCAGAAAATTCTCCTGGCAAGCAACAACCGCGAGCCCGAAAGCTCCGCAAACGGCCGTGATGATTATATTTTTTATTTGCTTTATCATTTCAATATTCAATTAAAACTTAATGTTCAAACCCAGGTTCAAGATCCTCTGCTGCGGATAAAACTGTCCGCTGGTGTTATTTCCTTCGGGATCATAATCTTTCACACCCGTGATCGTGAAGAGGTTAAATGCGCTGGCGTAGATTCTGAGGGACGCAATTTTAATCTTCGACAATGCGTCTTTTGGCAATGTATAACCCACTTCAATGTTTTTCAAACGCACAAATGATGCGTTGTCCAGCCAGAACGTGTTGGCATAAAGCCCCCCGTTGATGGAAGAAGAAGCGCGCGTATCAACACGTGGATAAGAACCTTCCGGGTTGCTTGGGCTCCAACGATTGTCGGCCCAACTGCTGTAAAAGTTTCCTACTTGTCCCGATTCAGGAAGCACATACTGGCTTACCATGCCCTGGCCTGAGAAAACAACCGATGCGTCAAATGCCTTGTAACCCCCATTCAAGACCAATCCATATGTCAGTAAAGGCACATTTCCGTAAGGCGTTCTGGTCTGGTCGTCGGCTGTGATTTCGCCATCGCCGTTATAATCTTCCAGGATCAGGTCACCCAATTGTGCGCCTTTCAGGTGCGGATATGCGTCCAGATCTGCCTGCGTGCGGAAAATGCCGATCGAGTTGTACAGCAAATTGGTGTAAAGCGGCCCGCCTGTCTGACGCTGGTAATCCAGTGTTCCCGGCGCTTCGTCCATAAATACAACCTTACTTTTGGCATAGGTCACATTTCCAGAAATGTTGTAGCGGAATGTTCCTGAGTGATTATAACCCAATGTGGCTTCAAAACCAGAGCTATTCACCTTTCCAATGTTCTGATCCGGCACCAAAGGTGTGTTATCGGTGGTTTTAAACGGATTCACAATTCCGGAAGTGTTTGGAATAGAGGCGTTTCTTGCCGCCAGGATATCGGACCGCTTTTGTTGGAAATAAATAACTTCTAAGCTGAAATTTTTGAGGATAACAGCATTAAGCCCAATGTCCATTTTCTTAGCTACTTCCCATGTAATGTTTGGGTTAGCGAGCTTGGTAAGGTCAATGCCAGGCGTGATTACATTGGAACCAAGCACATATTGGTTTACAAAAGAATAGTTGTTGTAATACTGGAATTGGCCAACGTTATCATTACCCAGCGAACCGTAAGAAGCACGGATTTTAAGATCATTAATAAAATTCACGCTGTTCTTGAACCAATCTTCTTCCGAAATACGGTAACCGGCTGATATAGAGGGAAAAAAGCCGAATTGTTTTCCTTTCGGAAATACGGAAGAACCGTCGATACGGGCCTGCACTTCGGCCAGATATTTTTCGCTGAAGTTGTAAGCGATACGGCCTATCACGCTCTTACGAGTGAAATTATAGCTGCTTCCGGAGTTGTTTTTGTCCGTGGCTGCCGCGCCGCCCTGTGAAAGTTCAGGCGTTGAAACGGTCGGGTAATTGATGCGGGACGCGTCAAATTTCACCTCGTTACGCTTGTTTTGCTCATAAGCCACAAATGCATTCACGTTATGGTTACCGAATTGTCTCAAAAAGCTCATCCGGATGTTCTGCGTGACGTTGGTAATGTTCAGCTGGGATTGCGTCAGGGACGCAGCTCCTGCCGAGCCGCCTGTCACCACAGCATTGTAAGCGCCTGTATCGCCGTTGTAGTTGTAAAGCGTGTAAGGTGTGCTGAAATTTTTAGAGAAATTGAAAGATTTATCCACTGAGAAAAATCCGTCCACAGACAATCCCTCTACAAAAGGCAGGTCATAACTTCCGCGAAGTATCCCGTTAAAAACGGAAGTCGGGTTGTTGATCGTTCCGCCCATATCTTTTCCCAGCACCACCGGATTGCTGTTTTCTACGCCTGTGGAGTAAAATCCGTTCGGGTAGCGCGAAATGACGGTTGGATAAGCGCGGTAAATGGAGCGGAATGTGTTCCCAGCAGAAGAAATCGGAAATTGACGGTTTTCCTGGCGTCCTGATACCGAAAGGCCTACTTTGAAATCCTTCGTAACATTGGCGTCAATGTTTGAGCGGAAGTTATATTGCTTGTATTTCGTTGCGCCGTTTTTGTATAAACCATCCTGATAAATCGTCCCCAGCGACACATAATATTTTACATTCTCCGTCCCGCCGTTAATGCCCAGATTGTGCTGATTTTGCAATGCAAATTTATTCAGGGTCTCCTTTTGCCAATCCGTATTCGGGTAATTCAATGGATCGGACCCGTTCCTGAATTTCTCGATTTCCTCGGCTGTATAAAACTGGTTCATGCCGCCGGCAGGATTGTTATAATAGTCGATCTCGTTCAGGATGTTCGCATAAGTTGGTGCATCAGCCAGGCCGGGAAGCCTTGTCGGGGATGAGAAACCTTGGTTGAAACTGTAAGAAATGACCGGCTTTCCGGTTGTCCCTCTTTTGGTGGTTACCAGGATAACGCCGTTCGCCGCGCGACTGCCGTAAACGGCGGCAGAAGCATCTTTCAAAATGGAAATGCTCTCAATGTCATTTGGATCCAGACGTTCCAAACCGCCAACCTGACCAGGAATTCCGTCCACTACGACCAGCACATCGTTATTTCCAGTTGATGCGAAACCGCGGATGGTGTAACTGGAACCGTCATAACCCGGCTCCCCGCCCCTGTTATTGGCAACAAAACCAGAAAAGCGGCCTGCTAATGAGTTCGAAAGGTTTGGCTGCGGGCTTTTTACAATGTCTGCGCCTTTCACTTCTGAAACAGACCCCGTTAAGGTTGCCTTTTTCTGCGTTCCGTAACCTACCACCACAATTTCTTGCAATGTTTTGTCATTGGTCAGCAATTTCACCTCAATATCGCTGCGGTTTGCCACGGCAACTTCCTGATTGATATAGCCAATGTAAGTAAATACCAGTGTGCCGTTCGGATCAGAGATGCTGAGTGAATATTTACCGTCTGCGTCGGTTGTGGTTCCGGTGGATGTTCCTTTCAAGATCACGCTTGCACCCGGAAGCGATTCTCCGTTTTCAGAAGTAACAGTCCCTTTCACCACAAATGCATTCTGCGCAAAACCGCAGAGCGACATCATTGCCAGGAAAAGAGTCAGCCGGATATGCCGCCACATCCTGGCCTCGATTCCGCTAAACACCACAGGCAACGCCCACCTTCTTCGAAAAGATTTCTTCATAAATCAATGGTTAAATAATTAAGGTAATTGGTTGTCATTACAAAAAGCCGGTCAGCCGTTTTATGAATTGACCAATCAAAAGTATGATTATTTGTATTTGGCAGGCGGGGGTCATTTTCACATTAAGAAGGGGGTATATCAATAAAAAATGCCCGATCCATGAGAAATCGGGCATTTGAAAAAGAAATTTTGAAATTGGATCGACTAATTGTCCAATTTATTTTGAAAAACACCTCGGTTAACCTGGAAATTTTCGTGGAATGGGTTGCGGTACTTTTTGACATATTCCGATGGCTTCATTTCAAAAAGCTTGTGGAATTGTTCCCTGAAATACTTGATATCATTGATTCCAACCTGATAAGCCACTTCCGAAATGGTGATGTCCGTCGTGATCAAAATTTGAGCAGCGCGGCGGAGGCGAATGAAGCGGATGAAGCTGTTGGTGGACTGGCCCGAAATAGATTTGATGCGGTTATATAATGTCGAATGGCTCATCCCGATTTCGGCAGCGAGCACCTTAATGGAAAAGTCAGGATCGGTCAGATGGTTTTCAACGACACGGATGCATTCTTTCAGAAACTCCTTGTATTCCGACGAAATCTTGAAGTCGTTTGCCTGCAATGTGATTTCGTTGTAAAAATATCTTTGCAGATCATTCCGGCTTTTCAGGATCGCATCCACCCGTGCCACGAGCAACGCTTTGTCAAATGGCTTGCTAATGTAATCGTCCGCGCCGCCTTCAATGCCTTTCAACCGCGATTCCTGGGAAGTGCTGGCTGTCAGCAGATAACCGGAATGTGGCTCAATGTCAAGTCCCTTTTGATCTGGCCGCACATCTCAATCCCGCTGATACCATCCATGAAAACATCGCTGATGACAATGTCAGGCAAATGTTTTCTTACCAGCGCGATGCCATCTTCGCCATTCTCTGCCTGCAAAAGCTTAAATTTTCCGGTAAATGCCTGGCCAATATATTGCCTGATATCCGCGTCGTCTTCCACGATCAGCATGGTTTTGATATCGGAGCTAAGCTCTTCCACAACCATTTGATGTTTGGAAATAGCAGATGAGGTAAGTAAAGTGCCGTCTTCCGAAAGTTCTTCCAAAAGCACGGAATTCCCTTCCTCGCCGCTGAACGGCCGATCGGTCGTCAATAATTGCGGATGCGCTTTCCATAATAAAACCGTGAAAATAGTGCCGCTCCCTGAAATTGATTCATAGTGAATGGTTCCAAAATGGCTTTCAACGAAGGTTTTGGTCAAATACAAACCGATACCGAAGCCGCCTTTGGAAGGAAACCGGCCATCCTGAAACTGGTGAAATACAGAAAAAATGCTATCGCCTGCATTTGCCGGAATGCCAGGACCCGAGTCACTGACGGTGATCTGCACTTGTTCACCCATTTCAGTGATTTCCAGTTTCACATTTCCATTTTTTGGCGCGTATTTGACTGCATTTGAAACAAGGTTAAACAGCGCAATTTCTATTTTTTCCCGGTCTGCGATCAATTCCAGATCCTCGTTCGGGCTCACAAACTGATAGTTAATGTGCTTTTGCTCAGCCTGATGCGTAAAACAATGAAAAACTTCAAGCGCCAATTTTGTAATGTTCTGAACGGCCGGGTTCAGCTTGTCCGCTTCCCTGTCCGCTTTTCTGAAAAGCAGCAGCTGATCCACCATACTTAGCAGCCGTTTTGCATTGCGATACACAATGTTAAGGCTATTCTGATCGGGGTGGCGGTTCTCGGCTTTGAGTAATAATTCTTTTACGGGGTTGATAATCAGGGTTAACGGTGTGCGGAATTCATGCGAAATGTGTGTAAAGAAAGCCAGTTTCTTCTCGTTCAGTTCTTTCTCTTTCTGGGTCTCAAAGTGCGCCATCTGCACTTCATATTTCAACCGCGCCTGCCGGATCTTATATTGCTGGTAATAGTAGATAATCAAGCCTGCAACAGCCATATAGAGCAAATATGCCCACCAACTCTGATACCAGGGCGGCAAAACCCGCACATGCAGGCTAGCCACATTCTCAAACCAAATGCCATCCTGATTGGCAGATTTCACTTTAAAATAATAATCGCCCGGCGGCAGATAACGGTAAGTCGCCGACCGCTCGTTTTGAACGTAGTTCCAATCCATATCCAACCCTTCCAGCTTGTAAGCGAAGCGGTTACGGTCGGGATATGCATAGTTTAATGCAGTATATTGAATGGCAAAAACAGATTGACTGGGCTGCAAAATGATCTCCTTCTGATCAGCAATCTGCTTTTCAAGGATGATTTTGCCATCTTTTTTGGCACCCACTGCTACATTTTGCCCGAACAGTTGCAGACCGGTGATCATTACTTTGGGTTCGTAGGCCGAAGGCTTGATGTCAGCCGGAGAAAAGAGGTTCCAGCCTTCGGTTCCGCCAAAAATCATCGCTTTTTTACGCTCTATATAAAGCGCCGAATTGGGATTGAACTGCCCGCCCTGCAATCCATTGCTCTGGTCGTAATGATCGATCTGCATGTTGGAAAGATTAATCCTGGACAAACCTTTGTTTGTGCTAAACCAAATATTATCAACGCTTTCTGCCTGAATCGCGTAAATGACATCATTCGCGAGACCATTCTTTTCAGTGAAATGCCGTGTTGTGCCGTTTTTCGTGTCAAAGATCAAAAGCCCGTTTCCCTCCGAGCCGATCCACAACCTGTCTTTTGCGTCATAAAGCAGTGAAAATATGATGCGGTTCGACAAGTAACCCGCTTTGCCCGGCTCATTGAAAAACGACTTGAACTGCATCGTGCTAACATTCAGATAATTCAGCCCGCCGCCATAAGTGCCGATCCAGAGATTTCCCTTTCCATCCTCTTCTATCGCCCGCACATCGTTGGAATTGATGCTGCTGTTTGTGGTCACAAAATTCTGGAATGTGCCTTTTTTACGATCGAAAAGAGCCAGTCCACCCCCATTGGTCCCGACCCACAGATTGCGTTTCCGGTCTTCATAAATAACCCGAACATCGTTTTTGCTAAGGCTCGCCGGGTTTCCGGGGATATTGGCAAATTGTTTAAAGGAGTCTTTCGCGGGATCATATTGGAAAAGGCCGCCGGAATAGGTGCCAAACCATAAATTGTCATCCCTGCCGCGGTGTGCCGCGATGACCGCCCCGTCCGAAAGCCCGCCCGGCGCATTGCTAACCGCATAATGCTTCACTGTTTCACCCGAACTTTTGGTTTTGTAAATGCCGTCCCCGTCCGTTCCCAGCCACAGAAATCCATCCTTATCCATGCACATGCCGTAAAAACGCAGGTAACTTTCGGCCCTCGAATCCTGGATTTTCTTCTCAAAACTTCTGAATTTCTCGGGAATACTGCTGATCAGGTAAACGCCCTCGCCGTAAGTTCCGAGCCAGATATTGCGGTCGGCATCCATGTAAATAGACTGGACCGAACGCTGTGTAATGCCTTCGTTTTTTGAATTATTGACCTTCTCAAAAGCATAAGCTTCCGGCTTCCGATCCGTCAGTTGCGTGAGGTCCAGGCTGTAAAGTCCGCCGTCCTGCACGCCTACGAGCAGTTGCCCGCGATGGTTTTCCAGTAGTGAAAGATATATATCGCTTCGGTGGTTTCCGGGCAAATGTAAATTGTAGAACCTGGACTCATTTCGTTTGAATAAAATCAAACCCCTGGCCGACGCAATCCAGACATTACCTAAATGATCCTCATAAATGCTGTTGATTCGCGTGGAAGGGACATTATGCAAGTCCAGGCTGGCTTTGGCAAGCTTCCTGTTTTTATCCACCTTAAAAACATCAATCCCCGATTCCCGTGTCCCCAGCCATAGCAGGCCTTTGGAATCTTCAAATGCATTAAGGATCGAATTGGTGTTGAGATTTTTGAGGTTTTGCTGATTGTAATAGGTAAATTTCTGAGCCTTTTTATTGAAAAGAGCAAATCCGGCGCCGTTTAATGAGATCCAGAGGTTGCCATCCCGCGCCTGGGAAATGTCGCTTACATCTGTGCCCGCGCTGCCTTTGTCCGGCATTGGCGTGTGGCGTTTGAAAATCTCTTTTTCGGATATAAACTCGTTCAGGCCGTTGCGGGAACTGGTCCAAATAGTACCGTCCTGATCGCGGAACACCGATTTGACGTAATTGCCAGAAAGACTTTGCTTGTTATTGGGGCTGTTTTTAAAGACTTTAAAAGAAGTGCCGTCGAACCGGTTGAGACCGTCGCCGGTTGCAAACCACATCAGCCCTTGTTTATCCTGAACAATGCTGTTTACAATGCCGAAAGACAGACCTTCTTTTAAGGAATACCGCAGCACCCTTCCACTCTCAGCAGCTAAAACCGGGAACATGCCCAGGCAGGATAAACCCAGGCCAATTAATGTTTTCAGGAACGTTCCCTTCATTTTTAAGTCACTCGCAGTTTACTTCAACCAACCCGCCTCTTTTGCCAAAAATAGCAATTCAATAACTACGATAATGCCGGTCACAGCGAAAACTGCATATTTGATCTTGTCCCTTTGGCTGATCGGCGCTTTCGGCTGCTCGACTTTTTTTTCAACCACCACTTTTTCAACAGGTTTCCTCATCAGCGGTGCATCCGCCCCGAGTTTCGCCTTATGAAGCTCAAACAATTCCCTGCGCTTTTCCTCTAGATTTGAACTCATAAACCAAAATGTTTTTTAACCTAACAAATGGATTGTCAATGTTTTGTAAAAAACGTAAACATTTATAATTAATTGAAAAAAAATGTGGGTTATTTCTCGTTAAAAAGCATTATTAGTGGCTAAATGAAGCCTCTGTTTCAAGTACATCGGCTAGCTGATCAATTAGTTCGTTTGCCTCGTAGTAGTACTGCTGCTCATTTAGGATGCCTTGATTGTAGCGCACCAGCAAATTATCCAGATCGGCTTTGATCTGTCTGCGCTGGCGTTTTTCCGGCAAGCGCGGAGGGATTCGGTGCACCACGCGTTTGCGTTTCGGTCTGAAAAGATCGACAATATGGCTTAGTAAGAAGAAGCTGACGCCCACGATCAGCACACCCAAAAGGTCCAGGAGTATCATCGCATAGCAATTACGCGCCTTGTCAGGCTATCCGTATCTATTAGATTAACAATTTACAGTTAATGATGCGATATCTCAACCATTTGGCGTCAAAGAAGATAAAAAATATAAAATTTATTTTCACTTCGCCTGGTTAACGGCCTTGCTTTTTTCTGTTGTGATCAAATGAACATTTTTGAATTGAATGTTATCACCGTCCGTCAGTTCCATGCCTGATTCGGCGGTAATGACCATATTTTCTATCACAATGTTCCTGATCGGCATTTCGGCAAGCCCCCGGATGAACACGCCCTTGGCGGCGCCATTGCAGACAATGTTTTCAAAATGCATATCCCGGAAAACTGGCGTCCCCTCGTTCACCACTTCCCGCATATCGCGTGCGCCGTCCGTTGCAAACTTTACGAAATAGAATAAATCAAAAAATATCGCTTCCTGAGCGATGTCTTTCATGTAAATGTCCTTTGCATAGATCTTTTCCACAACACCTCCGCGTCCGCGCACGGATTTGAAGCGCAGGCCTTTGTCGGTGCCCATGAATGTGCAGTTTTGGACAAAAATATTTCTTGCGCCCCCGCTCATTTCGCTGCCTACCACAAAGCCGCCGTGCCCGTTGTAAACAATGTTATTCCTGATCAGGCCATTTTCTGTGGGCATGCCGCGTTTCCTGCCTTCTTCGTCTTTGCCCGATTTGATACAAATGGCGTCGTCACCCACGTCCAGCGTGCAGCCTTCGATCAGGAAATTTTTGCAGGATTCGATATCCATTCCGTCGCCATTATGCGCGTATTCCGGGTTTTTTACACGCACATTGCGGATGGTCAGGTCCTGGCACATGAGCGGGTGGATGCACCAGGCCGCTGAGTTCTGAAATGTCACACCTTCCAGCAACACTTTTTTACAGTTGTTGAAAACCACAAGGTTGGGCCTCAGAAAATCCTTCATATCCGCAAAATCCATTGGCGTTTTGCCCGGTGTCAGCAGCATACTTTTATTTTCGGTGCTGGCTTTCTTGAATTGCTCGCTGGGATACCACGTTTTACCGTCATCTTTGAGAACACCCCCGGAAGCAATTTTCTCTTTCCACTGACCTTCTGTTAACTGACTTTTGTGAACCGCCCTCCAAACGTCACCATTGCCATCCACGATGCCTTTGCCCGTTACCGCAACATTTTCAAGATTGATGCCGGAAATGGGCGATTGATTCCTGGCAGCACTTTTGCCCTCATAAAAACCTTCCGTAAGCGCATATTGCGTTTTATCCGGCGTGAAAAGCAGCGTCGCATTCTCGCTTAAATGCAGGTTAATGTTGCTTTTCATGACAATCGGGCCCGTCATCCAAAGTCCCGCGGGCACCATTACAACGCCCCCGCCCCGCTTACTCACCGCATCAATCGCCTTATGGATCGCGGCTGTGTTCAGCGTGTGACCGTCGGGCAGTGCCCCGTATGCCGTTATCCGAACCGTGTCACGCTTAAAAACGGGCTGCTGAGCTTTTGGAAGGTTGGTCCAGCTATAATTTTCCCCGGTTTGCGCTGCTGCTTCCAATGAACAAAGTGCCAGAAATGCGATGGGTAGGAAATGTTTTTTGAATGTCATAAGGGTAATTTTATGGGGCTGAATCATGATTGTAAATATTTTCAGCTCGCCCGAATAGTTTGCAGTTGATTTCCTGAGCAATTTTGCTTCTGTTTACAGGACTAGAAAACAACGCGATCACCATGAACGTCATCTATAAATTAGCCGAAACGGACGAGGAATTTGAGCAGGCCAGGGAGCTTTTCACTGAATACGCCAATTCGCTGGACATTGATCTTTCATTCCAGAACTTCACCAAAGAACTTGAATCCGTCCGCCAGCAATATTACCAGCCTACCGGAGCCCTATTACTCGTTTATAAAGATATTCAGCTCGCAGGTTGTGCTGGAATCAGGCGATTGGATGACGATACATCGGAACTAAAACGCATGTATGTTCGCCCAGACTTCCGGGGATTTGGTCTCGGGAAAAAATTATTGGATAGAGCCATTGCAACAGCGGCCGCGCTGGGTTATAAAAAGATCCGCCTGGACACATTAAGCAGCATGACCAAGGCGCGAAATCTTTACGAATCCTCTGGTTTTGAGCCTATTGATCCTTATTATTTTAATCCGATCGAAGATACTATTTATATGGAACGGGTGATTTGATGTGGAAAATCTGTCCAAAACCAACCTTGATGTCAAAAATCCCGGTCATATCCATTCCTCGGTGCATAGCCAGCAAAATCCTGACCACACCTGCATGCGTGATGATGGCAACATGATCTGCACTGTTGTTTATTAATTCATTCCAAAAAGCGCATAACCGCTCTTGCATTTGCAGCATGCTTTCGCCCCCGGGAATGCAGACATGGACAAAGTCATCCATCCAGATCTGCAATGCATCCTGATCAACTGTATCCCAGGTTTTCCCTTCCCAATCGCCGAAATGAAGCTCACGCAGGCGCTCGTCGACAATAACCTCGCCAGTTAATGCAGCAGCTAGTTTCACGCAACGCATTGACGGACTGGAATATACCCGATCAAATTTGACGGTCAATTGTTTTTTAACACTGTTAACTTCTTCTAAAAAGGTCTCAGCCAACGGAATTTCTGACCAGCCATAAATCTGGCCGGGTGCGACAAGCGGTGTAGTGTGGCGGATCAGATAAATTTCCAAAGTGCAGTGAGTGAAAAGTAAAAAGCAACCTCGCCAACTTGCTGGATGGCTCCCAGGCAATCTCCTGTATAACCTCCGATCCATCTTTTGAAATAGCGAGCCATCAGAATCGTAAGCGTGGCAGGTAAAATGCAACAAATTAAAATAAATGGCGTCCGGCTGATCCATGCGAGTGTAACGAGCGGGATGAGCGCGAAAACAAAGCTTGTTGCCACGCTGCTCCTACTCACCGAATACGCCACGGGTTTCGCCTTACTGTCCTGATCGGGCCGTGCGTAAGGCTGCGTCAGAATAATAAAGACGGGCATTAAGCGGCTCCAAGCGTGCCCAGCGATCAATATGAATATGAGTATTTTAAAGTCATTTCCATGCTGTAATGCCAGGTTATTCAAAAGCATAAACTTCAAGGCCAGCATCATCATTAACCCCACTGAACCATAAGTTCCCACGCGGCTATCCTTCATAATTTCCAGGATCTTATCGCGCGTCCACCCGCCTCCGAAGCCGTCGCAAACATCAGCAAATCCATCTTCGTGAAAGGCGCCGGTGGTGAAAATGGCTGCGATCATGGATAACAACAGACCGATGGAAATGTTGGTCAGATATGCTCCTGCCAGCCAGGAAATGCCAGCAATAATGCCTACTAGCCAGCCAATTAACGGTAAATATCCGGTTGCCTGACTCAGGTTCTCAGGTCTGTAAAGCACCCAGCGCGGAGCGGGAATGCGGGTGTAAAATTGTACGGCGGTAAAGAAAAGCGTGAGTTGCCGTTTCATAAAGATTTGTTGCTGACACCCGCGCTTTCAAAGCTTGCCATATCATTAAAAAACGCCACTGCGCTTTGCAAGATCGGATAAGCAACCGCGCAGCCTGTGCCTTCGCCCAGCCGCATTCCCAAATGCAAAACCGGCTCAACTTTAAGATGTCGAAGCAAACATTCGTGCCCTTTCTCCGTGGATTCGTGGCAAAAAATGGAATACTCCGAAATAACAGCATTCATCCGAAAGGCACACAAATAGGCCACAGAAGCAATAAACCCGTCCACCATAACGATCATTCGCCGATCAGCCGCTTCCAGCATTGCCCCGCACATCATCGCAATTTCAAAGCCGCCGAATGTTTGCAGCACGGACAACGGATCACTGCCGATATCCGCATGGTTTTGCATTGCCTCACGAAGGATGGCCAGCTTGGCAGATAGTTGTTCATGTTTCAAACCAGTGCCCTGGCCCACACAATCCTCCAACGGCACATCCAATAACTTGCTCATAATCAGCGAAGCCGACGAAGTGTTTCCAATGCCCATTTCGCCAAACCCGATCACATTGCAACCGGTCGCCTGTACGCGGGCAACGATCTCTCTTCCACGTCGCAGGCATTTATCAAGTTCAGCTGCCGTCATGGCCGGGCTAAGCAGGAAGTTTTTCGTGCCAAAACCCACCTTCGCGTCCATGAGCTTTTCATTTTTACCAAAATCATAATCCACCCCGGCATCCACAACCTGCAACGTAATGCCATTCTGCCTGGTAAAAACATTGATCGCGGCGCCTCCGTGGATGAAGTTCAGCACCATCTGTGCCGTAACCTCCGCCGGATAAGCGCTCACGCCACTCGCGGCAATGCCGTGGCTCGCAGCAAAAACGATGATATGAGGTTTAATAAGCTCAGGAGTCAATGTCCCTTGGATGCTGGCGATTTGAAACGCCAGTTTTTCCAATGTCCCTAATGCGCCCTGCGGTTTGGTTTTAAAATCAATTTTACGCTGGATCTGATCTGCAAATATTACATTCATGGCTTTATTGTTTGACTTGATTTCTTTAAACATAATGGCAGCCCGGAAACCATAAAAATGGCCTCCTCCGCCTTGGAAGCCACATATTGATTGGCCCAACCCTGCAAATCGGTAAACTTTCTGCCCATTTCCGTCGCGGCGTGTACGCCCATTCCGATCTCGTTGGAAATGATGATGAATGTGCCGCTCAAAGCCAGCAATCCATCTATTTCGGCTTTGAATGCGATCAGCGTTTTTTCAATGTCCTCTTCGTAAATGATAAAGAGGTTGGTGAGCCATAGTGTTACACAATCGATAACCGCTACGCGATTTATAATCGGCAGTAAATGAATGTTCCGCTCGGCCTCAATGGAAGTCCATTCCGGCCCGCGCTCCTGCTTGTGACGCGCTACGCGCTCCGCAAAATCTTCATCCCAAACCTTTGCTGTCGCCACATAAACAGGCTCCGGACTAAGTTTCAGGGCCATTTCCTGCGCGAAGTTGCTTTTCCCGCTCCGTGCACCGCCGCTGATGTAAATGATCATTTTTCAGCCGTTTTGAATCGCTTGTATAGAAACAGTTGCCATTTTTCCTCAGCCACGCCTGCCTTATCCATTTCTGCACGGGCTAATGTGAAAAACAGGTCGGAAAGGCGGTTAATGTAAGCAGGGATCGCCTCGTTCACTGCATCGGTTTTGATCAGCGACACCAGTCTCCTTTCGCCGCGCCGCATCTGTGTGCGTATCATGTGGCATAGTGCCGAGATCTCGTTTCCGCCCGGCAGCAGGAAATAATCCGAAGGCGAAGTCATAGCTGCTTCCAGATCATCGATCCAATTTTCGCAAAATGCCGCACCATCCGCCGGCATCGGGTTTGTATTCTCCTTTTTCGCGTCAGATGGCCGGGCCAGATGCGACATCATATCCATCAGATCTTTCTGGATTTTGTGAAGGCTGGGCTGCCATTCATGGTCATTTCCCAATTTGACCCGCATTAATCCGATCGTAGAATTGACCTCATCCAGCGTCCCGATGCACTCAATGCGCACATTATCCTTTGGGACCCTGCTCCCGCCAAATAGCCCTGTCGTTCCTTTGTCTCCTTTCTTGGTGTAGATTTTCATGGTCTTTATTTAAGTTTTTGATAATAAAATAATTCATGGTCGGGCAGCAATTCGGGATGCAGGATTTTAATTAGATCTGCCAGAACCAGGTGCGGGTTTACCGCTCCCGACTCCCAATAATCGTTCGCACCGTTGGCGGCTTGTCGTTTGTTGTGCGTAAAAACATTTCCGTTTTTGAATGCACGGAAATCGGCATAGCGCTGATCTTTATCCAGCAGTTCCTGCTTCGTTTTTAGGCCCAGTATACCCACATTCAGCCAGAAATCTGCACTAAGAGCAACCGGATAAACGGTTTCGAAGTTGAGCGCCAGGCTTCCCGTTGACTGGGTATCCGCCCAATGATAATGCGCACCGGCATCCTGGAAAAACCTGCAAACGTAACCGCTGCCACTCGGCACAAACCAGGCGTCTTTCGAATTCAAACCTGACACCAAACTGGGCTTGATTTTGCTGCTTTTCGCCAGTTCTGCCAGTCGGGCATACTCCCTTTCCGACTCCCCGAATTTCGTATTAACTTCTGCTTCCTTATTCAGCAATGCGGCCATCAGTTTCACCCATTCGGCGCGGGCCAGCGGCGTTGTTTCAATCCATTCCGAGTTCACCATTACCGGAATTCCAGCCTGTTTGAGCGATTGGTAGCGATTAATTTTGGAAACCGGACTCCCTATCGCCATCACCAGGTCCGGATGCATCGCAATGAGCAGCTCTTCGTTCAGTCCCTGGTCTTTTCCCACTTCCTTAATGTCGCCCGACTTTATCCGCGCCCGGATCTTTTCGGACGAAACGTAGGTGAGGTTTCCCATGCCCGTAACTATGTGCTCGGCTCCCAGAAAACCCACCAATCCAATGTGCATGGAGGACATCGGAACCAGGCTTTGAATGGGAATCTGGATGATTTGCGCATGAGCGTAACCCGCGGGTTTTGGCGTGCCGCGCTGCAAAAGCACAAAACGCATGGTATCCGTGCTATTCTCAAACGGACTCATGATTTTGACCAGCTTGAAATTTTTATGGTAGTCGATGGTAAAACCCTTCGCATGCCTGATCACGACTTTCTCCTTAAATAGCGCCGGGCCTTCATAGCCCGACTCGCCTTTCTCATAGAGCGTTGAAGAGGAGCTGCAAGCGGCCAGGAAGCCCACAAGAAATCCAATGCAACATTTTGATGAATAGTTACTTATATTCAATACGTTCAAGTTTTGTTAAAGTAAATGCAACACGTTGTTCGACCGGTGCCAAGGGCAGTTCGATCATCTGGTAACCTAGTTCGTCATATACATTTTTGATTTCCGAATACAAAGCTTGGGCTTCGCTGAAAGTCTGCCAGCGCTCACTGTCATTGACATAAATATCCGCCCAGGGCGGCGCAATGACGACATTTGAGTCATATCGGTATTTCTTTGCCATAACCATGAAATCGTCGTCAACGGAAATGCCCCCAAAGCGCAGATAAGCAATGATATCGGGAATGCCGCGATCAAAAAATGTCAATGATCTGTCCGAAGCAACGTGGTAGTCAGCAATCATTTTATCCAGACAGCTCTTGGCAAAACAAGCCAGGTTTTTCCAGGGAACACATTGCGAATTGGCTGCAACCTGGCCACGTATCAACTCCCGCGAGACTTCCTGAATGCAAGGAAATCCAGCCTCTCTCAACGCCTCCAATAAACTCGACTTCCCCCCTCCCGGCCCCCCAGATATTATAATCCTCCTCATGCTATTAAAATTATCTTCACCCATTTCCGTCGGCTTAAGCCGACGGCCAGAGGGTTAAAAAAATACTGCAGAACAATACGGCGGCGAGGCAGACGCGCTGATTGATTCGTGCTACTCTTTCAATTTCTATATGCTCTATAAGCCGGTCATTTGCTCCGATAAAGGGCTTCTCGACGACAATCCCCTGATAAACATTCGGACCGCCAAAGCGGCAGTCGAGAATGCCCGCCAAAGCAGACTCGGGATAGCCCGCATTCGGGCTTTTGTGGTTGTTGCCGTATTTGAAAATAAATCGCAAGCCGCGACTGCTGCCGGTTACGAGCACCATCAGCAATGCGGTAATCCGGGCTGGGATGAAGTTAGCCACATCATCCAGCCGCGCCGCAAATTTCCCGAATTGCTCATAGCGCGCATTGCGGTAACCCAGCATGGAATCCATCGTGTTGATCATCTTGTAAGCCATCATGCCCGGCGCCCCTGCCACGGCGTAATAAAACAAGGGAGCCACAACGCCGTCGCTCAAATTCTCCGACATTGTTTCAAAAACGGCTGTCCTGATCTGCTGCGCATTCAATTGAGAAGTATCCCTTCCAACGATCCGGGAAAGCTGCATACGACCCGCTGCAAGCCCTCGTTTTTCCAGCACTTCAAACACATTACGCCCTTCTGCGATAAGGTTTTTATTCGCAAGCCCATAATACACCCAAATGCTATTGATCACCACAAAAAGCCATTTAAACTCAAAAATGACATTATTTAACAGTGTTAAAATAACATACACAAGCAAAACCAGGATTGAGGACAGCAATGCTCCTTTAATAATTTTATTATGGCCACGATTCAAATTACGTTCTCCAAAGGCTATAGCATTGCCAAATAATCGCATTGGGTGAGGCCAATGATCGGGGTCACCGAGCAACAGGTCCAGCGCATAGCCGACGACCAGCGGCACGATCAGTAATAGCGCGTTTTCCATGCTTCCATCGCGTTAATGAGCAATTCATTTTTCTCCGGGTTTAGTGTGGCAATCCTGAAATGCTGGCGTGTCAGATTTCTGAAATTACCCGCATCCCGGATCAGGATCCGGTGCTCTTCCAACAGGAAAGTTTTGAGCTGGGCGGCATTCCGGATGATGGTTTTGGCCAAAAAAAAGTGCGTTTCGCTGTCTTCAATTTCCAAGGCCTCATTTTGCCTGAGTCGGTTTGTAAGCTCATTTTTATCCATTAATAGTTGCTCCACCGGTGGCTGGACTGCATTGAAATGATCAAATATGAAAGAGCCTGCAGCAAGTGCCACGGCATTAACCGACCAGGGTTGTTTTAGGCGCAGTAAACGGTCAATCCATTCATTCTCGGCAATGATGTATCCCAATCTTAGTCCCGGGATCGCATAGGCTTTCGTGAGCGACCGCATAATGATCAGGTTTTCAAACTGGCCTAAGGCTTCCAACATTGATTCCGCAGCAGGTGCGAAATCGATAAATGCTTCATCCACAACAAACACACAATGCCGGTTAAGGCGCAGCCAATCACGGAGATCAGGAAAATTGAAACCCGTCGGGTTATTAGGGTTACAGATGAAGACAAGGTCGCTTTTCAGTCGGGGCAGTTCTAGGCATTCTTTCCAACTCAAAAACTGCATTTCGTGCCCGTGCATGGCACACGCGTCTTCATACTCCGAAAATGCGGGTGTCACAATTGTGGTTTTCTTTCCGGCAAAAAGCTGTGCAATGAGGTAAATGCTTTCTGTCGTGCCGTTTGCGACCAGCACCTGATTACCCGAAAGCCCGTGATGGGCGGCGATTTTTGCCGTCAGACTTTCGGCGGCCACCTCCGGATAGCGGTTGATATCAGTCCAACTCCCGAAAATATACTCTTTCAAACCCGCCGGCTCTCCTCCATACCAGACATTGGTGCTGAAATCAGCCAAAATCTGGCCGCCGTAGCGGTAACCATCATCTCCATGCCCGTGCAACATACGTTAGTTTTTGAGGGTTTTATAAATCAATTCCATATCCACATGAGCCCGGATCAGATCCGCCAGCTTGTCATACTGCTCCTCTTTGAACGCCTGGAAACTTGTCTGGTTATCAGGATTATCGGTGGCATAAGGTCGCAAAATCCGGGCGATCACATCGTCATTATCGAGGATTCCATGCAGGTAAGTCCCCCATGTTTTGTCGTCGAGGAAATAGCCGTCCTTGCGTCCATCGGACAATGTTGCTACTGCTTTTTCCTGTCCCGTAACCACCGTTTCACCCATATGGATCTCGTATCCCAATGACGCGCTTTCGCTTTCCAGGAACCGGAATTGGCATTGTAAAGTCGTTTTCTCAGCTTGCAGCGTGGTCGAAACCGGTAAAATGCCCAGGCCGGGAACACTCTCCATGTTTCCTTCGACATGGTGCGGGTCCCGGATCATTTCGCCCAGCATTTGATATCCCCCACAAATTCCTATCACCGTTTTGCCGGATTTGTGCGCCAGTAAAATAGCCTTGGCAACACCATTATTTTTGATAAAAAGCATATCATCAATGGTATTTTTGCTACCCGGTATGATCACGATATCTGCTTTTGCTATCTCGTTCGGATCGCTGGTGTAGAACAGGTTGACCCTGCTGTCATTTTCCAGCCGGGCAAAATCTGTGAAATTGGAAAGGCGCCGTAACAGGACAACGGCCACATTAACCTTACCCGAAGTGGAAGTTTTAAATTTGGATTCCAGCGAAACGGAATCTTCCTGCTCAATGTGGATATCGCGGAAATAAGGCAGAATCCCCACCACCGGCAGCCCGGTAAGATCTTCCAGCATCCGCTTCCCATCTTTGAACAAGCGACCATCCCCTCTGAATTTATTGATGATAATGCCTTTCATGCAGGCTTTTTCCTCTTCGGTGAGCAATGCGATAGTCCCGTAAACACTGCCAAAAACACCTCCCCGATCAATGTCGCCGATCAGGTAAGTGGCTGCTCCGGCGTGGGCGGCCATGCGCAGGTTCGTAATGTCGCGGTGTTTGAGGTTCAGTTCGGAAATGCTTCCCGCGCCTTCCATCACGATCGGGTTATATTTTCCTGAAAGACGGTCGAAAGCTTGTTTTACAGATTCGAACAACTCACGACGGTCATTGGCCATAAAATACTCGTAAGCCGACTGGTTACCAACGGGTTTACCATTCAACACAACCTGTGAAGACTTATCGCTCGTAGGCTTTAAAAGCACCGGATTCATATCCGACAAACACGGTATACCCGACGCTTCGGCCTGCACGGCCTGCGCCCGGCCAAGTTCCAGTCCGTCCGCTGTGACATAACTGTTCAGCGACATATTTTGCGCTTTAAATGGTGCAGGCTGAAACCCGTCCTGCTTGAAAATCCTGCAAAAACCAGCCGTAATCACACTTTTTCCGACATCCGAGCCTGTGCCGACAAACATAATCGGCCGCAGCGACCGCTTAATGTTGTCTGTCATAAATTCTGGAATGAATGGTGTCCGTAATCGATTCAGCCGAAAGTTCATCCAGGGATAAATAGTCACCTGTCAGCGCAGTAGCAAGCTCCGTAGCCCGACCCAGCCGCAGGTAACCGTTTTCTGTGTCGAGAACCAATGATTTTATTTGCGTTTCGCCAATCATTGCAGCCAATTTCAGCGCCTGTTGCCAGGGATCGCCACCGCCTGCCAGCGGCACATTTGCTTTTCCATCGCTCAGGATGATCAGCAAAGGATTTATATCAATAGGCTGTTCTTGAATAATTTGTAGTGAAACCTGTAACGCGTGCGCCAGCGGTGTCCTTCCGCCCGTTGGTAAATTTTCCATCGCCTGTTCCGCAAATTCAATGCTGCGCGTCGGTTCCAGCAGCACTTCCGCTTCCACGCCCCGAAAGGCAATCACTCCCACCCGATCACGTTTTTGATATGCATCCTGCAGCAGCGCAAGCACGCTCCCTTTCACAGCCTCCATTCGCTTCCCAGCCGCCATGGAGCCCGAAGCATCCACCACAAAAAGGATTAAGTGCCCTGTCTTTCCAGCCTTAATCTTCTGTTGCAAATCCTCTGTTTTGATTTCCAGGACGTCCGAATCCGATGTGGACGCTTGCCTGACGATCGCGTGCCGGATCGTGTCGGAAATGGCCAGACTGCCATCCGTTAATTTCTCCGCACCAATCTGAAATCCCTTTGGCATATCCATCGTTTTCGTACGGCGACCTGCATTCAACCCAGGCGAAAAAATAGCTTTATCTAAATGTATTTCAGGGATTTGACTTAAATTTCCTGGTAAAAAAACCTGCTCAGTTGCATTAGGCGGGCAATTTCCTTCTGAACATTCGTCCTGATTGTCATTGTTTCCGGGTTGCGATTCTTCGCCTTTTTGCCGCTCTTTGCCAGCATTATCGCGTGGTGATTGCGAGCTTTCCGGTGCGTTATTGGTTTGTGACTGTGTGTTATTTTGTTTCTGATCAAAAGGCTTTTTTCCTTTTCTATGCATCAAAACCAGCTCGGCTGCTTCGCGGATATCATCAGCATTAACAAGTTTTCTATTGGCCAGTGCAGCAATGGTAATGGCGGTTTTATAAAGGACAATGTCGGCCCGCAAGCTCGCGACCGACCATTCCATGCAAAGCTGGCTGATCAATGTCAGCAACCCTTCCGGCATTTCGACTGCGGGTAGCAGGTTTTTGGCATTTGTAATTTGGTTTTTCAAAGCCAATTGCGAGCTGCTCCAATGCGTAATGAAAGCCTCAGGACTGTGCTCAAAAGATATCCGTCTTTTAACGACTTCGGTTCGTTCGGTAACATCCTGCTGCGCTTCCACCTCTACCATTAAACCAAAGCGATCAAGAAACTGCGGGCGCAGATTGCCTTCCTCTGGGTTCATCGTCCCAATCAGCACGAAACGAGAAGGATGTGAAATCGAAAGTCCCTCACGCTGAATGGTATTGACGCCCGAAGCCGCAACATCCAGCAGGATATCAACAAGGTGATCGGGCAGTAAATTGACCTCATCCACATACAAAAAACCGCGATGCGCAGTTGCGAGCAAACCCGGTAACAGCTTTTTTCTCTTCTCCGAAACCATCGCCGCAATGTCCAGACTGCCGATAACCCGATCCTCCGACGCGCCCAACGGCAGGTCCACAAAAGGCACCGGAATCTCTTCTGAATGCCCCGCATCCTCCAACGAATTTTCTGCTTGGATGTAAGGCATTACCGCTGCTAGTCCTCTTGCCGCCGTCGTTTTCGCCGTGCCCTTTTCGCCTTTGATCAGCACACCGCCGATAGCAGGGTTTACCGCGCAAAGCAGCAGTGCTTTCTTCAATTTATGCTGCCCTACTATCGCAGAAAATGGATATTGTTGGCTCATTTACAGTTTATTAATGTGCTATTCCGCCCGTACTTCCAGGAGCGCTTCGCTTTTGATATACAAATCCTTCAATCCCTCCAAAGTCCCTTGCGAAGGAGCCGCCCACATGCCGCGCTGCACAGCTTCCAGCAATCTTTCGGTAATGGCGTTGAGCGCCCAGGGGTTACTTTCTTCAAAAAACTGCTGCATTTGCGGATCCAGGGCATAGGTTTCGGCCAGCTTCTCATACATCCAATCCTCTGCAACCTGAGCTGTCGCATCATAGCCAAAAATGTAATCGACCGTCGCAGTCAGTTCCAGTCCGCCCTTGTAACCATGTTTTTTAATACTTTCTATCCATTTGGGATTGATCACCCGCGACCTGAAAACGCGCAATGTTTCCTCTTTTAAATCCCTTACAACCGGCAATGCCGGATTTTGAGAATCTCCGAAATAATGTTTAGGCTGCTGTCCTGTGAGGTTACGGATCGTGGCGATCATTCCGCCGTGAAATTGCAGGTAATCGTCGCTGTCAAAAATGTCGTGTTCGCGGTTATCCTGGTTGTGCAGCGCAACTTCCACGCCCGCCAGCCGCTGCCTGAATTCGCTCCTCGCATCCACGCCCTGTGCGTTTTTGGAATAAGCATATCCACCCCAGTTGACGTAGGCTTTGGCCAGATCCGCATCCGAATGCCAGTTCCGCTCATCGATCAATGGCAAAATCCCTGCACCGTATGTCCCGGGTGCGGCGCCAAAAACCCGGTAAGCGGCCTTTTCTTCGGCCTCTTCAATGGTGAGATTGTCGTCCTTTTGTAATGCTGATAAATCTTTTAAATAATGTTTTCTGACAAAATTCTTTTCCAACGGCTCGTCCCGGGCAATGACCATTTGCACCGCATCATCCAGCAGATCGATCAAATGCGGGAACGCATCGCGAAAAAACCCGCTGATCCGTGTCGTCACATCGATACGTGGACGACCTAAATCGGCCAGTTCAATGATCTCAATGCCAGTAATGCGCCTGCTTTCGGCCTGCCAAACCGGACGAACGCCCAATAACGCCAGCACTTCGGCCACATCGTCCCCGTGCGTACGCATGGCGCTTGTGCCCCAGATGCTGATCCCCACGCTTTCGGGATAGCGACCGGTTTCTTTGAAATGCCTATCCAAAACCTCATGCGCAAGTTGCTGTCCCACTTCCCAGGCGGCTTTGGAAGGCAACACGCGCGGGTCGACGGCATAAAAATTACGTCCGGTAGGCAAAATATGAGCCATACCACGCGTAGGCGCGCCGCTCGGACCGGCGGGAATGTAGCCTCCTGAAAGTCCGTGAAGCAAATTGGTAATCTCCTCGTCCGTCTGTTCGAGATTAGGGAGCAGCTCACCGCAAACGAATGACAGAATGGATCTGATCTTGGCAAAACCCGCATGAGCAGGTGTAAGATTAAGCGTCTCGGAAATCACCTGGTCAATGGAAGCGGGCGCAAAACGATGATGTTCCAGCAACCTGAACAAATGATTGCTCAGCTCGTCAATCACTTCCAATGCATCTGCGCCCGTAAAAACCGATCTTCCGGCAAGCTGTTCAATATGAGGAGTAACAGCATGCAGTTTTTCTCCTTTTTTTGTGAGGATATCATTCAGTTCAAGGCCGAATAAGGTTGCTAATTCTGATTGCAAACCGGGAATGGAGCCATTTTGAAGCCTGGTTAGCGCTTGAAGCATGTCCACCAGTGCGTCGCCGGCTGGCATTTCGCCCAAAGTATGCAGCCCGTTACGGATCTGAGCTGCGCCGAGTTCACACAAATACCCATCAATGTCTTCAATGAGGTGCGCAATGTCCTTTCCATCCATTTCTGTAAGGCTTACCGGCACACCCTCAGGCGTCATTTCTTCGTCCCAGTCATGCTTGTGGTCGCCGTGGTCGCGGCTGAGCATAGCAGAAAGGTCGGTATCGAGGTTTGTCTGGCGGATCAGCTCCCATATCTGTCTTTGCAGCAGCGGCAATTTGGATGGATCCAGACTTTCGACCTGGTAATACTCATCAACCAGTTGCGTGAGTTGCGCAAGTTCGCCATAACTGTCAGCAGAAGTCATGGGCGGCGTGAGATGGTCGATGATGACGGCATGTGCCCGTCGTTTTGCCTGCGATCCTTCCCCAGGATCATTGATGATAAATGGATAAAAAAGCGGCATATCGGCCAGCAATGCATCTGGAAAGCAATTTTCGGAAAGGCCGATGCCTTTTCCCGGAAGCCATTCGAGCGTCCCGTGCTTGCCTACATGCACGATTGCGTCGGCGCCCCAGCCGTCGCGTAACCAGCGATATAGTGCGTAATAATGATGTGTTGGCGGCAGATCGGGCTGGTGATAAATGGCGTCCGGGTCCATGCCGTAACCCCGCGGCGGCTGCAATGCGACAAAAGCATTGCCCAGATCCAGCCCGGCTAGGGCAATCTGTCCGTGATGCACAAAAGTTTCGCCGGGAGCCGGTCCCCATTGCGTGGTAATCTTGTTTTTCAATGCTTCCGGCAGCTCTTCAAACCATTTTTGGTATTCATGAACCGGGACATGTCCGGCCGCGTGACCGAGCTGTTCATTGGTCAAATAATTTTGGTCATACGAGCAGCGATCGATCAATGTATGGATCAGTTCGTTGCCTGTTGAGGGCAAATTCCGGATGTCATAATCTTCCGCCTGCATCGCCCGAAGGATGTTCATCAGCGAGGCCGGCGCATCCAGGCCCACTGCATTTCCTATCTGCGATGCTTTTGTATTTGAATTTGTGAAAATAAATGCGATCCGCTTTTCCGCATTCTTCAAATGTCTTAACCGCGCAAAACGGAGCGCCAGGCCAGTAACCATTTCCACCCTGTTATCCAGCGGTTCGTAGCCTTTGGTTTCTTTTCCTTTCTCCTTAAACGAAACCGGAACTGTAATGATCCGGCCGTCAAATTCAGGGATAGCAACATTCATGGCCGTATCGAGCGGGTTCAGTCCCCGTGACGAAGTTTCCCACGGTCCGCGGCTCATGCCACTGGTAATTGCCTGTAAAATAGGTACATCCAGATTTGCCAGTGCAGTGACCGGCTTGCTGATGGTGCCAGCAGGTTGAATGTCTGTAATTGCAAATGAAATGGTGTTGATCAAAACATCGACCTTGACATCCTTATGATCAAAATATTGAAACGCGAGCGGCTTGCCTGAAACCGGGTCGATTGCTTTTAAGGAGGATGTAAAAACGGGCAGCACATTCACATTCCTGTTTTCCAGCGAACGTATTATTGTGTCCACGAAATGCGTATTTCCGCTGATCCAGTGTGCGCGGTAAAATGTCAATGCGATGGTCGGAAGTCTCGGATCTTTGTATTTCACCCAATCGTTGATGTCTGCGTTTTCTGGCAGATCGGGATGGTAAATGCCGTGTTCGGGTAGTTGCAGTGCGGGTTCGGCACCGAAGCCGGTCATGAGCAAATGGTCTGAAAGATAGCACAGTAACGACGTAAAATTGATGTAACCTCCCGCTTGCAGGTAATGCAATGTTTCCTGCAAAATGGCGGGCGAAACAGTCGAAACGGCAGCAAAATCGGGATTGAGCTCGCCGGTTCCACTGACAATGATCAAATGCTGCTGCCGCTCCTTGGCCAGCCTCACGAGCTCGCCATAGCCCGGAATGCTGCTCAATCTGCCGTGGATCCGGATTACAATGATCTGCGCTTCGGCCAGTTCCCGGCCAAGCAATTGCGCCATTTGTTCTTCGCTTTTCACCGCCAGCAAACTGATCCCCATTGTTTTAGGAAAATCCTCCGGCAAAGTTTCCATGGCGCGGTTTAATGTCAGCAGATCCGTGTCCGCATGAGTTAAGAAGACGATGCCTTCCGTCGGTAATGCCGGCTGTCCGCTGATTGTGGCGGCTTCGGAGCCTTTCCAGGTGTAAAACTGAAATACATATTCGGCCAGATCGGCGGGCGGAACCAGGTAGCGGTCTGCCTTCACCATGCTTTCGATGTAATCGAAAATGGCGATGATCTGCCACTCACTGTTAATGGAATGAAACCAAACCGAATGCCCGTCGAAAAGCAAAGTAACCACATTCGCCAGCGTGCAAGGCCCCAGACAGCCGCCCTTGGTCATGTGCACCACGTTGCGCAGCTTCCTTTTGAGCCACTCACTTTTGTACAATTCCACGGGAATCGCGGCATAACCACGGTCCGTCCGGCCACAGCAGCAGGCATTGTAGCAATACGACAAATGCCCCCGTCGCTGCACAAGGTTGATCGCTTTTCCGTCCGCACGGGTGATTCGCTGGCGTTTGGTTGTCATTTTAAATGGCTAATAGATTTTTTATAAATGACTCATTATCTGCCCAATACAAATGCATGTAAGAAGCAAATGTGTTGTGTTTTCTGTAAATTTTGGTTTCTGTCTCTATGCCCTTTGCATTGGTGACGCGCACGGCCTGCGGTTGCATCTCGTTGTCCATCAGGCTGCTGTAATGAAACTCGTGACCTTTAATGGCAACATAATTCCATTCTGCGACGCGGTAACCCAATGTCATTTTTGGATTTTGCATGGACGTGGTGCAATCCAGGACTTCGGCCATTGGAAATTGCTCGCCATTATGATCTGTAAGAGTTTTGGCCAGATACATCAAACCGCCGCATTCCGCGAGGGCTCGGCCGCCATTGCTGCAATAAGCATTGATACTGGCCCGCATAGGCTTATTTTCACTCAATTTCTGTGCAAATAATTCGGGGTAACCGCCGGGGAGATAGAGGAAATCGGTTTCTGGCAAATGTTCGTCATGCAAAGGACTGAACCACTTTATCTGCCCAAACCTGGACAGCATTTCAATGTTTTCCTGATATAAAAATGTAAAAGCCTCATCTTTTGCAATGCTGATTTTCAGGTTTGCCAGCTTCGGGTTTGCATTGACTTTATAACCAGCATTCTCCTGATCAGAGCGATGCGTAATTTCAAGTAACCGGTTTAGATCCACAGTTTCAGGCAATGCTTCCGCCAGATTTTCTATGATCTTTTCATAGTCCGTTTCGCCCGAAATATGCAGGCCCAAATGCCGCGAGGGAATGCATACTTCCTTATTATGAGGAAAATACCCCAACGCTTCCACACCAGCATCAACGCATGCTTCCTTTAAAAAGCGGTAATGCGACTCCGCGCTAACGAAGTTGAAAATAACACCAGCAACATTGATTCGTTTGTCAAAATTCTTGAAACCAAACAACAAAGGAGCCGCTGAATAAGCCATGGATTTCGCATTAATAATCAGAATCACAGGCACATCAAGCAAGTGGGCGATCTCGGCGCTGCTGCCTTGCATTTTATCAGACCCATCAAAAAGGCCCATCACGCCCTCAGTCACCGAAACATCTGCCTCAGAATTATATTTTGCATAAATATCCCGCACATGACTCTCCGAAGCCATGAATGTATCCAGATTAATGCTCTGCCTTCCCGCAGCCGAAGTATGGTGGATCGGGTCAATATAATCCGGCCCGCATTTAAAAGGCTGCACCTGCAAGCCCCTGTTTCTCAGCGCCCGCAGCAACGCCAAAGTAAGTGTAGTCTTACCCGAATTACTCGACGGCGCGGAAATGAGGAAGTGGGAATGGTGGCCTGCAGACCATACTTTTAACATAGTTAAGCTGAGTTAAAAGCTCTTGCCAGAATTTTAAAATGCAGACGAAACGAAGGTAGAATGGGGAAGTATGGGCGAATTACACCCGATAATCGCGGTTCAAAAAAACCGGACATATCCAGACCAGACGAAGCTTCATTTCGCGGAAGCATTGTCAACAAAAAAAGGCAGGTCTCCTGACTTGTAACATTTACACCATCCTTCCCGGTTGTCCAGTGGATATCATTCCGATGTAAACTTTAATCGTTACTTACAGTTGCGCGACAGCTCGTGATTTGCACACGATTCCCTATTAATTCACGTGGTTAGTAAAACCTTTTTCTATTGGAAAAACAAAGTAAAGAACTATTTCAAGGCTGTAAAAGTAGGGGAATTTATAGTTTTTCTCGTTGCGTAAAACAAAAAAACTCCATCTTTGCGGCTCAATTGGTTCACGTCTTTGGGCGTGATGAAAAGGGAATCCGGTGTAAATCCGGAGCAGTACCCGCTGCTGTAAGTTCATAATAAGCGTTGTAACAGGTTTGTGCCACTGGGGCGATTGAATGAGTTAATGATCATTACCTCTCCCCGGGAAGGCGTTGCAACGGAACGAGTCAGAAGACCTGCCAGTCGATAATTTATCCGGATTGCTTTCGGGAAGAAAGGCAATAGGACACTGGCAGTGGCTCTTTTCGGGCTGTTGCCTGCTCCTGCATTATTCCCCGAGTTTTTCGAGATAAGAATTTTTTCACTTATCTAACCGACACGAAAAACGAATGGTCAACATTCTTCTCCTTGATTCTCTGTTACTGGGTGTCCAGCATTCATTCGAGCCCGACCATATGGCGGCGGTGTCTGTGCTGGCTAGCGAAGACACCAGGAGCCCAGCCCAGCGCTGGAAACTGATCTGGCGATCGTCGCACTGGGCACTGGGGCATTCCTTTACGCTCATCCTTTTTGCAGTGCTGGTTTTGCTGCTGAAATCAACCGTCACCCTCGACGTTTCCGAAAAAGTGGAGCTGCTTGTCGGGCCGTTGATGATCTGGCTCGGCGTGATGGCAATTCGTCGTAACTTTTTGAAAGACAAGACATTACATTTCCACAATCCACAGCAAAAGTTCAGCCGCTCGTTCTGGGTGGGCATGGTGCACGGCCTTGCGGGGACAGGCGGCGCCTGCGCTGTGGCGCTGACCCTGGCAGCGAGCGACGCGCTGACGGCGGTGTGGATCATTATCCTGCAAAGCGCCGGAATTATCCTGTCCATGTCTGCCTATGGCTATTTTTTCGCGACTTCCGTCAACCGCTTTGCCAGCAAGAGGGAGACCTTTCTTAAAATCATTAATTACGTCGTTGGCATATTTTCAATTATTATCGGAGCAATCACTTTGTATGAATCCTTTGCATAAAACTTTACGTTTATCCCTTTCCTGCCTTGCATATGCAAGCTGTTTTTCGGTCGCCGGCCAGAACACACCAGCCGATTCTGCGGATGCAAACCTGCTAAATCCGATCGTGGTTACGGCAACGCGTTTTGACACACAAAAAGAGAGGATCGCCCAGAAAATAAACCTCATATCTTCCGAAGACATCCGCCTTACGCCGGCACAAGATCTTACTGACATGGTGCGTAAATCAGCAGCCGTGGATGTGATCCAGTATCCCAATCTTTCCAGCGGGATAGGGATACGCGGTTTCCGGCCACAATTTTCAGGGCTTAACCAAAGGACATTACTGCTCATTGACGGACGTGCGGCTGGCGCAACGAATTTATCGCAGATCAATTTGAACGGCGTTGAAAGGATCGAAGTGCTGAAAGGACCTGCATCTTCCCTTTACGGCTCACAGGCCATGGGAGGCGTTATCAATGTGATTACAAGACGTTCAAAAGGCCCGGCAAGTGGCTATGGATTTGTAGAATATGGCAGTTTCAAAACCATTCAGGCTGGCGTCAATACAGGTGGAAATCTGACCCAAAAACTCGATTACGACCTATCATTTGCGTATTTGGAAAGATCAAAAGACTATAAAATGGGGAGCAACAACTGGCTGAGAAATGCCTGGGGCTACCACTCGGCGCAAAAAAATTACACGGATCGGCCCATTGAAATAGTTGATGAAACTATAAATGATGGCACAAAACGGCCTTACACGCAGCTGCATTACTATTCGGGCGCATTGCGGCTGGGTTATCAGTTGAACCAGTATTTCAGGTTAGATGTGCGGGGTGAGACGTTCCAGGCGAAGGATGTTGAATCGCCGGGCGAAATTTCCTCGGGAAGCTCGGAGGCAAGCACTAAGGACATGGGCAGGTCGGCATTGGACATTGCGCTTACCGGACGGATCGGCTTGCACAGCCCCAGCGTTAAAGTTTTTGGAGCCGGAGAAAACACAACCAATTATACATTGCATGTTTCGGGCAAGCCTGTGGTCCCTTTCCGTTCGGCCGCCGGGAAAAATGAGTGGAGAGGAGTTCAGGTTAAAGATGTTTGGAAATTGGGACAACATGCGTTGATCATGGGTTATGACTATCTGAATGCTTCCACCAAGAGCCGCCGCTGGACTAACGACACTACAGAACGCGCACCAACGCAGCCAGAATATGCGATCATATCATCCGCATTTTTTGCGCAGGCATTGCTGAATTTCGGAAAAATAACCTTGCAGCCGGGCGTGCGCTACGATAACATTACATTCGATGTGCGCGAAACTGCCTTGTTGCCGACTTACAAAGCTGGTAAGGAGAAAACGCCGTTCACAAGTCCGAGTCTCGGGATAACTTACAATCCTGTAAAATTTCTATTCGTAAAAGCCAATATCGGCCGCGCATTTGTGACGACGGATGCTTACAGTGTGGCGGGATATAACGAAATAAGGGACGCAAAAGGGCGGATCGCCGTCACCGCAGGAAACCCGGACCTGAAAAACGAAAGCAGTGTAAGCTGGGACCTGGGACTGCATTTGAACAAACCAAAATCAGGCTTCTTTGCGAGTGTAACCTATTTTTCAACGCAAGTAGAAAACCGCATCGCCAAGATTATCAGGACCGTGAATGAGCCGTTGGCAAGTGGTGATTTAATCGTTTCGAGAGCCACTTTCACCAATGCTGCGGATGCCAGTATCAATGGTTTGGAAAGCGAAATTTCCTATGATTTCGGCACTTTGAGCGATCACCGATATTCATTACGGGCATTCTGGAATGGCACTTCCCTGCTAACAGCAAAGGAGCTGATCATCGGCTCGGATGCTTCGGAAACGACAAGAGGCATCCAGAATGTCGCGCGTAACACTTTCAACTACGGTCTGGAATATGACAACCTGAAATGGCTGCGTCTCCGGTTGTCTGGGCGCACGGTGGGCATGCGGACGGACATTGACTACACAGACCCAGTCAATCCTGAAATTGAGTATCCAAATTACATGGTTATCGACTTCGCAGCGGCATTTAAAATCACTGAAAACCATTCGCTTACCTTGAAAGTAGCGAATGCGACGGACGAGAATTACTACGAAAAAAGAGGCTATAATCTGCCTGGGCGAGCTATTTCGTGCCGTTATGCATTCAGTTTTTAAGAAATGACAAGTGCGATGCCTGGTGCTAATTCTGCAATTTTTATCATCTTTGTCTATCAATTTAATGGATTGATAATTGCAGACGCAGTCTTCCACCATTCCGGGCATTCACGAAGGACATTTTACATTAATGAAGTTAACAATTTCCGGTTCTCTTTTTTCAGCGCGGACCTGCGCAGTCCGCAGCGTGCTGCTGGTTTCCGGATTTTGCTGCTTTATTCATATACATTCATTTTCACAGGCAATTGATTCGGTCAAAAGGGAACTGATCATCGATTTTGAAGCAAGGCCACGCGCCGAATATCGCGATAATTTCAAGCTTACTGCGGCGGATTCGATTATGCCGGAATTGTTCGCAACGCAAAGGAACAGGCTCAATATCAACTATTTATCCAGAAACTTTAAGTTCCATGCGTCACCTCAGGAAATACATGTCTGGGGCAAATCGGACCGGTTTTCGCGCGTGGGCAGCATTAATGCCTTCGAGTTGTATATCGAGCCTTCATTTACCAAACATTTTTCTGCGCGGATTGGCAGGCAGGCCTTGTCGCTGGACAACGGCCGGATTTATTCAGCCGCGCCATGGGGCCAGCAGGGGCGCTCGCATGAGGGCGTCCGGTTTTTTTATAATAAAAAGGTAACTACCGATCTTACCATTGCTTTTACCCGGAATTATGGAAATGCTTTCGATGCGGCGTATTCGCCGGTGGCTGCGCATCAGTATAAATTGCTTTTTGTACACCATTTGAAATACACATTTAAAAATCACCTGGCTATAACCACCATCAATACGCTCGAAGTGTTTGATAAAAACGACAAAAATCGACACGATTATCAGCGGATTACGAATGGCGGACGCCTGGAATATAGCCACGGATGGATATATGGAACAGTAAATGCATATTATCAATACGGCCGGAATGCCAGCGCAAAGACGATCCGGGCCTATTATATCCAGCCGGAAATAAGCGCGACCACGAACAAAGCAACATTGCGGCTGGGTGCTGAGATCATGAGCGGCGACCGGAAAACAGTGCCGGCAAATGTGACCAATTCATTTGTGCCACTCTATGGCGTCGCCTGGAAATTCATGGGTAATATGAATCTTTTTACGAGATTTCCGGCCGACCTGAATGACAGAGGACTGGTCAATCCTTATCTTTTCTTTTTATATCAGATTAACAAAAAACTGGCCCTGCGCTCTGATTTCCACCTTTTTTATTCCCAGCATCAGCTCAGGGAAAGCAAGGAGCTCGCCGGAACCTATCTGGGTTTTGAAAACGACCTTTCTATTAATTACAAACCCGTAAAAAGGCTGGAAATAATATTTGGGTTTTCTTCGACATTTGCCGGCGAACGCATGGAACTGCTCAAAAAAGTCCCTGACTCGGATAAGGTTCCTGTTTGGAGTTATCTCATGGTTTCCTATACGCCCCGGCTGCTGCATTTGACAGCCAGGCGGTAATGCTGCGGAGCATTTCCTTTCTGTCATGCCAATTACCACAACATTATCACTCCTGAATCTCAGGTTTCAGCTCCTGGATCGTCCAGGCCGTAGTCCGCGAAGCACTTTCTTGTCTAATCTTCCGAACCTCATCAGCCCTTACCGCCGGTGAAGAAGCCTTCCGAACCGGAAAACCGGAAGCATTATTGACCGCAGCTGGCGCCATTCCAGGAATTTCGCCCTTTTTCCGGGGCGGTTTGCCGCCAAAATCGTGGCGGATGTAGCTGACAACGGATGCCACCCATTCGTCGCTATTTGCTTCCATCGCGGGCATAATGCTGGTGTATTCTTTGCCTTCAACCGGGCCGGTCAAGCCTTTCAACACAATCCGGATCAGGTTATTTTTTTCTATAAATTCGAGTCTTGGTGAGCCGGCCAGCGGTGGTGCGGCCATTCTGGCACCGCCTATTGCCAGTCCTTTGGCATCCGCACCATGACAGCTTGCACACAATGATTTGAAAATCGCTGCGCCGCCAATGATCAGCTTTCGCGATTCCTCGTCCATCTGTCCCAGCCTGCTCCCGAATGTTCTCACATTTTCGTTCTTGTCCAAAGCCGTTTTCGTAGCCAGCAGCATTTCATGGTTTTGTCCTTTATCCAAAATTTCTTTAACAATTGCTTTGCCCCGCTCCGACTTGCTGTTATACAATGACAACAGCATCTGAACCCGAACATCATCGTCGGCATCCTGCGCCAGCTTGCCGGCCTTCGCCATCAGTTTTTCGTCCCCCGACTTCAAAAATGGCTCACTGATCCAGACAGCGGTTTTTCTCACGCGCGCATCCGGGTCGTTCATGCTGTTTAACAGTAATTCCTGATCAATTGCATCCATGCCTTCCAAAGTCCATAACGCATGAATTTTGGCTAAATGTTGCAATTCGTTTTGCCCCACATTGCGCTTACCCGTGGCTATTTCTCTTAATGCAGGAATCACCGATTTATCTGCGCGAGTAATGAGTTCTTTCTGTGCATTGTCACGCCACCAGCCGTTCGGATGGGCGAGATAGGTGAGCAGCTCTGCTGGTTTCTGGTTCAGCATTTGGGGCTTTGCGGCCATTTTGGAGCCTTCGTGAACGACCCGGTAAATGCGGCCGTGCCCCACGTTTTTGGCGAGGCCAATGCTGTCAATTTTTTGTCTGAGAAATGACCCGGGAGGCGTCCAGTTGCCTTGCTGGATGATCCCTCGGTGCATATCCACAATGTAAAGGTGGCCATCGGGCCCGGTTGCAGAGTTTACAGGCCTGAAATTCATGTCCGAAGACGACAAGAATTCTTTGCGCTGATATACATTTTGCAGCGTCGTTTTTCCATTTTGATGTACCACTTTCGCGCGCCTTACTGCCCTGGCAACCGGCTCACAAACAATGTAATCGCCCGAAAAATCGGCAGGATATTGTTCGCCTCTGTAAATGGATTGGCCGGTCGGTGCCGTGAAATGGTTGAGCGTTTCATTCGGGCGCAGCCGTGGCGGACCGCCCTGCACATCCGGCGTGGCAATGATAGGCCACACTTCGGAAAACTCAGCATTATATTGATCCGGGAAATCCAGCGTCCCGTATTTTGGATTGATCTGAAAACCAAGCACCGGGATTTCGCCGCCCGCCCTTGAATAAAAAAGCCGGCCATAATCGTCATGCGTAAGACCCCACTGTCCGCTTGACCCGCTCACGATCGTATCCACCTGCATTTTGCCATTGGTATAACGAAAACGGACTGCGTCGTAAGTGAGATACATCCAGTTGTCCAGGTTCCAGTCGAGCCCGCTCCGCTGGTGTTCCATGTTCACATCATTGACCACATATTTGTCATTTTGATAAACAGGTTTTTTCAAATCGGCTTTCCCGTCGCCGTCGGTGTCGCGGTAACTGTAAATGTCAATGGTGTTGGTTTCATTCACGAGCAGCTCATTACCCACCGGCTGCATCATTCTGGGGAGAAGCAGGCTATCGATAAAAATGGTGCTTTTGTCCATCACACCATCATTATTCGTGTCTTCCAGAAGTGAAATCCTGCTGATTTTCTGTTGCTCGCCCACGGCATCCGCATCCTGCATGTAAGTGAGCATTTCGGCCACATACATGCTGCCATTGCCATTCCAGGCAATGGCAACCGGCTCTTTGATCATCGGTTCGCTCGCAACCAGTTGCAAGCGATATCCAGGTGGAAGGTGCATGGTTGCCATGCTTTCCTTAGGCGATAAGTATTTGCCGGTTGGATTGGGATTGAATTCGGGTGTCTGGAACTCGGCAGTAACACCGCCATTTTTCGTCCCTGAACAATTGTAAATCAGCAAGGAAGCCAGCAGCAGCCCTGAAAACGCAATGACATTTCTCATTTATTAGATTTTTACGCTCTGACCGGATTTTACCGACTTGTAAATGGCTTCCACGACGCGGATATCACGAAGTCCTTCTTCACCGGGAGCGATCAGGTCTGTGTTGTTCATGATAGCCAGGCAATCTTCGTCCATTTGTTTGGCTTGCTGGCTTTTAATCGGAAAATTAATAATAGTGCCGTCCGACATACTGCCTTTATTGCCACTATATCCCGACTGCGGCTCCATTTTCACCCAACCTTTTTCATAATTAATTTGCAAATGGTTCATATTGACGCCAAAGCTCGTCTGGCATGCAGCACGTGCACCACTAGGAAAATCGAGCATGAACATCATGGTTTCTTCCACTTCCTTATATATTTCCGGACGGGTGGTAGAAGCCTGCGCAATCACGCTGATCGGTTCTTCGCCCGTGGCCAGTCTTGCGCCTTGCAATGCATAAACGCCCATATCGCCCATCACGCCACCACCTAATGCCTTGTTTTGTTTCCAATGCGTCGTGCGGTTATCGATGTAGCCCGCAGCGCTGTTCACCATTTTCACTTTACCAAATTTCTGCTCTTT
The DNA here is from genome assembly GCF_023822005.2 of Dyadobacter fanqingshengii. Classification (GTDB taxonomy): domain Bacteria; phylum Bacteroidota; class Bacteroidia; order Cytophagales; family Spirosomataceae; genus Dyadobacter; species Dyadobacter fanqingshengii. The sequence goes on from NZ_CP098806.1 coordinate 2,063,989, forward strand.
GGCCACTTTCATGTAAGCCTGAATGTTCGGATCGTGCTGGCAGCGGTAACCAATGGCGAGCTTGACTTTATTGCTTTTACAAGCGCTGATCATCGCCTCGCAATCGGCAACGGACGGCGCCATCGGTTTTTCACAAAATACATGCTTGCCTGCTTTGGCAGCACGCACCACAAATTCCCGATGCATCGAAGGTGGTAACACTACATACACAATGTCAATGTCCGGGTTATTGGCGATCTGGTCGAAATTCTGATAGGTGTAAATGTTTTTGTCAGGGATATTGTACTTTGTTTTCCAGGTTTCTGCTTTTGCGGGCGTGCCGGTAACAATGCCTGCGAGATGACATTTTTCGGTCAATTGCAAAGCAGGGGCAAGCAAATCCGTGCTGTAATAGCCCAGACCGACCAGGGCAATGCCCAGTTTATCTTTTTTGGGAGCCGTAGCAGCCAGTAATGAGCTGCCGGTAAATAAGGTGGCCGCACTGGCCAAAGTCAATGAGGATAGGAAATCGCGCCTTTCTAATAGCATAGCTCAAATTGTTATATTATAACTCACTCTGCAAATATCAATATTTATTTAAATTACGTGTTGGACTTACAGTTATTAATTCATGCTAATTTTAAATAAATTGACATCTTCCTATCTTACCACACAGTGAATATTAGCCAGCATTTGAAAAATGGATTTGTTAAAAAATTATCAAAAGAAACTGTTTCCCTACGCATACAACATTTTGGGTTCAGCAGAAGATGCCCGTGACGTTGTCCAGGATGTCATGCTCAAACATCTGACAACGCAGGATCAGGCGGTTGAGAATGAAACGGGTTATCTGATCCGAAGTGTCGTCAATCAGTCCATCAATCTGAAAAAGAGGAATAAGAAAACGGTCAGCGAAAGCATGTGGCTTCCCGAGCCTGTGGAAATGACGGACACGAACATGATCAGGGACGAAATCCTGTCCTATTCAATGCTGGTGCTGCTGGAAAAACTGGGACCTAAGGAGCGGGCCGTTTTTATCCTGAAAGAGGCATTTGATTATTCCCATCAGGAAATCGCGGAAGCATTATCATTCTCCGTCGAAAATTCCCGCAAACTTTTAAGCCGCGCCAAAACGCTGTTGAAAGATGTAGCCGAACCTGTGAAAGCCCCAACCGCGCTTCCTGCGAATTATTTGCAGAACTACATGCACACCATTAAGAACGGGAATGTTGAACACCTTGTCGAAATGCTGTCGAACGACATTATTGTGCGCACAGACGGTGGCGGTAAGATTAAGATTGTGAGCGAATTGACTGTCGGTGCAAGCAATGCTGCTGAGCTGATGCTTTACGTTTACAAAACTTATCAGCACGCATTCACGATTGCATACCGCGAGTTGAACCATCAGCCTGCCATACTATTTTATAATGATGGGGTTTTGGTAAACTGTCAGATTTTCGAAGTTGAAGATTCCAAAATCAAGCAGATCTATTCCGTTGTTGATCCGGATAAACTCAATATTATGATCCGTTCTTAAATTTTTTGTCACGTTTTGGAAGGCTGGATTGTCATTCCATTTAAATAACCAAAACAGACAAAAACATGATAGTCGTAAAAGTTTCTTACACCGTGGAAGGTGCGTATGTGGAAAAGAATCAGGAGAATATTAACATTTTTATGGAAGACTTTAAAAAGCTGAGCGGCAACGACTTTCGCTATAATGTCTATCTGATGAATGATGGCCAAACTTTTGTTCACCTGTCTCATTTCAAAAATCCGGACATTCAGAATAAGGTCCTTAATGTGCCAAGTTTTAAGGAATTTCAAAAACAAAGGGATGAAAGTGGCCTGAATAATTCGCATAAACTGGAAGAATGGAGTTTTTTAGCAGCAACAACAGACATACTTAACGAGCCTTAATGTTGCCAAAAGTTTAGCCGTTCATCGGCAAATTTGTATTTTTGCTGTCGGATACGCCTGCTGTATTCGACAGCATTTTTACATTGAAAGTATCCCGATCTCTTGTGTTAACCCCCTCAACATTACCCGCAGATAGTTTTTTCACGCCCTTTGAAGCGTTTGGTGCGGCATATTCCTTGCCAGCCAAATTTACATTCCCGTATAATAACGACCCGCATCCGGTTAGTTTACTAGCGGCTGAAATGCTCCAAGCGCATCTGGAAAGTCAGCAGGATTGGGAACATAACTTCGGGTTGTCCGATGATTCAGAAAATGTAATTGGCAAAATGTTTGGCGTGCTTGTGGTCGAAACGGAGCACGCGCAGATTGGATATATATCCGCGTTTTCGGGGAAGCTCGCGGGTGGAAATCATCACGCCAAATTTGTGCCTCCGATTTTTGACGGCGTTGCAAAAGATGGTTTCCTCAATGCGGGAATGACCGCGCTCTCGCAGATGAATGATGAGATAAAGACGCTTGAAGCGCATGAAGATAAGGCATTTGAAACACACATTACCCAGCTGAAAATAATACGTAAAAAGCATTCTGTTTCTTTGCAGAACGCGATTTTTGACCAATACAATTTCCTTAACCAGGCCGGGGAACAGAAAAGTCTGCGCGAAATATTTGCGGATGCTTCGTACAAAAATCCACCCGCAGGCGCCGGTGAATGTGCGGCCCCGAAATTACTGCAATACGCTTTCCAAAATAAAATGAAGCCGCTCGCCCTGGCCGAATTCTGGTGGGGAATGTCCCCCAAATCGGAATTCTGGAAACACGGCCATTTTTATCCTGCATGCCGCGAGAAATGCGCACCCATTCTGGCACATATGCTTAGTGGCTCGCAACCACATTAGCCCCGGCCCCACCTCAGCGAATTTGTAAATGCTAAACATTCCGAATGATTACAGTTAAGCGCGCAATTGCTGTCCTGTATAATCACAGCGGAAAAATCTGGCTGGCTACCTGGTAAGTGTTTGCATGTGCGTTCAGAATCGTTCTTAGCTGAGGAGAATAGCCGCCCCCCATGCTGCATTGCACCGGGATGTTGTGCTTTGCGGCAATTTGCAAAACCATTTCATCCCGATGCCGGCAACCTTGCACGGTGCAGGACATACGTCCGATTTTGTCCGTTTCCAGGATGTCTACCCCGGCTTGATAGAAAATAAAATCGGGCCGGACTTGTTCGACCAGGTTAGGAAGTATTTCTTTTAAAAGGCGCAAATAAGTGTTGTCATCCGTCCTGTCATCCAATGCCACGTCCAGGTCACTTTTTTCCTTTCTGAACGGATAATTATTTTTTCCATGCATGGAAAACGTAAAAATGCGCGGCTGATCCGCGAAAATATGGGCCGTTCCGTTTCCCTGGTGCACGTCGAGGTCGATGATGAGCACTTTTTTTGCCTTTTTATGATCGATCAGATATTGCGCTGCCACGGCCTGGTCATTGATCATGCAGAAACCTTCTCCAAAATCCCGCCCTGCATGATGCGTGCCGCCGGCAATATTGAAGGCGATGCCGGTATCCAATGCTTTGAGCGCGCCTTGCACCGTTCCATTTGCGATCCGCAGCTCACGTTCAGCTAATAATGGGGTTTGGGTAAAACCGATGCGCCTCATTTCCTGCTGCGTCAGTTTTCCCTGCGCAAATCGATCCGCATATGCACGGTCATGGACCGCGTATACCGCTTGCATATCCACAGGTTCGGGGCTGAAAAAATCAGTATGTTTCGCAATGCCTTCCCGCAGCAATTGCAACGGGAGCAGCTCGTATTTATCCATGGGAAAACGATGCCCCTCCGGCACCGGATATTTGTATATGGGGTCAAACGCAATTGGAAACATGCAGGGTCAATTATGGAGGATTTCGATGGTTTTCCGATCCGGCTTGCCATCAAAATATTTATTCAAAACTTCCTGAAAAACGGGATCTGCATTTCTGACCATACTAAACAATGTCATACTGGACCGCAACTTCAAATCATCCGGCGTGCCCATGATCTGGTTCGCTGTCTTGCCCTCCACAGCCAATATTGCCTTTGAAATCTCAATTAATCTTTTTCCCAGCACCGGATGTTGAAAATAACGGTTTGCCTGTTCCAGATCCTCAATCGCAAAGTGCACAGAAGTGCTGCTCATTCCCAGACCCGTTATCTGCGGAAAAACATACCATATCCAATGTCCCTGCTTCCTGCCCCTCGTTATCTCCGCCAAAGCCCCTGCATAATCCCGCTCCTGCGCAGTAAGGAATTTATTCAAGTCTGATTCCATTTGTTTGATTTGTTGTTTGTTGGTTGTTTTCAAACAAAAGCTTGCCAGGGGATAATAACGAAGCTGCTTTGTCAATTCGATATTGCTCATCGACTTGTATTTTCCAAATGGTCAAACGTCCAACAATTGATCTATGCTTTCTTCAACATTATCAATTCCAGCAAAGAACGGAAACAGTTCCGGGTCAATCCACTCGATCATTTTATACAAATTGATTCTCATAGCAAGGGCATGCGAACAGTCGATATGATTTGCATGAAAACAGAGTGGTTCGCAATGATTTACCCTGTTTCGAAAATTCCTGATCATTTCCAGCCTGCCATAGATGCTCGCGCGGTTCTCGATAGACGGCTTATGTTTAAATACCTTTATCGGCTGACCTTGCAATAATCGGTAATGCGCAGGCTCGAAGATGGCAGTCCAAAAACCGAATGTCTGATCAGAGACTATCTTGGCATTCGTTATTGGTAATCGGGCCTTTCTCGACTTATTTTCGACAGCTTCCACACATTTCCGAAGGTAGAAATTAGATTTACGAAGCGATTCATCACTCATAAATCCAAGCTTTTCATTAATAATCCAGTTCCTATCCATGAACAGCTCCCTTAAAATGGAATCGATACTATTTCGGAGGACCACCTCAAACTGGCTTATTAATGGATGGAATGCTTTCGACAGCGCAATATTTGCATGATATAAATTTCCGGCTCGCTCGTGGTCATTTCTCCCGGCTAGTAAATATCTATCATATCTCGGCTTGGATAAATACTTGTCTCGTAAATTAATTTTCATGGAATTTTGGAACTTTTGCTAAAAGGTGTTTTGTTTGCAACACGTAGGCCTGGTCAAGCCTCTTTCCTTCGTGGAAACGTAACCAGGTAAAGTTTAGGGAGTTCTCAACGGAGCTCCTTTTTTGTTTTAACTCCCCTGTTGCTGCATTCATTTCAACCATCCGCTTCTATTTGTTAGTGTGCAATTCAGTAATCTTCACACACGAATATTCCAAGTATTAGATCCGAAAACAAGCTCTGCTCAGACGTTATAAGCGTAGCTGATATTTTTTTCAGCCGTATACAGTACGGGTGTTCCCACGGCATTCCAACGACCGCCATGTAAGCGTGCGCCTTCTCCTGATTTGTCGTAAATATATAATGGATTGGCAATCCAAATCAGCGATTTTTTGGATATCAGACTTAATAAAGTGAATTGGTGCAAAACCTTCGAGGCCTGGATTTGGAGCGTTCCACCAACCTCCCCCACAGAAACTTTCTTCGCATTCATACAACCTTTTCCCCTTATTGCGGCCTCTTTGAATTGAGTACACTAAAAAACAATGTATGACATCTGAGGCGGAGCTTATTTCAGGATGCCTTTTACATGACCGGATTGCACAACGGCAATTGTATGACCGCTATAAAAAAGCGATGTATACGCTTGCTTACCGCATCACTGGTGATTTTGACGATGCCAATGATGTGTTGCAGGATGCATTTATGGACGTTTTCAAACATTTGAGCCAGTTCCGCGGCGACGCGGCACTCGGGGCGTGGATCAAGCAGATCGTTATCCGGAAATCTACCAAAAAGAAAAAGATTGTGGTCTGGCAAGATCTGGATGAGTATGCGGGTGAAATCATTGATTGGAACGAAATCGAGATCAATACGGCGCACCTGGAAACGGCTGTCCTTTCATTGCCGGACGGCTTCCGCACCATTTTCGTGCTGGCAGAAGTGGAAGGTTACACGCACAAAGAAATCGCGGTAATGCTCCACATTTCAGAAGGAACCTCCAAATCGCAACTGTTTCATGCAAAAAGAAAGCTGCGCAGCATGCTTTCACCAAAATGACCACCACTATGGAAAAAAACAAACATACATTGAAAGGCGCCTTGACCAAACTCCCGCATTACTCGCCGGGCGAAGGTGTATGGGCATCCTTGAACCAGGAACTGAACGAGTTACCATTGAAAACGGCAGCACATTCTCTGCCGGAATATGAACCGGACGAGCAACTTTGGGAATTGATCGCGAAAGGGCCGATCAACAACAGAATGGCTTATTTCTGGCAGTATGCAGCCGCAGTGATTTTGTTAATGGGCGTTGGCGGAGTTTGGTTCATAGGAAAGAAGTCCGGAAGACAGATCGCTTTCAGGCAGGAAACAGTCGATGAGCGATTGCAAGCAAGTGCCGATCAGGTTACGGATCAACAATATGAAAAGCTCAAAGCTTACTGCGAAACGGAAACATTGATCTGTGCCAGTAATGATTACAAAAGATTGCAGAACGAATACGAAGATCTGGTAAACGCGGCGACGCAATTGCAGCAAGCCATCGGCGAGTACAATGCGGAACCCGACCTGGTGCGCCAGTTTGCAAACATTGAACAACAAAAGGCCGAAGTGTTAAACGAAATGGCCAAAATGATATAATTCCAAAAACATGAAACGAGCTTTTTATCTCAAATTACTATTGATTGCGATGCTTACGGCTGCCTTCACGGACGCCGCACTGGCCCAGGGCGTTTTGCAGGTCGCAACCAAAACCATTGAAAAAAACATACCGTCGCCCGCCATACGCACACTGCATATTAACGCGGAAAAAGCCGACATTGAACTCACAACCTGGGACAAATCGGAAATCTCAATTGTAATGGAACTGTCGGCGAGGCATCCCGAAAAAAACACTGCGGCGAATGATCTTTCGAAGCTCCAGTATATCGCCGACCGTAGTGGTAAAGATTATTTCCTGCGCAACTACATTGTCCTGAAAGATGGTGAAAGCAAGCCCGTCTCCAATCTACGGGCACGTTATACTATCCATCTGCCCGCGTCCTGCGCAGTGGATCTGAAAAATTCGTTTGGCACCATTACATTAAAAGGATTAACAAACAGCTTGCAGCTGAAAGCCGATTTCTGCATTACAAACCTCGTCGAAATCAAAGGAAAAGGACAAATGCAAACCTCGTTTGGCGAGCTGAAAGGAAGTGAAATCTCAGGTGTTTTCACATTTACAAGTGACCATACCAAAATGTCGCTAAAAAGCATTGCCGGCGTCATCAAAGTCGATGCCGTTTATGGAGATATCGAGCTGTTCCCTACCAGCGGGCTGACGAGTTTGAATATCAAATCCAAGAAAGCGGAAATCACATTACAGACCAAGAACTGGCAGCATTTCGATTACACCATTCAAAGTGCCTATGCAAATATGAAACTCCCGAATGGTTTTAAATGGAAGCGCAACACAGCGGATTTCAAGGAAGCATTTTTTTCCAAAAACCAGCTTGCCAACGTGGATATAAATGCGGAGTTCGGCCATGTGACTATAAAGTAAAGAGAAGCCACATTACGCGGCTTCTCTTTTGATATGAACCTTAAAAAAAACTCCTTACAAAGAATATCTGATCGTTACACCGTAAGTTCTCTGGTCACCAACGATCCCGGCGTATTGTCCGTAGCTGCCCGGAGCGGCAAGTAATTGTTCGTAGTAATCTTTGTTGAGAATGTTACGTCCCCATACAAAGAATGTAAGTCCATTGGAAGCTCTGAAACCTGCTCTCGCATTGCTCAATGCATAGCCATCAATGTTCAGATATTGCGAGGGCGACGGGCTTGATGAGAATTCTGAGCGATAATATTCGTCAATTCCCAGGAAGTAATTTCCTTTCAAACCAAGCAATGTTCCCTTCGCAACCACTTCGCCGCCTACCGAACCAGACCATTTGGAAATTCCTGGCAACCGTCCACCCGAAACATCTTTAAATGCTTGCGGTCCTCCTACTTCTTCCAAAGGCACAGGCGCATTGGTGAATTTTACATATTTACCGTCTGTATAAGCCACCGCAGCATTCAATGTCAATGGGCCAAAACGAATGTTACCATCCAATTCCGCACCCTGCACGCGCACGTTTTCGGCATTGGCCAGATAACCCCTGTTCACACCTGGCTCCGGCGTTTGTACTTGTGTCTGGAAATCATCAATATCCGAGCGGAAGAAAGTCAGGTTCAATACCGAGTTGCCTGATGGTTTTGTTTTGATACCAAATTCTTTGTGTTCAACAAATTCCGGTTTTACTTTGGCAAGATCAAGCAGAATAGCGCCGCTTGCTGTTGGCAAACCACCCACATTCACCCCAATTGGCTTAAAACCAACCGAGTAAGTAGCATAGGCATTGAAACGTGTGCTGGCTCTGTATTGCAGGGACAACTGTCCTGAGAAATTGCCTTCTGCGTAATCCGTATTAAAGGCCTGGTTGCTGTAAACGCCATTTTTCAGCGCCAGCAATGCTGGGTCGGTGGTTTGCAAGCCGCCGTAAGCTACCCGGTTATAATCCACCACTTTCTTGTCGTAGTTGTAACGCACACCTGGCAAAATGTGGAATTTGCTCGCAACAGCCCAGTCAGCCTGTGCGAAAACGGCCATACTTGTACTTTTGATCCGGTTTGTTGTTCTGATACCAAAGTTGTCGAACAAACCTGGCGTTTGCCATAACGGGCTGGTAGAGCTTTGCGCGAACCTCCATTGTGCCGAACCGGCCTCTTCCGTTTGTACAGGATCCGAAGTCAGGTCTTGCCAGAGGCCGAAGACACCGATTACACCGCTCAGGTTAGGCGTAATTTTTCCGGAATAACGTAATTCCTGTGACCATTGATCGTGGGCAGAATTACCCGATGAAATGGTGAAAACAGGCAAGCCAATGTAATCCCTGTCATTCAAAGGCGTCCATTTCCAGTAACGCCAGGCAGAAGTGGAAGTTAATGTTCCGTTTCCGATCTTGATATCTGCATTCACAGAAACGCCTCCCAATTGGTTATCCGCTTTGGAAGGTGTATCCAGATCCAGTCTGCGTTCGAACGCACTTTTATAAGGAAGCGTGTATCCCAAATCGGCGATAATGTTGTTGAATTGTCTGTAATCAGCTCTTTTGGTTTTAACAACACCTGCCACCGGCCAGCCATAACCTGTTGGTTTCTGATCCGAAATATCCCCGATTATCGTAATATTCACTTTGTCCGAAGGCGTGTAAAGCAGCTGCCCTCTCACACCGATGTTGTTAATGTCGTTGATCGGCAATTGCGTATGCTCGTTGAAGAATGTTCCGTTACGCTGCGTTCCTGTGAAAGAAACCCTTGCCGCTAATTTTTTGCTCAAAGGACCTGTTACCGAAGCTTTTGCCTGCACATAACCCAGGTTACCATAGCTCAATTCCAGGTTAGCGCCCGGCGTGAAGCTTGCAGCGCGGGTTGTAATGTTGAATGCGCCTGCTGTCGTGTTTTTTCCAAACAGCGTTCCCTGCGGTCCGCGTAACACTTCAACACGCTCGATATCAATGAAGTCGAGTGCTGTGGCTGCCGGACGTGCATAGTAAACGCCATCCACATAAAAACCCACACCCGGGTCAATTCCGTCGTTGGTAAGGCCGTAAGTGGATCCCAGTCCGCGAATGTTTAATGTTGTATTTCTTGCGTTGGAAGCATAAAGCTGAACGGTTGGCACCAGCTCTTTCAAGCGGTTCACGTTGAATGCACCCGCATCCTCAGCCCGCGTTCCGCCGATCACTGAAATAGGAATAGGCACTTCCTGGGCCGATTCCTGACGGCGACGGGAAGAAATCACCACGTCTTCAAGCTGCGTATTGTTCACTTCAAGTGTGATTTCAACCTTACTTTCGTTGATTAAAATTTCTTTTTTTAGATAACCCACATAAGTTACGATCAGTGTAAACGGCAGTTTCTGACCTGTGACCAGGCTGAATTCTCCATTTGCATCCGTCACGTCACCATTGGTGGTTCCTTTGATGGTTACCGTTGCGCCGATTAATGGTTCGTTACTGCGTGCATCCAACACTTTTCCGTTTACCGTAGCATTAACGGTGGCATCCTGCGCGAATAAATAGAGGGGAAATAGAAATGCTATTGTGAGAATGGTCGACTTTAAATAATTTTTCATGCTTACTGCAATTTGCGATATAATGGTTGTCTGGATTGAATTGGAGTCAGAAATTGAAGCGTAACCTTCTGGTTAAGGCAACATGATTCCAACAACAATGAAGGCCCTTTCTTTGGATAGATGCATTCATAGGGGGTTTGATTAGTTTGGGCACAAATATATAAAAAACATAAACTATATAGAGTTGATAGGATAATAAAAATGCAAAAATAAAACGCAATAGCGCCCGTCAGGCCACCATTGCGTTCCTATAATCTAATTGTCTATTATTTATTCCACCAGAGTGAGGTCGTAATATCGTCGTTGCCTTGCGCTTTTACGGCGTTCTGATAGTTGACAAGATTCACGCTCTGCTCTTTGGGCGGGTAGTACAAACGGAGCGGAACGCCTTCACCGAATAATGGCTGGAATTTATAATCGGTTGTTTGCCCGTTCGCAGTCCTGCGCCAAACCACGTCGCCCGCTTTTACGAGGAATGTTGGATAACCCGTGCGACGAACTTCACTCCAGGCTTCATCACCCTGCGTGTAAAGTGCCAGGTATTTTTGGTTCAAAACATTAGCCTTATCCGCTTTGGGAAGCGCAGCAATGTAAGCCGTAATATCGGCTGGCGCCACGCCCCATTTTTGAAGGGAAGCAGTTACACCATTGATATACGCTTGCTGATCCCAGTTTTTATATTCCGAAATCAGGAAAGAAACCTCCGCATATTCCTGCAAAACCTCGCCATAGCTGGCCGCATTCACCGCCGTGCCCGGAAGGCTCACATCCGTAGCCGTCAGCAAGCCCGCAGCCGCAACGGGTAATCCGTAAGGCTGGCCGACATATTCGCCAGCTGCATTCTTCGTTGCGTAAATCGGCAATCTGGGATCCTGCACTTTCACTGTGCCCAACTCGCCCTTCAGCACATTGATCAGCACGTGTGAAACCGCAAAATCTTTCCGGTTGGCAGTCACGGTGGCGCGGAAGAGCGGGGCTTCGTTCGGCGCCAGGGCCTGGTATTTAAATACCGCATTATCTGCATTCGAAGTAAAAACACCTTTTGCCAAAGCATCTTCAAAATGCGCTTTCGATTCTGCGGGCAGTTTGGTCCTGATGCGCGTGGCAATGCGCAGGCGGAGCGAATTCGCAAATTTGGCCCACAACTCATTTTTGCCTTTATAAATCACATCATAGTTACCGAATGTGGTCGCCGTTTTGTTTTTGATCAAAGTGTCACCGGCCGCTTTCAGCTCGTTCAGAATGTCCTGATAGATCTTCTGCTGACTTGCATATGCCGGGCTCAGGTTCTCCGGGGTCTGCTGCAGAGCCTGAAACTCAGGATCCGAATTACCATAAGATTGGTAAGGAACATTGCCGAAAACATCTGTCAAGCCCTGAAAAACGTAGGCTTTCAAAATACGCGCGATCGCTATCTGGTTTGCATTCGTACCCGCAACGCCCGCTGCTGCCACGTCTTTTTTGGCAGGATCGGTGTTCAGGATAATGATCTCGTTCAGGTTATTCAGCGCCTTGTAAGCATTGCTCCAATAGGTGTCGGAATAAGACCGCGGAATGTCATAACGCGACTGGTCGCTGTAAATGTTCTGACTGTAATATTGCGCAAACAACTGCGATCCGCGCAGGGAGAAATTTTCGTTACGAATGTTATCGATGAGCTGTTTTTCAGCCGACAGCAGGATCGTCGTCGTCGTAGCATTTTCAGGACGGTTCGGATCTTTGTTAATTTCCTCAAAATGGCTGTCGCTGCATGAAGCAAGCAATGTTACCACGCCTATGGCGAGAGAAAAGATACTTTTTTGATATATGGACTTTTTCATGTTCTTCAATTTTGTCTTGATAATTAGCTGGCTCAGAACTTCACATTGACATTCAGACCGTATGTGGCTGGCACCGGAATGCTTCCGCCTTCAAGCCCTTGAATGTTACCGCCGCTGCTTGTGAATTCGGGATCAATGTATTTGCTGGCAGTGTAAATGTTCACCAGATTCCGTCCGTACAAGCCGAAATAAAGCGATTTAACGGCCTTATTGTTCAACGGCAGGTTGTAGCCGAAAGTAATTTCTCTCAGTTTCACAAATGTGGCGTCGAAAATGGTTTGTGGCGTCGGGCCGCTATACTCGCCCCGTGCCCAGGCTTGCGCGGTAATGCGCGTGTCGTTGACCGATGTGTTCGTCACTTCGTAGGTTCCGTCCGCATTGTAAGTCACAGTTCCTTTTACGCCGTCCAGCACCACTCCGGTTTCACGTACATTGTTGGCTGCGGTTTTGTCCAGTACGCCGGAGTACATTCCCACTTTATAAGTTTGCGAGAAGAATTTTCCGCCTACCCGACCGTCCAGCAGGAAGCCCAGGTTGAAGTTTTTGTAAGTAAAGCTGTTTTGGAAACCAAAAAGATATTTTGGCAAAACACTGCCCAGCGGCGTCAGTTGCTGACCGCGCTCGTATGTTCCGTCCGCCTTAATCACTTTCTGGCCATCAGCAGCGTAAATGAAATCGTTGCCCAGGATCTGCCCGTAAGGCTGGCCTTCGCGTGCTACCAATGTTATAAGGCTATTAGCTAACTGAAATGTGTTAACACCCGGCGCCAGCTGGATCACCTTATTACGGTTCCGCGACCAATTCAGGCTCGAATTCCACTCGAAACCATTCTGACGGATCGGCGTGCCGGTTAATGTCACCTCCACACCTTTATTATTGATCTTACCCGCATTAATTACCTTGGAATCATACCCGAAGGCAGAAGAAACCGGAATATTAATGATCTGGTTGCGGCTTACATTGTCATAGTAAGTCACGTCCAGCCCTACCCTGTTTTTGAATGCCTGAATGCTCAGACCCGTTTCCCACGAGCTCGTGATTTCAGGTTTTAAAGCCTGGTTATTGAGCTGGTTTGGCAATTTATACGAAGCCAGTCCGTCAAACGATTGTGTGGCTTCATAAGCGCGTTGCAACTGGTAAGGGTCTGTATCGTTACCCACTTGCGCCCAGCCCAGGCGGACTTTCGCGAAGTCCAGCCAGCCAATGTCTTTCACGCCATTCAGCTCGCTCAGGATCAAACTCGTAGTTAAGGAAGGATATGCAAAAGAATTTTTACCAATCGGCAATGTGGATGACCAGTCGTTACGCAATGTCCCGTCTAAGAAAAGCAAACTTTTCCAGCCCAATGAGAAACTCGCAAAAAGTGAATTGATCTGCTTGCGGTAAGCATTCGAATTGACCAAAACCGAGCTCGCGTTTTTGAGATTGTAATACTCAGGAATGATCAAGCCACCCTGCGTCACCGCATCGCTGATGCGTCGTTTCTGGCTCATAATGTTTCCGCCTGCGTTCACATTTAATGAGATTTCGCCCCAGCTTTTGTTGGCAGAAGCCAGCAACTCGTAATTGAACTCGCTGAAATTATTGATGTATTCCTGGTATTGCGATTGCGTACGTGAATAGACTGCGATGCGGTCCTGATATTGATAATTGTAAACATCCGCATTCACTTTTCCGCTTACTTTCAGCCAGCTGTTCACGTCGTACATCAGACCGACATTTCCGTAAAAACGGTCGCGGTTTTCGTCCAGATAACTTTCGTAAGCAGACCAGTAAGGATTATCGATAAATTTGGCAGCTTCGCCTGCCGGTGTGTTCTGATAGCCGCTGCGGTTCCACAAAATCTGCGTTCCGTCCGCTCTTTTGTAGTTTTTAAGTTTGTCATAATCCACCTGAACCGCGCCCCACTGGAATGCTTCGAGGATAATGTTCCGGTTGGTAGCACCCGTCCACGGACGCCCGGTCGACTGGTTTTTGATATAATTAAAATTGTTGTAAACCTTCAATTTACCCAGTTGCGTGGATCCTGAAAAGTTGATCGAATTCCTTTTCAACGAAGAATTGGGCACCGTTCCTTTTACATTTTTATTGGTGTAAGAAAGGCGGTAAGTCGAGTTGGCATTTCCGCCGCTGACAGACAGGCTGTTTGTATTAGCCACACCCGTTTCAAAGAATGAATGCACATCGTTTTTAGGATAACTCCATGGCTGCGGTTTCAGATATTCCGCTGTGTTCTCGGGATCCAGGTTATACCAATGCAAAACGGGCGTTCCATCCAGTTTCGGGCCCCAGCTCTCATCGACGGCATATTCGGCAATGTTGTAATTGGTCCCGCCGATGTTGGCTTGTTGAAATGTGCCTGAAAAACCGCCGCCGTATAATTTCTGGCGCTTAGGTAAACGCACTACCTGTTCGAATTCAATTCCGGTGTTCAGGGTAATGTTCACTTTGCTGTTTTCCTTGCCTTTTTTGGTCGTGATCAAAATCACCCCGTTGGCCGCCCGGGTTCCGTAAAGCGCAGCCGCAGAAGGTCCTTTCAGCACCGAAATATTCTCGATATCGTCCGGGTTAAGATCCTGGATCATGTTACCCACATCCTTTCCGCCGCTTCCCGCACTCGTTGCCGCGCTGTTCAGGTCCGCGTTGTCGATCGGCGTTCCGTCAATCACGTACAAAGGCTGGTTGTTGCCGGAAATGGAGTTGATCCCACGCAAAAGCACGCGCGACGATCCGCCCATGTTGCCGCCGGAAGTTACAACCTGTAAGCCGGCCACTTTCCCGGAAAGGGCACTAAGTGCATTGGTAGGCCTGGTTTGCAATGCCTCACCTTTCACCTCCTGCACGGCATAACCCAGTGCACGTTTTTCGCGGGAGATTCCCAGGGCAGTGACCACCACTTCGTTCAGGATCTTGGTGTCGGCTTTCAATGCAACGGCAATTTTGTCGCTATTGCCAATGGCCACGTCCTGAGCCAGATAACCAATAAATGACACGACCAGGATGGAAGCATCATCATTTACATTGAGGCTGAAAGAACCGTCCGCATCCGAAAGTGTTCCGGATGAAGTGCCTTTTACGGCCACCGAAGCGCCCGGGAGCGGCGAGCCGTCGTTGGCGTCCGTAATGGTCCCGGTTACAACCCGTCGCTGGGCAATGACAGATCCCGACAGGAGAAATGTCAGATAAATCAAATATAGAAACCGTGTTTTCATGAATTGTATTTTTGTAAGAGTGGTAATATTGAGTTTTGTAAAAATTACATGACACTTTTATCAGTGTTCAATTGGCGATCATTTTCTTTCATAGTTGTTTTGCGATATTTTATTTGGCTAATACTTATTTAAAAGACTGCAAGAGCCTCAGACACTGACAATTCTTCTGCAAACATATTAAAAAGAAATTAAATATTTATTGTCTATCGGAATTATAGGATAATAAATTTATTTGTCTTATTCGTTGATTCCCGAATTACGCATTTAGGAGAGAATAGTGTGTTTCGCATCTTCTGCACGAGCCGGTTATTAATGTTTAGAATTTGCTCTCCAACACATGCTTGCCTAAAAAAGCCGAGAATAACGGACTGGCAGGCAGCGAGCTTGCCGCATTGATCCATGTTGCAAAGCGCAAGTACCGCCGATGGTGCCCTAAGCGTCCGCGGATTTTACATGAGAAAGCGGGATGTTCAGGCTTTCCATTGAATTAGTTTTATCTTCCTGTAATCCGGAAAAAGTGAAACTTTTGATCAAAACGAAATTCACCATGCAGCATACCACCAAAATATCCCTGATTGCGGCCAGCATGTTCTGCCTGAATGTGCTTCATGTTCAAGCGCAGCGCATTCAGCCCGTACGTTTTTCGGACGTCACCATTCATGATAGTTTCTGGAAGCCCAAACAGGAAAAAGTGGCGACAGCGACGCTGAATGCCTGTATCATTCAGACTGAGGAAAAATCGGGGCGGATCAGGAATTTTGAAAAAGCGGCCCGCAAGCAGGGAGAAAAACACGAGGGGATTTACTACGACGACAGCGATGTTTACAAAGCCATCGAGGCAATGGCATACTCGCTGAAAAACCGCCCTGACGCTGCACTTGAAAAGAAAGCGGACGAGTGGATTGACAAGATCGCCGCAGCCCAGCAGCCAGACGGTTACCTAAACACTTTCTACACGCTCACCGACATGAGCCAGCGCTGGACCGACATGGAAAAGCACGAGGATTACTGCGCCGGACATTTAATGGAAGCTGCCGTAGCTTATTACAACACAACCGGGAAACGGAAATTGCTGGATGTAGCCATTCGTTTCGCCGACCACATTGATTCGACTTTCCGCGTGGTTAACCGACCCTGGGTGTCGGGGCACCAGGAAATTGAGCTGGCGCTAATGAAACTGTATCATTTGACCAAAGAAGATCGATATCTGAAACTGGCGGACTGGTTTTTGGATCAGCGTGGCCGTGGCAACGGCAAGGGAAAAATCTGGGACGAGTGGAAAGATCCCGCATATTGCCAGGATGATGTTCCTGTGAAACAGCAAAAGGAAATTACAGGACATGCCGTGCGAGCCATGTATCAATACACAGGCGCTGCCGACGTCGCGGCAGTAACCCAGGATCCGGGTTATCTGACTGCAATGACCACGGTTTGGGAGGATGTGGTTTACCGGAATATGTATCTGACGGGCGGAATTGGCTCTTCCGGAAGCAATGAAGGATTTTCAGAGGATTACGATCTGCCAAACGGTTCAGCATATAGCGAAACCTGCGCATCTGTGGGCATGGTGTTCTGGAACCAGCGGATGAATGCATTAACCGGCGACGCCAAGTACGTGGATGTGCTGGAACGCAGCCTTTACAATGGTGCATTGGACGGGCTAAGCCTGACCGGCGATCTTTTCTTTTATGGAAACCCTCTTTCATCAATGGGTAATAATGCCCGGAATGCGTGGTTTGGAACAGCTTGCTGCCCGTCCAATATTGCCCGGCTGGTGGCATCAGTGGGTGATTATATTTATGGTAAATCTGAGAATAAGATCTGGGTCAATCTTTTTGTAGGCAGCGATACCCGGTTTCAAATCGGAAAAACGAGCGTTCCGCTCTTTATGGAGACAAATTATCCGTGGGATGGCCATGTTAAGATTAAAATGACGCCAAGTCAGAAGGTAAAATATGCGTTAAACATTCGAATTCCCGGCTGGGCAGCGAACACGGCTGTCCCAGGTGAGCTTTACAGCTTTAAGACCGCAGGGATAGAAAAAGTGCAGATTTTACTCAATGGAAAACCACTAGATTACCAGCTCGACAAAGGCTATGCGGTCATCGATCGGACCTGGCAAAATGGTGATGAGATCGAAGTAAAGCTGCCTGTGGAAGTGCGTCAGGTGAAAGCACGGAAGGAAGTGAAAGCGAACGAGGATCG
Source organism: Dyadobacter fanqingshengii (assembly GCF_023822005.2). GTDB lineage: Bacteria > Bacteroidota > Bacteroidia > Cytophagales > Spirosomataceae > Dyadobacter > Dyadobacter fanqingshengii. The sequence goes on from NZ_CP098806.1 coordinate 2,081,380, forward strand.
CATTGCGCTGCAACGCGGGCCGCTGGTGTATTGCGTGGAAGGCGCGGATAATGCCGGTGAAGTATGGAATTTGCTGGTTCCGGAAAATCCAACATTCAGCATACAAAATGGTCAGGTTCTGGACGAGTCGATCGTCTCCATACAAGCCAGTTTGCTGAAAGTTGAACCCGCCGCGGATGGTTTGAATGTGCAAACAAAACCGCAGCTGGTCAACGCAATCCCTTATTACACCTGGGCCAATCGCGGAAAGGGCCCTATGCAGGTTTGGCTGCCTTCTAAAATGAAGCATATCAGAATTGCAGAATAATGACTGCCTTGATCCAAAGCTGGGAAACGATTACTGCCAATTGACATTACGGCGATGATTTCCCAGCTTTGGATTTTTTGAAAAAAAAACGAAATCGCTTAACCTGATGAAAGGAATAAATCTGTTTAAATTATCGGCAGGACTTTGGTTGTTGCTGCAATGCATGCCAGCTGTCGGGCAACGCAAAAACCCGGAAAAAAGCAAGTCGCAACCCAATGTGATCATCATTCTCACGGATGATATGGGCGTAGGCGACGTGGGTGCATTCGGCGGAAAACTTGTTCCTACACCCCATATTGACAAGCTCGCAGCAAGCGGATTGAAGCTCACACATTATTACAGCGGCGCACCCATTTGTTCACCTTCACGCGCCAGCATATTAACCGGAATGTATCCCGGAAGATGGAATTTTGTGACTTATCTTGATAAAAAGAACCACAATAAGGACGCTGAGCAGACGGATTTTCTTAATCCCGACGCGCCTTCCATTGCCCGGTTTTTCAAGAATTCCGGTTACGCGACAGGCCATTTCGGCAAATGGCACATGGGCGGCGGCAGGGATGTTACCGAAGCCCCGAAGTTTGACCAATACGGCATCGACGAGCACGCCAGCACCTACGAAAGCCCGGAACCCGACCCGCTTCTTACCGCTACAAACTGGATCTGGTCGGATAGGGACAGCATTAAAAGATGGAACCGCACGGCTTATTTTGTGGATAAAACACTGGATTTCATGAGTCGCCACAAAGACCAGCCTTGCTTCGTAAACCTCTGGCCCGATGAAGTCCACACACCCTGGGTTCCAGAGCCCGGAGCAGGTGAAGAAGCATTAAAGCCCCAGTCAGAAGCAGCATTCAAACGCGTGCTCAAAGAATACGACATTCAGATCGGTCGGCTCATCGACGGGCTCAAAGCGCGCGGACTTTTTGATAACACCATTATCATTTTCACCAGCGACAATGGCGCACTTCCTACTTTTGGCGGCACCAGAAGCGGCGTATATCGCGGCTCAAAACTCTCGCTATACGAAGGCGGAATTCGGATGCCTTTCATTGCGACTTGGCCTGGGCACATTCCTGCCGGGAAAACCGACGAACGATCGGAGTTGCACGCAACGGACCTGCTGCCCACATTGTCCAAACTTTCGGATGTAACGCTGCCCGCTGGTTACCAGGGTGACGGCGTTGACCGCTCTGCGGTTTTGTTGGGCAAATCATCATTACGAAAAAAAGAAATGTTCTGGGAATACGGCCGCAACACCATCGCCTACGCCTACCCCAAAGGCAACGGCAAAAGTCCCCAACTGGCAGTCCGCTCCGGCGAATGGAAGCTCCTCACAAGCCACGACGGCAGCAATGCAGAACTTTATAACATTGTCAAAGACCCTGCGGAGCTCAATAATGTAGCAGCCGGTGAAACAAAGAAGACAGATGAACTGAGCGGGAAGTTGCTGGCCTGGTGGAAGTCGCTGCCGCGGTTGGACATCCAGCATTAAGGCATTGCACAAAAAAGGCAATCAGCCTTCGCTGATTACCTTGTTCTATTTTACAACGCTAATAATGAATTTTCCTGATCACCAACCCGGATTCTGCCCGAGGTCCGGGTTTCTGGTACGGTCGCCTTCTGGGATCGGGTAAAGGTATTTTTTGTCAGCCCATTCGCGGGGGCCCGGGTTCCAGATAATTTCGCCTGAGGTTCCGTTGGAAAGCTGTACCCTTCCTACTGCGGTGGACGGGCTTACATCCACGAACGCAATGCCGGGAGTTGTGGAGGTTGGTTTTGTTCCCTGGTAAAAATACACATCTTTTGTTCCGTCCCCATTGAGATCATATTCTCCGAGCGCAGGAACGTACATGCCGTTCATAGGCGCTTCCTGGAACAGGGCTCCCAGTTTCCAGCGTCTCAGATCATCCGGGCGGAGGCCTTCAAAAATCAGTTCGACGCCCCTTTCACGGAGCACTTCGAGCAATATCGGATTGGTGAATTTACCATTAAAAAATGCCATCATATATGGATCTGCAACCTTTGGTAATGTTGTAAGCGTCGTCCCGGTGATGCCTGCCCTTTTGCGCAGCGCGCCAATGGTTGCCGTCCAATCCGGAACGGTCATTTTGTTGAGCTCGGCCAATGCTTCGGCCTTATTCAGCAACACTTCGCCCCATCGCATGATAATGTGCGCATTGTCGTTGCGGCTTTCATCGTCGTAAGGGAAGCGCTCGTCATAGGACCATTTTATTGGCTGATAACCCGTGTATGTCTGGCTAAAATTCGGTGGTGCAACAACACCTACGCCATTTTCCGTTCTGCGGTAATCGCCGAGGCGGATGGTTTGTTTAAGCCGCAGATCCCGGTTTTTCACTTCTTCCACAAATGGCGTCGTCTTATAAGCTGGCTTGCTGGTAAAAGGCGTCCCGTCAAGGTTGAGATAAGTGTTGATAAAACGGCGCGTCAAGCTCGGGCGGTTGCCATAAGTAGGACTGATAAAACGGCGGTTTGCAGAGCTGAACACCTGTAAACTGGCACTTAATGCCACAGAAAGAATGGTTTCATCCGTAAATGCAGACCTGGCGATGAACATTTCGCGGTAAGCTTTATCCAACGAAACACCTTCATGCAACGTAAAACCTGTGATGCTGTTTGCCTCTTTCACCACTTCTTCATACCACTTGCCGGCCGTTGTCCCCTTATCGTAATCCGTATGATATTTCCGGAATGAAGCTTCAAAAAGGCAGATCCGTGTTTTGTAAGCGCGCGCCACATTCTTGGTAATCCGCGTTACGGTAGGGTCGGTTGTCAGGGTAATGTTTTCGATGGCAAAATCGAGATCGGCCAGCACCTTGTCCATCACTTCGAAACGATCGTCGCGCTTCGCATACAATGTTTCCTCGTCTTTTACGTCAATCGTTTTATCGATCCAGGGCACATCACCAAACCTTTTCACTTTCTCAAAATAAAACAGCGCCCGGAAAAAACGCGCAACACCCAGATAATGATTTTTGGTCGGCACTGTGCTCTTTTCAGCATTCTCAATAAAATAATTGATATTCCGAAGATCTGTCCAGCTCCATCCCGAGCTCGTGATCGGACTCAGCGCGCCTACTGCCAGGTAATTATCTACACCATTTCGCGCCACCAGGTCCGAGTTATCGTCGTCTTGAAACACACCCACGTCTGTGTTGGGAAGCAGGTCGTAAAATGAATTGGTATAAATTTCTAGCCCACTTTCCGAGGCAAATATGGCTTCGTTGGTAGCAGTATCAACCGGCACTTCGGTAAGGTCGCAGGAGCTCGCGCTGCCGAGTAACAGCAGGGCCAGTGTATATTTAAATAGCTTTGTAGTTTTCATGATAGATCAAAAATTGAGTGAAAGACCTATGGATATCGCTTTCAGCATCGGGTAATTGTAACCGTCACCGCTGGATCCGCCACCCAGATCCCGGTCTGATCCGTAAATGCTGGTCACGTCTGTGTCGCGCGTCCATTTGTACATAGGTGACCAGGTCCAGAGATTTTCCGCAGACAAATACACTTTCAGATCACGAGCATGAATTTTCGAGATAATGCTTTGTGGGATTGTGTAGCCTACTTGCAGATTTCTTAAACGGATGTAAGCAGCATTCTGCAGGTAACGGTCGTTGGCAACCTGCAATGCCCGCCCCGCGCCCTGTGCAGTGTAACCTACAAGACGCGGCAGGTAAGCGTCGAAATTCCCAAGCTCCTCGCGGAACATATTATCCTGCTGCCAGCGTGGATAGGCATTGTAGGGACGGTTATATTGTCCCCAAAAACGTGCTTCCGAAGATGGATACCAATCCTGTTTCATAACACCCTGGAAGAGTCCCGCCAGGAAGAAGCCGTTCCAGTCACCCGAAAGGTTCACCCCAAAAATATACCGCGACTCCGAGTTTCCAATGATCGTTTTATCTCCCGAATTTCCTACGCGGTTTAAGCCCTGATAGATCACATCATCGCCATCCAGGTTCTTAAATTTGAGATCACCCACATAATTTTTTCGCGTGTTCGTGTTTGGAATGTTGGCCTGCGAAGGCGAATCCGCGATTTCATTCTGTGATCTGAAAAGCCCTTCAACGCGGTAACCCCAGATCTCCCCTACTTGCTGCCCTTCGTAATAATCGGACAGGTTTTTGTCGGGATTATTGTATTTGGTAATGATCGCTTTTGAGTCTGCAAGCGTAAAGCGTGCGCTGTAATTGAAGGGTTTGGAAGCCAATGTGAAATGGTCTTCCCAGTTGATGGAAAGCTCCCATCCTGTCGTTTTCAGGTCGGCATAATTCCCGTTTGGAACGCCCGTTCCAAAAACCGCAGGTAATGTTGGCCCCGGAGTAAACATGTCTGTCGTCCACCGGCGATACAGATCTCCTACGAATGTAAGGCGCTTATTTAAGCTGTTAAATTCAAAACCAATGTTGCCCGTTGTAGACGTTTCCCAGGTAAGACCGTCGGGAACTACATTAGGCTGGCGCGTTGCCTGCGGGCGAATTCCGTTGATAACCCTTCCGGATTGACCAATACCAAACCGTTCATTAAATGTGTACGGGGCAATGTTACCATTACCAAGCGAACCGTAGGAAACACGGAGTTTTACATTGGAAAGCACTTTGGGGCTAACCTGCCAGAATGGCTCTTCTGAAATCCTCCAACCCGCTGATGCCGATGGGAAAAATGCCCATTGCTGGTCGGTCGGGAATTTGGAAGAACCGTCATAACGTCCGTTCACTTCGAGCAGATAACGTTCGCGGAAGTTATAGTTCATACGGAAGAAGCCTCCGGCGATGGCCCATTTCTGGTAGCCTCCATTGGTTACAATGCTCTGTCCCAATGCGAGGTTAATGTCGTCGACACCTGAATAAACGATCCCGTTCCGCTGCGCAGCCAGATTGCTGTAAATGGACTGCTCATAGTTAACCCCGGCCAGCAATGTCAGGTTATGCGCCTGGTTGAATGATTTGTTATAATCCGCGTAAAAGTTGGTGGCCAGGTAATTGGTTGTTCTTTTACGCTCCTGGATATCATTTGTGTTAGTTCCGGTGTAACCAATTACGCCTTTTGCACGGCTGTAAGGCACCTGTACGCGGTTTTGCTGCGAACCAATATCCGTGCTCTGGAATGTCATGTTGGCACGGATCGACAATGCTTTATCGAAAAACTGCGCTTTTGCGGCAATCTGGTTTTTCAGGAACCGCTGGGTTTGGTCAATGGCATTTTTACCATAATAATAATCACCCACTGTGTAAGCAGCTGAGAACGACAATGTTCCGTCCGGATTCAGCAATGGGGCCAACGGGTGGCCTTCATCGGCAATGTTCCGGTAAATGCCGCTGCCTTCCCCAACATTGAGCGGCTGATGGTATTTCTGGGAAGAATATTCGGTGTTGTTATCAATGCGCAGCCACGGCGTAAGCTGAATGGCCCCTTTTGCCCGCAAATTGTACATCTGATAATTATCAGAGTTGTATCTAAACAATCCGCTTTGTCCATTATAACGCCCGCTTAGCAGGAAAGTGGCTTTATCGCTTCCACCGGAAATGGACATATTGTGGTCCTGCGCAGTGAAGCGTTCCTTGTAAAGCTCTTTATACCAGTCGGTGCTGTAATAATACTGATACTCGCCTGTGGCAGGGTTCACTTCTACTCTTGGCAAACTAGGATCCTCGTATCTTCTTTTGAGCTCGGCCAGGTAGGCCGGGGAAAAGCTAATGGTTTTATTGATTGCTGTGGGTGTACTGCCGTTATCATTCCACCGCGACCAGGCATCGCTGAATCCCTGAGCCCATGGATAAGAATCGGTGATATTATCCGGAACTTCCGTTGGTGATTTGACGGCGAAATTGGTTGAATAAGAGAATGATGTTTTCCCTTCCACCGGCATTTTGGTTGTGATAAGCACCACACCAAATGCAGCCCGGGCACCATAAATGGAGGCGGAGGCAGCGTCTTTCAGAACCGACACGCTTTCAATGTCATTGGGGTTCAACATACGCGGGTCACCTTCCACCCCATCAATGAGCACCAAAGCACTTCCGCCCTGTCCGATCGACGTCGTTCCCCGGATGTTGAAGCTCGGTGACTGGGTGGGCTTTCCATCAAACATGCGGAGGTTCAGGTTAGGGATAGCTCCTACAAGTCCTTGCGCAATGTTTGAAATAGGCCGGTTCTGGAAAACTTCCTGCCCTACCTGATCTACGGCACCTGTGAGGTTCACCTTTTTTTGCGTTCCGTAACCTACGACGACCACTTCGCTGAGGGCTTTGGCGTCGGCTGCGAGTTGCAGGTCAATAGTGCTTCTTGTGCCCACTTCTGCTTCCTGGCTAATGTAACCCACATATGAAAATACCAATACGGCACCTTCATCCGGGATGCTCAGGGAGTAGTTTCCGGAAACATCTGTCACAGTTCCGGTCTGGCTGCCTTTGATCACGACATTCACACCCGGCAATCCTTCCGACGTGGCCACATCGGTCACTTTACCACTGATCTGGCGTTCGGCATTAGCATTGACAAAGCCTGATTTTGAAGTTATTGACGGGGATTTCTCCGCATTTGCCAGTTCTTTGGCCTCTCCCGGACCGCCGGTCACGGCGATCAACGCGAGGAGCATTGCTGTTTTGGAAATGTTGCTTCCCAGGAGAAACAACCTGCGCTTACAGCTATGCATAAGGTAGATTTTGTTCATGAGAAATAAATTGTTTGTGAATAGGATAGTCAGTTTTGAGATCGCAAAATTGAATAATTCCGATAACATGTGCCTTTCAGGAAATCGTATTTAACAATTTAATAATTTGACCCCGACCCCTTACAAAGTCGAACTAAATAGCAGGATACTTACAATAAATTATAATTTCCAACCACTTCATCCCGCTGCCGGAAGGTTAATTATAGGTTAACCCACCGGTAACATAGCCTTAACATTGCCTGTCTACTTTTGCGGGCGTTAAACCACCATGCCCTGACGAGGCATTTTTTTACTAATCACAACTATTACTCATTTAACTCACCAAAAATGAATCGATTAATTACCGGACTAATTGTGATCATCGCAATGTGCTTCTGTTCCGCCAATCTTTATGCGCAGGGCAACGAAGCGACCATCATTGGGAAAGTCACCGAAGTGAATGCAGGCCCGATCCCGGGCGCGACCGTTTTGGTCAGAAACGAATCAACCGGCTTCCAGGCGGGTACGGTCACGGACATGAATGGCGACTACATTATCAAGCAATTGCCGCTTGGTTCACCTTACTCCATCACCGTTTCTTTTATTGGTTTTGGAGAGCAAAAGAAAACAGGTTACGCATTGAACCAAGGCGATCAGTTGAGATTGAATTTCGGCATGGAAAGTAGCGCTACCGAATTGCAAGCTGTTGACATCAAGGCCAACTCATTGAAAAACACCGTGGTAACATTGGGTTCTTCGACGCCTATTACGGCAAAAGACATTGCCAAGCTGCCAGTAAACGGCCGTAATTTTACATCCCTGATCGACCTTTCGCCTTTGAGCAACGGAAGCAGTTTGGGTGGACAACTTGCGTCTTCAACCAACTTTACATTGGATGGTATGACATCGCGCGGAACGATCGCGGGTGGATCTACGCAGGGTGCCTATTCCGTTTCCATGGAAGCAATTCGCGAATTTAAAGTGGTTACTAACGAATACGACGTGACCATGGGTCGCGCGGGTGGCGGTACGATCAGTACTGTGACTAAATCAGGAACGAACAAACTTTCAGGTAGCGCATTTACATTTATGCGTACTGACTGGCTTTCAAGTGGTTATGATTTGAGAGGAAACAAAAGGGTGCAGGATTTCTCTACATACCAATATGGCGCTTCTTTGGGTGGCGCGATTAAGAAAGATAAAGCACATTTCTTCGTAGCATGGGATCACCAGGCTGACTCACGTCCTTTATACATTGCCAACATTCAGTCCCCGGCTGATGAAGCGGCAAACAGAGTGACGCAGGCGACGCTGGATCAGTTTTCGGACATCGCCAGATCTAAATATGGTGTTTCAAACAACCCGCAGTTTGGTGCTTTCGGAAAGAAAAAAGGAACGGACGCTATTTTTGCAAAGATCGACTGGCAGCTGAATTCAAAGAACCTTTTGACGCTGCGTAACAATATGGTGATCGAAAACGACGCGCTTTCAGAAGGTGATAACAGCGGTATCAATGCTTATGAATCTTACATTGACCGTAAAAGATTCGATAACAGCCTCATGGCGTCATTGCGGACGATTATTAATCCAAAAATTACCAACGAACTGAAATTGCAGCATTTTTACGAAGATCAGGCGATCATTCCAAGCTCTGAACTTCCTTCGGATGGTATCCCCCGCGCAATCGTTGAAAACGTTCAATCTGTTTCAGGAACAAACAATTACAACACTTCTATCCAGATCGGTGGACAGCGTTTCTCTCCTGAATGGTTCAAAGGAACGGTTGTTCAGCTGGTGGATAACTTTTATTACAACACAGGAAAGATCAACTTTACTTTCGGTCTTGATGTGATGTACAACCGCATGAAATCGCGTTACGGAAGCGAAATGAACGGACGTTTTTACTTCACAGGTCTGGAAAATTTCAACAACCTGACGCCTTACCGCTATGCAAGGGAAATCAACTTGCTGGAAGATCCAAGCAATGTTGTAAATTCTTTGAGCACAGGTATTTATGCACAAATGGACACAAAACTGGCACTTGGTCTTGAAATGATGGCCGGTTTGCGTTTGGACAACACACAATATTTGAACAAAGCCAATTTCAGCCAGGTTGTTTTTGATGAACTGGGCTTGCGTACGGACAATGTGATCAACACAACGCAATTGCAGCCACGTGTTCAGTTTACGTGGGACGTGAATGAGCAGAGTAAGGATATCGTTCGTTTTGGTGCGGGTGTTTTTGGCTCGGCTTTGAACCCTTATTCGATGATCAACAACATGCTGTTTGACGGAACAAGAGTTGCTTCTGTTGAAATTCAGGGTGACCTGGTTCCAAAACCAAACTTCCCCGGCTACCGTGCAGATCCTTCGACAGCACCAGGTGCAGAGCTTTTCAACATTCCCGGCATCGAAAGATTGGTGACCATTAACACCAATAGCAAAGACGCGAAAATCCCGGTTGTTTACAAAACCAACTTCTCTTACAACCACTTTTTCAGCGACCGTCTGCGTGTGGGTGTGAGCGGATATGCTTCATGGGCCCGCAACAACTATATGTATGTAGACCGCAACATGGTGGAGGACCCATTCTTCCGTATCGCAGCAGAAGCCAACCGTGGCGTATATGTGCCGGCTGAAAGCATTAACGCTAAAAACGGTGCTACAAACTGGTTGAACAGCCGCAAAACCAAAAATGTTGGTCGCGTGCTGGAATTGAACAGCGAAGGCAAGAAAAACCAGTATGCAGTGGTGATCGACGGAACGTATCGTTACTTTAAAGATGGTCAGATCACTGCATCTTATACCTGGAATGATTCGAAAGACAACACATCGTACAATGGAAACGTGGCAAACACAGCTACATTGGATTTGATGGTGGCTGATGATCCGCGTGATTTGAGCAAAATGGCTTATGCCAACAACCAGTTCCGCAACAAAATTGTATTCTACGGAACAGCGCCAAGCATTTACGGCGTAACAATCGGTCTGCGTTACTCAGGAATCGGCGGAACGCGCTACTCAATGGCGGTAAGCGGTAATATGAACGGTGACTTCGTATCATCGAATGACCTGGCCTACATTTACAATCCGAATAACACGGAAACGCCAGAATATATTCGCAAAGGCATCCAGACTATCCTGGATAACCCGGAAGCTGAGCAGAGCATTAAGGATTATATCACAAGAGATATGGGCAAAATGGCTGAGCGTAACGGTGGTATCAACGATTTCTACGGTGTGTTTGACCTACGCCTTGCGAAACGTTTCAAATTATTCAACGGCCATGGTTTGGAAGCTTCTGTTGATGCTTTCAATGTAGCTAACCTTTTGAACAGAGATTGGGGCGTTGGTACTAACCTTGGAAAGCAGAACCTTTATACGATCAAAAGCTTCGATGCTGCAACACAACAATATGTGTATAACATGAGCGCCGGAACGGGTGTATCCAGCTTGAATGGAAGCACTTACCAGATCCAGCTTGGTTTGAGATACGGGTTTTAATTTAAAATAAGTTTGTTACAAAATGTTGCCGGTTTTGATAGCCGGCAACATTTGTTTTTACCAATCAGCATTTTTGAAATGAAAAAATTATTTGCCTCCATAAGCCTTTTCGCACTCTCATTTTCTGCGTTTGCACAAGATTCCCATGTGGTCCTTATCAGCATTGACGGGCTTCGTCCGGAATTTTACAAAGACGCGAACTGGTCAATGGTAAACCTGCGTCAGGGCATGCAAACCGGCGCTTACTCAGATGGAGTTACCGGCGTTTTCCCCACCGTCACCTACCCTTCCCACACCACCATTATCACGGGCGTAAAGCCTATCAAGCACGGCGTTTATTATAACACGCCTTCTGAGCCGCTCGAAGTAACGGGCAAATGGATCTGGGATTATAGCACCATTAAGGTTCCCACGATTTTTAGTGTAGCCAAAGAAAAAGGATTGAAAACAGCTTCGGTTTTCTGGCCTGTTTCCGTGGGCAGCCCGGCCACTTACAACATTCCCGAATTCTGGTATTTGCCCGAAAAAAAAGGCGGAGACCGGATCATGATCAAAGCGCTTTCGGAAAATGCAGTTCCAAAAGGTTTGTATGAAGAAATCGAGCAAAATGCGACCGGGAAGCTGGAAGAGATCGATTTCAACAGCGATTATCTGAGCGTGGATGAGAATATGTCAAGAATCAGCAGCTATCTGATCCGCAAGTACAAGCCGTCATTCCTGGCCGTTCACCTCGTTGCGGTTGACCATTTCGAGCATGAGCAGGGACGTGATGGCGACAAAGTGCGTGCATCACTTTCGAGCGTGGACAGAGGCATTAAGTCCATTATCGAAGCCACTGAAAAAGCAGGCATCAGAGAAAAAACAACATTCATCATCACCGGCGACCACGGCTTTGTAGACATTCACACTGCCATCGCCCCCAACATTCTGCTCGCCAAAGCAGGACTTTACGACCCAAACAATAAGGCAAATTGGAAAGCCTATTTCCACAGCTCAGGCGGCTCGGCATTCTTACATTTGAAAGACAAAAACGACACAAAAACGCTCGAACAGGTAAAACAGATCCTGGATCAACTGCCACAGAATCAGAAAAACCTCTTCGCAGTGAAAGACCGGGCAGCATTAGACGCAGTAGGCTCCGATCCAAATGCATCACTGGCCATCGCCCCCGTACAGGGCATCACCATCAGCGGCGCCGCAACCGGCGATTTCCTGCGCGCATCCAGCGGAGGCACCCATGGCTTCTTCCCCGACTTCAAAGAAATCCAAACCGGTTTCGTAGCATTCGGCAAAGGAATTAAACAAGGAGCAGTAATCCCTGAAATGAGCTTGCAAGACATCGCACCGCTTATTGCGAAGCTCCTGGGATTAGATTTTCCAAGTGCAGACGGGACGTTGTATCCTGGGTTGTTGGTGAAGGAGTAGGGAGACTATCCTAAACAGACCATCATGCACTCATAAAAAGATTGGTCATCAGCATATGCATTTCAGTCTTTGAATGCTTGTATGCTGCTGACCAATCTTTTCTCCAAATAACGGTAAAATCTACTTAAACATCTTAGTCAGATCGTTCAGATCTACATCGCCGTCGCCGTCTTTGTCCAGGCCGAGTTTGGCGCCCATGTTGCCGAGGTTTCCGCCTAAGCCGCCGCCGGATGATGTGTTGCTTCCGCCCAGGTTTCCGCCTCCAAATCTGCCGCCGGTTAGGGAGCCTAGCAAGCCGCCGAGATCTAATCCCCCGGCTCCGCCTTGGCCACCTCGGTTTGCCATTTTAGCGAGAACAACGGGGATGATTGCCGAAGCAATTGATGCTGCCGTGCTGCCATTGATGCCGAACTTCTGCATAATGTTGCCGGTGAAATTGTTTGAGATTTGCTGCACTGCCGGGTTGCTTTCGGTCTGGCCGTTCTGGACAGATTCAAATAAACTATTCACCTGATCCGGCTCTTTAATATTACTCAAACCATCCACTATGGACGATTGAGCTTCTTGCATAACGGCATCGTTGTGCTCGTTTGGCACTTCGCTATTTTCAACAACTGCCTGTTGTCCGTTTTGTTTTATGAGATTGAACAATTCATCAAGCATGATTTTTCAGTTTAAATTTGAAATTTCAATGTTAAACAAACCATGCCAATTCAATACGCATGCATGGTGGAACGTGTGCAATATGTGAAGCCTAAAGGGACAATGTTGCAGGATTGCGCTCACTACAAATACAACTTGACCATCTCGCGCCAGTATCGCGGGCGGTGCGCTTCCTCATCCCAAATGTACATTTTGTGCGGCACGCCGATCCGGGATAGTGCGCTGCTTAACCGCTCGTTATCCGGCAGGAATGAATCTTCGCGACCGATCACCAGCGTAATATCGAGCTTCCTGATCTGTTGCAAAAGTTTTTTGTCACAAATGCCGGGTACGAAATGGTTAGGCATGTTGTAATAAATGTTTTCATCGAAATAACCGTCAAAAAGATCGGCGAAGAAAGGCAGGGGTTTAGTAAGGTCGTAACGAGCGCTCATGCCCACGACTTTGGTAAAAACCGTGGGGTGTTTCAATCCGATATTTACTGCATGGTAACCGCCCAGACTGCATCCGGTTACAGTGAGCTGTTTCGATTTATTCTTCTTCCTTATAAAAGGAATAACCTCCGTCAGGATATAGCGCTCGTATTGCAAATGTCTCAGAATCCGCTGGTTAGGCGGCTCGGACGAATAGAAACTTTCCTGATCAATGCTGTCCACACAAAAAATCTGGACTTCCCCATTCATGATGCGCTCGCGCAAAGCCTCGATAATTTTCCAGTTTTCCAGGTCATAAAAATGGGCGGCCCTGGTTGGAAAGAACAGGACAGGAACGCCTCCGGAACCAAAAACCAGCAACTCCATATATCTGTTCAGGGCAGGGCTGAACCATTTCTGGTATTCTCTCTCCATGACAACGGGAGGCGATGCGCTTATCATATTAATCGTTGGTTGAGAGGTTTAACGCGTTTCGGACAGCCTTTTTCCACAATGCATAACCGGCAGGACTGAGATGCAACCCATCCTGCTCAAATAATTCTCTCACAGGCGTACCCTGTTCGTCGAGCATGGCTGGAAAAATATTAATATAATGCTGGTTAGGGTCTCCTTTGATTTCTTCCTGGATCAGCCTGTTCGCCGTTTTGATCTGAGAAATGATTTCCCAACGCTGTAAGCTGGGTTTAATGCTGATAAAATAGCAAGGAACATCCCCAAACTTTGCGCGGATCTGTCCGAGGAGCTGCCGGTAATAAAGGCAAACCTCCATGGGATTTCGGCCATCGCCCAGGTCATTGTCTCCCGCATAAATAATGATGCGCTTCGCAGTACTGACCTGCGCCATGATCCGATCGAAAAACCAGGAGCAAGCCGCTAACGTCGATCCGCCAAAACCCAGGTTAACGGGCTGGATATCTTCAAAATCTGAATATAATGTAGTCCAGAGATTGATGCTGGAACTGCCATAAAAAATTGTTTCCGGCAGAAAAGAAAGCTTTTCCGATTCCTTTTCAACCCTCAGCACTTCATCCTCATACCAATTCATGCTCCATATAAAGTTAGCGAAATCCGAATTCTTAAAAGTACAATTCTAATGTTATGTGTTTGTGAACAAATCAAAAAGCTTACCAAGTTCTCCAAAATAGCCTGTTTGTGATGGCTGCGAGTATAAAGTGTATTCGTTTTCCTAAACTCTCCTATTTATAATCATGAAATCGCTCTTTTACTGGATCCTGCTTGTTCCGATTCACCTCTTTGCACAATCTGTGCCAGATCAGAAATTTGTTCAGGAAGTAGTTACATTACACGGCTCCACAACGGGCTTACCGCAAGGAAAAGTGGATCATATTCTACTAAAAAACAACCAGCCGATTGCGGCCATTGCAGGCAAATCTGTGCAGTTGCGTGATGGTAAATGGATTGTCGTTTCTAATGAAAAGACGGCCCCCATCGCATTACCTGCCATTCCCGGAACGGAAATATTAACCAGCGTGCCCTATCAAAATGGTTATGCGATCGGCTGCTCGGAAGGTTTATATTTTTATCAAAATGGTAAAAACCCTGAAAGGATTTTTCCAAAAAACGAACTTTACAGCTGGTCGCTCAGGAATGTTGCCGCGCTGGTAACCGATTCTAAAGGACGACTTTGGTTCGGGTCGGAAGAAGGAGTGGGCTATCTGGATGGGAGTAACTGGAAATTGTTTACCGGAAAGGAAGGTCTGCCGTATAATCAATTCACCTGCGCTGCGGCCGGACCTGATGGAATTGTCTGGTTTGGCACAAAAAAAGGGGCTATTCAAATTGATAATGAACAGTTTAAATATCGTTTCAGTCGTCGCTGGCTTCCCGGTGACCATGTGTATTCCATCGCCATCCAGGCGGATAATGGCACCGCATGGATCGGGACGGATCAAGGAATCAGCCAGATTACTCGCCAATCCATTTCACTGGAACAAAAAGCGCGGATTTTCACCAAACAAGTGGAAGAGCGACATAACCGTATGGGTTTTGTTGCGCAAAGCCATTTGAAAGAACAGTTTAATGTCGCGAGTTCCGAAGTCGCGATTTCGGATAATGATGGCATGTACACCTCCATGTACGGAGCCGCACAAGCATTCAGATATGCTGCGACGGGCGATCCCGAGGCAAAAGCGCTGGCTGACAGGAGCTTCAAGGCCTGCAAATGGCTTGTAGACATCACCCATGAAAAAGGATTTCCGGCACGGGTTATCATCCCGGTGGATTGGCCCGAAAAAGTAAACGAAACGCACAGCCGCGAGGATAACCTTCGCAACCAGCAGCATGATCCGATGTGGAAGGACATTTATCCGCGTTTCCCTAAAAGCAAAGACGGCAAATATTACTGGAAATGCGATACAAGCTCAGACGAACTGGCCGGGCATTTCTTCTTCTATGGCATTTACTATGATCTGGTTGCCAAAACCGATGAAGAAAAACAGGCCGTGCGGGACGTGGTCGGCGACATTACGGATCATTTGATTCGCCATGGCTACAAACTCGTGGATCACGATGGCAAAGTGACACGCTGGGGCGATTTTTCTCCCGAATATTTCAATTCTGTTTATGGCTATGATCAGCGGGGTTTGAATTCCGCGGTTATGCTTTCATTCCTGAATGTGGCCAGACATGTCACGGGAGATAAAAAGTATGATGCTGAGGCCAAAATCCTGCGTGATAAATACAATTACCACATCAATGCAATGCATCCCAAGGAGTTCTTCCCGCCGGAAAACGTTGTTCCCTGGGATAATAACATTTGCCTGATGAGCCTTTACGGACTAATTAATTACGAAACGGACCCATCGCTTCTACTCATGTACCGGCAGGGATTGGAAGTGGCCTGGCAACACATAAGCAAGCAGAAAAATGCATTTTGGGATGCAATTTATGCAGCGCTGGCCAACCGCTTCACCCAGCAGGCTGATCAGAAAATGTTTGAAAACAAAGGGCTGTTTCCTGAAAACAGATTGTATGCATCGAAAGTCGTAAAAGGGCATTACAAAGGAAATTATCGCGCCGATTTCATTCTCGAAAATCTGCAAAAAATTCCGCTCGACCTCGTCGGTTACACCATGGATAACACCCATCGCCTCGACGTCGTTTTCGACTCCTCGCCCATGCAGGAAAAAAACATCGGCTGGCGCACCGACGGCTACGCCCTGCCCATCGACGAGCGCGGCCACGTCAGGCAGGACCGCGATGGCTTCGCCTTGCTAGCCTCGGAAGGCGACGGCCACGATGAACACGAAGGGACATTCTTCCTTTTGCCGTATTACATGGCTTATTATCACGGGTTACTGGGGAGTGGTGACGCGAGGTGAGCGTATCCCTCACTTCCGTATGCTCCCGAGTGCCCACTTATCATTTTTAAAACATATCAGTTTTACTCGTTTCCGGCAACAAGAAGGCTCATTTAATCAAAACCAACTCCACAGCGCGGATGTCGGCAAACTTTCGACCCTTCATATACGTAGCAAGCAGCTTCAGTGCGCCCCTGCCCTTCTGCAAATCCACTTTGCCGACTTGCAAGGTTTTGAATTCCTTTTCGTAAGACTCCCCTTTCCGCTCAACCCGGTCCGGGCTATCGATCAGCGGTGGATCGAATGCGTCAGTGATCTTTCCTGAAATACGACTTTTGTTAAATTCTATCGTAAATGCATCCCCAGGCTCGGGGCTGGTGTAAAGGACATTCACCTGATATTTTCCGGTTGTGTTCACTTCCACATTCCACGTTACATACGACTCAATATTATTCCAATTGGCGATCCAGGAAGAGTTGGGTGCAGAGGCGCTGTAAGACAATGTACTGCCCTTGGAACGATGTAAAACGGCGTCCTGCGAAGGAAGCACCGCTTTGGGGAACTGTTGATAGCCGACTGGCAACCAGCGACTTGTGTCGATATTTACCACCATTGCCTGATGCCATTTTTCCAGCGCAACTGAAAGCGTTTTCGCCAGTTCCGGCTCCTTTGCGGCAAGGTCATTTTGTTGGGTAGAATCTTTGGAAAGATCAAAAAGCGAGCCGCCGGAAAACAGGTAAGCACCTTTTCTGACACTACTATTTTTATTAATTGAGCTAAAAAGTGTCCGCTCCGGCACTTGTGCAGCTTTGCCGGTCAGTGCGGGTTTCAGGCTGACGCCGTCGAGTGGTTTTGTGCCTTTTGCCGAGATTCCTGCGAGGTCTGTCAATGTCGGCAACAGGTCAATGTATGCGGCATTTCCACTGATGATTCTGCCGGGCTTAATTTGTCCGGGCCAGCGGATCAGGAAGGGAACTCTTACGCCACCTTCATCAGCCACGCCTTTACGGCCTTTCATATCCCCGTTCCATCGCCAGGAATTCGGACCATTATCGGTGAGATAAATGACAATTGTGTTGTCCGTGAGTTTGAGTTGATCCAGCTTGTCGAGAACGCGGCCCACGTTGTCATCCATATTCTCGCACATGGCCAGGGCTGAGATCGTAACTTCTATTTCCTCCTGACTTTTGTCCTTGCTGAACTGGCTGATCCCTCTCGCTTTTACACGGTCGTAATATTTGTCGGGAACCTGAAACGGGGAATGAGGAGTATTATAAGGGATATAGCAAACAAATGGCTGCGCTTTATTCTTTTCAATAAAATCAATGGCTTTGTCCGTGAGGTCGTCAGTGATGTAGCCTTTACTTCTCTCCGGCTCGCCGTTATGATCGAGCATTGTATTGAAGTAATTGGCATAATGTCCACTCAAAAATCCGTAAAATTCATCAAATCCGCGGCCATTCGGATGATAAGGATACTGGCTTCCATTGTGCCACTTTCCAAACGCACCGGTTGCATAACCTGCTTTTTTGAATAAATCAGCAAAAGTAACCTCGTCCAGATTCATGTACTCCCTGGAACTGGAAACGCCCCAGACACCAGACCGGTAATGGTAGCGCCCCGTCAATAATCCGGCCCGTGTAGGCGCACAAAGCGGTGCAACATAAAACCTCGAAAATCGAGCACCCTCCTTACCGATCTTATCAATGTTAGGCGTGCGGACATTGGCATTACCATTGATGCTAAGATCCCCCCAACCCTGATCATCAGCCAGAATGACGATGATATTGGGCTTCGATTGCGCATTGGCGAAGCGGCATAATGACAATAGGCAAAGCAGAAGTGATACTGCTTTGGAATTCACGACTTTGATTTTAGGCATAGATCTGGTCGATATTTAAATCACAGCCGTGGCGGGTAATCCAATTATTTTTTGGGCAAAGGAAACTTGCTGAAAGTCTCAGCCATGCGGAAAGTTTTCTCTACAATGATATTTCCCTGTTTGGGCGCCGTTTTCAGCCTGTTGTTTTGGCTGTTCGCTGTATTTCCAGATATCTTTGAAGTAGCTGACATGTTTCTTATGTTTATTTTCAAATTTAAGAATTACGAACAGATAATAAAAACCCATCAAAATGAATTCCTTTTCGAAACTCAATGAAGCCGATGTCTTCTTTACGGATCAAACCGTGCAGCTGCAAATCAATGGGCAATTCTTCAAGAATTTTCGATATCTCCCGCTGATATAATCTTGTTCGGGCAAATGTGCTCCCCTCCGCATACAGGTGCGCAACAGGATATTTTTTGAGAAAATCCAGGGCAATGGCTGCGACTGTTCCCAGAATTTGCTTCATATCATCATTCCTGGTTCGAAGCCGGTCGTCGACAATTTGCCGGACTTCATCCCATGCTCCGAAACCGAGGTTAAATAATCCCTTTTCCGGATCATCCTTCACCCTCGTAATGAACGTCCTCAGTTCAAATTTACCGTTTTTCCCCTCGCTGTAAAATTTGTGGGAATCAAGAATTTCGATCCCTGCGAAAGAGTCACCGTACGCATCGGCGCTAACCCTAATTGTATCGTAACTTGATACGCTCATTCCAAATTTGATATAGTGTGTCCTGCCGACGAAGGTTGCCAGGCTTTTACAGAAATCCAAATTTGGATGGGGGATTTTCACATGTTTGCCGCCAGTGGCCGCACGCTGCTGGCTGTCACGCGCAGGCCTTTAAGATACTTGATTCTTTTGCCAATATCTGCATTGGAATCGAATACTGTGTCTATGCCAAACCGATTCTTCCGGCGAACCGGCGAACCGGCGATCCGGCGATCTCGCAATCCAGTAATTTTTGTGTAAATTTGATTTTTACAAAGATAAAATCATGAGTGCAACATCTTTTGAAGAACTTTGCCAGCGCCTGTCCAGTGGTGCGTCGAGGGATCTGAGCGCATTGTTACCCGATGGAATTCAGCATGAAGCAGGGCATTTCAATGTATTCAATCTCACTGAAATCACGCAGACTACACGTGAAAAACCAACCATCCCCTACCCTTGCCGCGCATTCTATAAAATCAGTTTTCTGACAGGACGTTCACGTGCAGAATACCCCGACCGCACGGTTGAGATCACACAACCTACGCTGATCTTTACAACGCCAAAAACACCTTTCAACTGGCTGCCTATCGGGAAACAAACCGGGCAATTTTGCGTCTTCTCCGCAGAATTTCTCCACCCGACCAAAAGCGGCGCGATCCTGGACGAACTGCCCATTTTCAAGTCGCCCGAGCACCCTGTTTATGCATTGTCGGAAAGTGAAGCGGCGCGTGTACAAAGCATATTTGACAACATGGAGGCGGAAATTGCATCCAATTATGCCTATAAATATGATCTCATGCGCGCCTATGCGCTCGAACTGATCCATATTGGCCAGAAGCGGCAGTCCACTACGATGCTGCATCCGAATCACAGCGCATTTGCCCGAACCACTTCCCTTTTTATTGAATTGCTGGAAAGACAATTCCCGCTTGAAAACCCACAACATCAAATCGCATTACGCACGGCGAAACAATATGCCGATCACCTTTCGGTGCACGTAAACCATTTGAACAAAGTCCTCAGAGAAACCACGGGACTGACAACAACCGAGCTCATTTCCGGACGGATCGTACAGGAGGCCCGCGCATTGTTACGACATACCGACTGGACCATTGCCGAGATAGCCGATTGCCTGGGATTTTCCGACTTCGCCCATTTTGCCAAATTCTTCAAAAGCGAAACTTCCTTCTCTCCCGGCGCATTTCGTCGCCAGACAGAAAGTTCGAATTATACATAAAATTGATTGTACGGAACAAACCCGTATATGTGCTTTTCATGGACTTTTGCATTGTTTTTAATCAACATAAAAAGTCAATGACAACGCAAAAAATCGCAATCGTTACCGGTGGAAGCCGTGGAATCGGAAAAGACATCGCATTAAACCTGGCGAAAAAAGGAACCGATATATTACTGACTTATCGCAGCAACAAAACCGAAGCGGATGCAACCGTTGCTGCCATTCAATCGCTTGGCCGGAAGGCAGTTGCGTTACCGCTGAATACCGCCGACACCAGCGGCTTCGACTCCTTTTTCGAACAGGCGAACGCAGCATTATCCGCATCATTTGGCACAGATCGCTTTGATTTCCTGATCAATAACGCGGGAACAAGCCTGACAGCAGCCGTCACCGAAACCACCGAGGAGCAGTTCGATGAAATGATGAACATCCATCTCAAAGGCGTCTACTTTCTTACACAAAAAGCATTGCCGCATCTTCGCGACGGCGGACGGATCGTTAATTTATCCTCGGCCACTTCACGCCAAAGCTTCACGGGTGTATCGGCCTATGCGATCATGAAGGGCGCCGTCGATGTCTATACGAGATATCTTGCGCTTGAATTGGGTTCGCGTGGGATTAATGTTAATGTGGTTGCGCCAGGAGCCATTTTTGGCGGTGGTGCCATGCAGGATTCTCCTGAAATAAGGGCTTTTGTACAAAGTATTACCGCGCTGACCAGGGTTGGATTGCCGGATGACATTGGCGGCGTCGTCGCGTTTCTCTGTAGCGAAGACGCCAAATGGGTCAATGGTCAGCGCATTGAAGTGACGGGTGGCGTAGGGCTGTAATGCGTTACTTTCGCACCTCGCGCTTATCCAGCTCAGCGTCGACGGGAACCACACTTTCCAGATGCTTTTTATAAGCTGCCGCCAATTCTTCGATCACCTGCGGATTTTTGTTTCCAATCTCAAATTTCTCCGAAGGGTCGTGTTCCAGGTTGTATAACAATGGCGGATTATGCTCAGCAGCAGGCTTTTGCGAATAGGAAGGATTTGTTCTAAAATGCGCTTTATAAGCTCCTTTTCTGATCGCGTACAAGTTGTTGGCATCGTAGTAATACACAATGTCCGTCACCTTATCCGTTTTTCCTGTGAGAATTTCAGCAATGTTATTCCCGTCAAGCGGTGCGTTTGCAGGTGCCTCGGCGCCAGCCCATTTCAGGATTGTGGGATATAAATCCATGGAAGTTGCAATGGCCGACGATATTTGCGGCTTAACCGTTCCGGGCATCCAAGCAATGGCCGGAACGCGCATGCCGCCTTCATAGGTGGACGCTTTGGCTTCGTACAGCAAGCCAGACGAACCGCCATTTTCATCGATCAGCGATTTCATCAGCCACGGACCATTGTCGCTCAGGAACACCACGAATGTGTTTTTATCCAGTTTGAGCTCTTTTAATTTATTCAAAATCTGCCCAACGCTCCAATCCAGTTCTTCCACTACATCGCCATACAAACCGCGCTTGCTTTTCCCGGCAAAATCCGGTGACGCATGCAGTGGCACGTGCGGGAACGGGCTTGCGTAATAAATGAAGAATGGTTTGTTCTTGTTCTTAGTGATCAAGTCCGTAACCTCTGCCGTAAATCTTTTCGTCAGCAGATCCTGGTCCGGCTCCGTTTCCAGCAATTTAGAATCGCGGTAAAGGGGCAATGGCGGATTTTCAGTAGATAAAATGGGCTTTCCATCCTTGCCGGTGCGGAAGGACTCTTTGCCCATATCATTGGAATACGGAATACCGAAATAGGAATCAAAACCATAATTCAGCGGCAAAAACTCCGGCAGCGAACCCAGGTGCCATTTTCCGACAATAGCAGTCTGGTAACCCTTCGATTTCAATGCTTTGGGCAAAGTTGTCTCACGTTTAGGAAGTCCGCTGGTGGAATTGATAAAGAAAACTTTGTTGGCGCTATTGGTCCCAAAAACGCCGTTCCGGATCGGCAACCGGCCCGTAAGCAAGGCGGCGCGGCTCGGCGAACACACATTGGCCGCGACGTAAAACTGCGTAAAACGCGTTCCCTCCAGCGCCATTTTGTCCAGGTTCGGCGTGCGGATCGTGGGGTGACCGTAAGAACTCAAATCGCCATAACCGAGATCATCGGCGAGGATGATGATGAAATTTGGCTGCTTTGTCTTTTGGGCAAAACCGGTCACAGAAAGCAGGAAAAATGCTGTTACAAAAACAGAAAAGAGACTTTTTTTCATATTCATATTTTATCAAATCAAACCAAAAAGAAAGCCCCTAGCTTATTTGTAACCTTCATTTTGTTTCAGGCTCGGATTACGGTCAATTTCGCTTTGGGGGATAGGAAATAACACCTGGTAGTCAAATGCCACTTTGCCCCTTCCTTTGGCAAGTTCGATAAATTTGCCATGGCGGATCAGATCCTGGCGGCGCAGTTCCTCGGAGAAAAACTCCCATCCTCTCTCCTTCAAAATCTGCGCACGGAAAGCGTCTTTGGTCGCTACGTTGGCCAATGTTAACGCGGTGAGTCCGGCTTTAACATGAACCTGGTTCAGGAGCGCTAACGCTTCGGGCGTCGGCCCTTTCAATTCGTTCAATGCTTCGGCTTTGCTCAAAAGAATGTCGGCATAGCGGACCACGGGAAAATCGTTGCCCAAATCTGCCCCCGTTGCATTCAAATCTTCTTCAAATTTGAAACTCCGTTTATCATCTTGTCCCAACACAATGTGTTTTCCGCTCAGATCGTCGTATTCTGTCAAAAAAACCTGGCGGCGTTGGTCCTTCGGATCGAAAGAATCGTAAAAACCGGATAATGTTTTCAGCTGCGTTGCATAATTCGCTTTGGCTGTGCCTTTGTATTTATAGTTTGGAGGCGCTGCGTGAGGCAGATAATTGGTGCCTAGTCCCGGCTGCGCCACGTGTGGACGAACATAAATGAACTCAATGTTCACTTCATTGGCCAGCTTGAAAAGATCCGCGCGATTAGTCGAATTGAAAAGGCTGTAACTGTTCAGATCGATTACCTTTTGAGCGGTTTCATCCGTTTTTGCCCAGTTTTTATTGTTTAAATAAAATTTCGCCAAAAAAGCCAGTGCTGCACCTTTGGTGGCTCTGCCATACTGCGTTGCTTTTACAGGCAGGATTTCGCTTACAGCGGTCAATTCATCGGATATAAATTTCACAAATTCTTCCTTGCTGGCTCTGGCCGGCCGGTCTTCGCTGGTGCTGCTGCTGCTGGTAATGATCGGTGTCGGGCCAAACAGATCGTACAGATAAATGTAGCCGCTCGCGCGCAGGAACCTGGCTTCGGCTAAGATCTGTTTCTTTCTTTCGGCATCAAAATCAATGTTCGGAACATTATCAATGACCAGATTAGCGCGGTAAATGGCGCTGTAATAACGCGTCCAGGCTGTATCGAAAAATTCGTGGGACGCATTCCAGGTAAAATCTTCCAGCGGCTGCGCGAGTCCGCGAAGCCCGCCTTCCCGGATAATAATCAGGTCCGTAGTCACCTCGGCCATGACGAAAATATTCCGAAAACCATCCGTGCCCTGCTTTTGTTCAAGCGCATAGGCCGCATTTAAAAGTGCCTCTGCATCATCGGCTGTATTGAAAAAGTTATTAGGACCAAATGAGGAAAATACTTCTTCTTCAAGAGGCTTGTCGCACCCTAAAACGGTCAGTAGCAAAAATATAAAAATCAGCTTTTTCATTTTGTTAAGATCTTCTGCAATGTTATAGGTTGATACTCAGGCCTGCTGTGTAAGTGCGCGACAATGGGAATGCATTGTAATCGGCACGCACATTGGATGTTCCGAACGCACTCACCTCGGGATCGTAACCCGTGTATTTAGTGATGGTGAATAGGTTTTGTCCCGTTACATAAATCTGCACATTGCGTACATATTTCCATTTTGCCGTCGGGAAGTTGTAGGCCAGTTGCAGCGTTTTTAAGCGCAGGTAAGAGGCGTCTTCCACTGCCCGGCTGTTCACATTGCTCGTGTAAGCGACGGCCACCGGAATCGCGGAGGAGTTCGCATTCGTAGGATTTGCCGGTGTCCAGCGATCGGTGTAAGTTTCTACCAAACGGTTACGGCGGAACGAGATTGGGTTTTCCGATTCGGTGCGGTTCAGGTTGAAAATCTGGCTCCCCTGCACGCCCTGAAAGAAGAAAGAAAGATTGAAAGGGCCGTAAGTAAAATCGTTGTTCAGGCCATATGTAAACTTGGGAAAGGGCGATCCCAAAATTGTGCGGTCCTGCGAGTTAATCGCCCCATCACCATTTACATCGCGATATTTATATTCCCCTGGCCGCGACAATGGCTGCGCGGAACCGGCAATGTTGTCGCCCGTCTGAAAAACGCCGTCGACAATGTAACCGTAGTAAGCATTCAGCGGATCGCCTTTGCGGATGATCGTGAAATCATTGGTAAAACCAGCGGAACCACCCAGGATAAATGGCAGCGCACCCAGATCCGTCACTTCATTTTTAATGGTTGAAAAATTAGCGGACGTTCTCCATGTGAACGGAGCGGTAATGTTGATCGAGTTCAAACCCAGCTCGAAACCTGAATTTTTCAGCCCGCCCACATTTTTGAATGTAGTCGTAAAACCGGTCGTGCGCGGCACAGGAAGTTGCAGCAGCAAATCCTTTGTTTCTTTTTGAAAATAATCAATGCTACCCGTAAGCCTGTTATCCAACACACCAAAATCAATTCCCAGGTCCAGCTGCGTGGTTGTTTCCCATTTCAAATCGGGATTTGGCAACTGTGTGGTCGAGATACCCACATAAGGCGTTCCGTCAAATATCGCCTGGCCCTGCGGCCCGAGCAATACGAGCGATTTGTAACTTCCGATGTCCTGATTACCCGTCACACCGTAGCTGGCGCGGAATTTCAAGTCGGTGATGGCATTCACATTTTTCAGGAAAAGCTCGTCCTTAATCCGCCAGCCCAACGCTACGGATGGGAAAACGCCGTATTTATTGTTATCGCCAAACCGCGACGAGCCGTCCGCACGAATAGAGGCAGTCAGCAAATATTTATCATACAAATTGTAATTGATCCGTCCCAGATACGACAGCAGCTGGTTTTTCGTACGTCCGGTTCCGAGTGAAAAAGTGCTCTGCGCGCCCGCTGCAAGGTTATCGGTCCCCAACGCATCCAACGGAAAATTCTGCGCGCCCGCTGTTAATGTGCTCGTTTCGAATTCCTGAAAAGTATAACCACCCAGAATTTCCAGCTGGTGATTTTTGTTAAATGCTTTGCTATAACGGGCTGTGACTTCGATCAGATTATTGTACGAATTACTGGTTAGCACATTCGCCACACCTTTTGTGCCTTCCGCCCTTTTGGTGAGCCGTGAAGTGAAAATATCACGACGTGAATCCTGGCGATCGGTTCCGACATTGACTTTTGCCGAAAGCTCAGGAAGGAAAAAGTACTCTGCAAAAACGCTCGCGAATGTTCGGTTGGTGGTGGCAAAGTCGCTTACTTCATTGGCCAATCCAACAGGATTTTCCAGGTTTACGATCTGTGTTTGTGTCCAGGTTCCATTCGGGTTTTTGATTGTAAGCGTCGGGTCCTGGAAAATGGCTGTGTTGATCACTCCTGCGCCTTCATTAACACTCACGCCATTGGGCACGAAATCATCTTTAACATTGCTGGAATTAAGGCTTAAACCAAATTTGAACTTATCATCGGTATAATTAAGGTTTACCCGGCCCGTATATTTCTTGATGCCCGAACTGATCACCACGCCTTTCTGATCCAGATAATTCAGCGACGCATAGTAATTAAACTTGTCCTGCCCACCGGAAAAGCTCAGCTGGTGGTTTTGAATGGTTCCCTTCTGAAAAATTTCATCCTGCCAGTAAGTACCATCCCCTATCTGCGCA
Source organism: Dyadobacter fanqingshengii (assembly GCF_023822005.2). Classification (GTDB taxonomy): domain Bacteria; phylum Bacteroidota; class Bacteroidia; order Cytophagales; family Spirosomataceae; genus Dyadobacter; species Dyadobacter fanqingshengii. Next base: position 2,107,437 of record NZ_CP098806.1, read on the forward strand.
ATTTGCTCCGCTGAGAACTCAGGCGCCTGTTTCTGGTCGGCGCGCAGGTCATTGAGCAGGCTGGTATACTGTTTTGCATTCAATACCGGAACCTGCTTGGTAACCTCCGAAATTCCTCCTGAAACAGCGTAGTTAACATTCAGCTTACCTTTGACACCTTTTTTTGTCGTGATCAAAATCACCCCGTTGGCACCGCGAGAACCGTAAATGGCCGTTGCGGAAGCATCTTTCAGGATCTCTACCGACTCAATATCGTTCGGATTCAATGCATTCAGCGGATTGCGTGGCGCTTGCTCGGTTACAACCGTGGAGCCGGGCACAACCGAAGTGTTATTAATCGGCAGACCATCAATCACATACAATGGCTCATTGTTGGCATTGATCGAGTTGGCACCGCGTATGCGGATCGTTACACCACCGCCTGGCTCGGAGCTGGATTGCGTTACCTGCACACCGGGCGATCTTCCGGCAATAAGCTGATCAACAGACGTTTGCACACCTTTGTTGAAATCCTTGGTATCCAGGGAACTTACTGAGCCTGTCAAATCCCGTTTCTTTTGTGTTCCGTAACCAACCACCACGAGTTCGTTCAGCTGGCGCGTATCGTCGCTTAGCTGGACATTCACCTGAGAACGTCGTTTCACCGGAATTTCCTGTGTAAGATAACCGATCCCGGAAATCACCAGTATGGCGTCGTCGGCAGCCTGCAGTTCGTAAAATCCTTCGGTATTGGTTGTCGTTCCGGTTGTGGAACCTTTTATCAACACATTGATGCCGGGCAGCGCCGACTGGTCATTGGCCGAGGTTACTTTTCCTTTGATCAGGTTTTGCGGAAAGCCAGGAAAAGTCAGCAGCAGCAAACCCAGGGTTAGTAACCTTAAATGATGGGAATGGAAAGGTTGAGGCATTGTTAGGTAAAAGAGATTAATCGTAATAAATAAAATATTTGAATGATAGACTTTATAGATTTGAAGCGCAAAATTATATAAACTATTTATTCTACCAAGTTTATAGATTAATTTATAATCAAAAGTTCTGGCGCCCGGGGTCTCCTGAGGCACATTTTAATAATCTGATCGAAATATTAACAGACCTGGCGTGTAGCGAGCAGCTACACGCCAGGTCTTTTTGTGGCTTCATTTTGCTGCCATCACAATCGGATTACTTCCTGGAAAAGGTGCCAAAGTGCCATAAAATGCCGGATGGATCGTGCACGAAGCATTCGGAACCCCACGAATCGACGCGAATTGGGCTTAACCGCACGTTTTTATATTTGCTGGTCAGGTCGAGGGCGACGAGTTGCTCCCAGAAAACATTCACATCTTCGACTTCAAGGAAAATCATTGTGTTATCGATCCAGTCTTTTACATACGCGTCCTGCAGATAAAACCCCAAATCTGCTGTTTTGAATAAACACATATCCGGCGACAGCACAACTTCCTCAAAGCCCAGATCCCGGTAAAAGCTTCTGGACAAATGAAAATCGGCAGCGCCTATAAATGGCCTGATTGATGCAGCTCTATGTTCCATTTTTTTCTTTTTAAATGTCAGGCCAAAAATAAGCTATTGCCCAGAATAGCCCGCTTGATCGTAATCAAGAATTGTTGTCCCTTCTCCCCCAACTTCCGATCGCGATAACACACTCACCGTCACATAAATATGCTCAGGTAGCCGGGCGAGCAATATTTTGGCATATTTTTTGCCACTAAATAGAAAAGAATTTTTTGTACTCAACTGATAACGAATTAGTTAGCTAGAATATATTTGACGTCAATGTAGAAGAAACATGAAAGAGAACTATCGGGAGGAATACGTTAGGCTGTTGAGGATGCAACAGCAACGACAGAGGCAGCATGAGTCTGACTCGGAACAATTGAAGGCGCAACTGGGCTATAAGCACTTGAAAGAGCTTGAAGCTTTGGGATCGGACGTGTCGTTTATCAAGCAAGCATTGGTAATGCGGAGACACTACATGGTTGTGCAAAATCTGAAAAGGCAGGAAAAAAGGGAGCACATGGAAATGGTGCACAAACACTCATTAGAGATCAAACAACTGAAATCAATGTGGGAAGATGTGGATCAAAATCAGCTCAGTTAGGTTTTTGACGCAAAGGACCCTCCATTTTGTCATAATAGGCACCCACTCGTTACGCTAACTTCGGCCATCTTTGTAATGTAATAATTCACAAAAAAAACAAAAACAAAATGGGAACCTTAGCACAAAAAATCACTGTTGAAACCACTGTCAATGCATCTATTGCAAAAGTTTGGGAGCAATTTAACGCACCGGAACACATTACAAAATGGTGCTTTGCCTCGGACGACTGGCATGCACCGTTTGCAGAAAACGATGTGCGCACAGGCGGCAAGTTCAAAACGACTATGGCCGCAAAAGATGGCAGTTTCAGCTTCGATTTTGGAGGCGTTTATTCAAATGTCATTCCGGAAAGTCTAATTGAATATGACATGGAAGATGGCAGACAGGTAAAAGTTACCTTTACGGACAACGGGGACAGCGCTACGGTAACCGAGATTTTCGATGCCGAGCAGACTAACCCTGCCGAAATGCAGAAAGCCGGCTGGCAGGCCATTCTCGACAATTTCAAGAAACATGTAGAGGCAAACTAAGTTTATGTCCTGAATCCCCCCTTAATTTGTTCGATATGGCTTCACAACACGGTCTATCACCAGGTTATTTTTGTAGCGGTTCGAAGTTTGTTCACTAAATACAAAATAACATGAGAAAGATAGTCGCTGCGATCAATATGACGCTTGACGGATTTTGCGACCATACGGCAATTTCTCCGGGGGAGGAAATACACCAGCATTACGCTGAACTGATAAAAAGCGCAGACATTGCTCTTTACGGGAGAATCACTTATCTGCTGATGGAGTATTGGAAAAGCGTAGTAGAAAATCCGACCGGCGACAAGTCAACGGATGACTTTGCAGTGAGCATGGACCGCATTCCCAAAGTTGTATTTTCACACACACTGAAAAACGTCGGATGGCAAACTGCAAGGATCGCGAAAAGAGACCTTAAAGATGAAGTCCAATGGCTCAAAAAACAGCATGGCGGAGATATTCTGGTTGGCAGCCGGAGTCTGATTATTGCTCTGATAAATCTTGGCCTCTTGGACGAATTGCAGATTATGGTACATTCTGTCATAGTCGGAAAGGGTTTGCCATTGTTCGAAATGATCAGCGACCGGACGGTTTGGAACCTGGTGAACACGAAAACCTTCGGTTCCGGGGCAGTAACACTCTATTATCAGCCTTCAAATACAGCTTACAAAGAAATAACGGGTGTTTAACCAGGTAAAAATACATTACACAGACTTCCTGTTTCCCTAACCATGGCAAGATTACCAATTTTGCAAACCAACATTATAATTACAGACCATGGGACAATTTCAATTGGCGCAGATTAATGTGGCTCAAATGAGAGGCGTCAATATCAATGACCCACTGATGAAGGAATTTGTGGACAATCTGGATGCTGTCAACGCGCTTGCAGAAATGAGCGAAGGATTTGTGTGGCGTTTGAAGGATGAGAATAACAACGCAACCGCGTTCGACCCCTATCAGGACCCCACCATCATTACCAATATATCGGTCTGGCGCGATATAACGACTTTGCAACAATTCACTTACCGCTCCTTCCATTCCGAGTTTTTAAAACGAAGGCGCGAATGGTTTTCCGTTTATGGCAGTGTGTACATGGCCATGTGGTGGATACCCGCAGGGGAATATCCTACCATTGAGCAGGCGGTGGAGCGGCTCGAATATCTAAAAACAAATGGTCCGTCTCCATATGCATTCAGCTTTAAGAACAGTTTTTCGGCAAGCCAAACCTCGAAGGCATAAGCTTAATTGGCATGTGATGTTTTTCGCAATCATGGTCCGGAGTTAACCGCAGTCCAGAACCAGGAGGCGACAGCCTCGTGAGCCGTACAGACAAAACATTTGAGCCGTAGAAGCAACTAATGATGTGGTGCGAAAGTTGACCTTTGTAACTATCTCGATGACCGGAGGAGAAATGCCTGCAGGAAGATCTCTTGCGCAGGATTGTGTTGGAAGAAAAATTGGAAGCAGACCAGTAATACATCGGTCCGCCCAATCTGCTGATCCCACCGAACGAATTCCTGCAGGGCTATTTTCAATCCATTATTCCGTACGCCCGAAACTCGGGAACGGCCATGTAATTTGCGCATTCAATTGGTGAGTTAAGCAACCCAAACACATGATGCATTCGAAATTGCGGCAACATATTGAGAAGCTGGTGCCATTAACGGACGATGAATATGCATTCGTTGAAAAGCATTTTGTTTTTAGAAAATTTAAAAAACATCAGTTTATGGTGCAGCGGGGAGAGCTGGTGCCCTATAATTATTTCCTGCTGTCGGGACTGACCAAGCTGGTTCACACCGATGAGGAGACTGAAAAACAATCCATTCTGGCCTTCGCTATGGAAGACTGGTGGGACAACGATTTCGAAGCTTACTACACGCGCACAAAGGCAACACTTTCCATGGAATGTCTCGAAGATACCGAAGCGTTATGCTTGTCGCTGGACAATTTTCATGCATTACGTGTCGGTTTGCCCAAAATCGAGCATTTCTTTCTGGAAAAAGTAATGTCCGGCTTTTTAGCGGGGCAGCGCCGCATTCTTTCGCTGATGACTTCCAGCGCCCACGAACGTTACAAACAGTTTGTCGCCCAGCATCCAACGCTCCTGCAACGCCTGCCCAAAACGCAACTCGCTGCATATCTGGGTGTTTCCCGCGAGACGCTCAGTCGGTTGGACTTGTAGTGTGACTTACCTCACACCAAAGTCGTGAGCCAGGTCACGGGATGGTTTTCAATGCGATCGCTAGTTTTGCATTGGAAATCAAACAAGCTTAAAAATGGAAAAAAGAATCATAAATCCTTGGAAATGGCAGGACGGACGGTCCTACAATCAAGGCGTAGAAGTGAAGCATAGCGAAAGCACCTTATACGTGGCAGGCCAGGCCGCCGTACATCCTGATGGCACATCGAGCGACGCAGATATGCGCACCCAGCTGCTCCTGGCCATACATAATCTCGAACAGGTCGTCAGCCAGGCCGGATACGAACTCAAAAACATCGCCCGCCTGACCGTATACACGACCAACCACCCGGAGTTTTTCTCCGTCTTCGACACATTCACCGAATGGATCGCCGAGAACGAAATAAAGCAAGTCACGAGTGTTATCGAGGTAAAAACGCTTTATGAAACCTTATGCGTGGAATTGGAAGCGACGCTTGTAAAGTAAGCGGGCGTTTTTGTCCCACATGAAAAAGGCAACTGTTCGTCCGGGCAGTTGCCTTCTTCATGTTTATGTTTCTTCCGGTAATTTATATAAATCTGCCAGTAAGTTATCCGAGCACTTCCCGGCAGATTTATTTTGCAGAGAAACCCCAACAGCGCTGCTGGAACGGAAATTGATAACCTTCCGCATTCATCAACATTTAAATGATATCATGAAGAAAATAACAACAGGGATCGCCGCATTAATGCTTCTAGCAGGCGGGACGCTTTTTGCGCAAAGCACGACCAATCAGACTACGCCGAAACAGGGGACGAGCACAACAACCCAGCAGGGAACCTCGACTTCGGGGACGCAAAATCAAAGCACTACCAATAACAGCATCAATCCTACGGGACAGCGCCCCACTAACCAGGGCAACACTGCTCCGGCAACGCAAAGCAACAGCACCACGCAGGACACCGCTGCTTCGGGTACGCAGAACAACAGCACTACGAATAACAGCATCAATCCGACAGGACAGCAGAACGGCAGCCCGTTTAATAACAATTCGGCAACGCAAAGCAACAGCAATACGCAGGGAACAGGCACCACCGGAACCCCGGTTACGACCAGTGAAGCAGATTCAACGAAAAGTAATCTGAACGAAAACTCGGGTAACAGCAATGCAGGAAATTCCGACATGTCGGACAACAAATCGAAAAAGAAACGGAAGGACAAAAAAGGCAATTCAGATCCGAACTGATCTAAGACTAAATGAGTAAAAATAACCCCGGCAATTCATGGCCGGGGTTATTTTTTTATGACTGTTTTGTGATTTCATTACTTTTATAACAATCAAGTTCAATATGTGGAGGGAGGCAAATAAATGTTATAGTTTAAAGTTTGGTATTATCTTGGTTTGCCAAGTAATCCTGTCAATTTCAATTGAATGCCTAAGGAAGTGAGCTGTAAATTTTCAGCGGTTACGGGACCGATCGGATATTTAACATATGGTTCGATTCCTAAACCGTAATCTTGCATTTGATAATTTAATCCAATCCCCAAATAAAGAGCGCCGCCAAAGGTCCAGTTGCCTCTTTTATCGTTCTCTCTAACTGAGCTGAAATCTTCAACAGTTTGCGTTGAAACTACGACGGGGCCGCCTGCAGTTTCGGATACAGTTGTGATTTTGCGGCTGGTTTTGTAAAAGTAATCCGAGACTTGCCCGACACTACCCATCCAGGATAAACCCCCAACAGCAGTGATTGCAGTCTTTTTGAAATTTTTGAGGCTGTATTGCAAGTGCATAGGCACTTCCACATTAAACCACTGATAATGAGCGCGTTGTAACTGCGCAAATCCACCCAAGGGTGTTGACGCCGCCGCATTTTTTTCTACATTTAGAGACTGTTTGCTTCCGGATGTGCCTGTAACAAAGGTGATTTTCTGTGTGACCGGAATATACAAAGCACCGCCTACACCATAATTCATTTCCAAATGCGTGTTAGCGGCCCGGTTTGATTGCTGTGAAACGGCCACGCCAAAACGAATAGATCTGGCCTCGTGTGGCGCTGGTTTTGAATGCTGCTGCAGAGGCGGAATATATAACTTGCTGAAATGGACGCTTTGAAACCTCAAAGGCAGGGATTGCAAAAAGTCCAGGCTCAATAATTCTTGCTTTTGTATTTGATCCTCTATTGGGAATTTATTTGCTGGCTGACTGTCTTGCGTTGCAGCCAGCGATTCCTCCTGGTAAGTTTTCGGGCTGTGCGTTTTAGTTATTATACGATCTTTGATCTTCGACTTCACTAAATCCGAGCTGGATGCCGTAATACTTGCATTTTTAGAATTGGGTAAATTTTTAGGGGTTTGTTTGCCAGAAAGCCTGGTGCTTTCTATCTGGTTTTTTGCAAGTATACCTTTCGTTGTTTTGCCGCGGGGAACTAGTTGATTTATCAATATGGCTGTCCCGAAAACAATCAGCAAAGCGGCCACATTCATCCAAAAAATCAAAACTCTTCTTTTACGATTGCGGTTGTCGCGGAATCGCTCAAAATGCTGCCAAGCGCCTGGCTGAAAGGGCTCCGTATACTCCCAGAGCTGGTCGATCATTCGCTTGCTATCGGGTTCCTGGTCTGACATTTCAATTGCTTCCGTTTTGTATCGCTATCATTTTCCGCAGGCTCTGTTTCCCTTTTGCAAGATAAACCCTTGACGATGAGGCCGAGATGGCCAACATTTTACCAATTTCCTCATGGCTATATCCTTCCACTTCATACAAATTGAATACGACCTTCCAGACAGGCGGGAGTTTTTCAAGCAGCTGTAAAATCTCTGTTACTGACTGATTTGAAATCACTTCTGCATCAATTTCAGCAATTTCAAAAACTGCATCCAGGCTTGTTAAAGCAAAATTTTTCTTTTCCTTTCGAAAATAGTCAATGGCTGTGCGAACAACCATTGCCCGCATCCATGCCCTGAAAGACCGGATATCCGGCAATTGCCTGGGTAGCTGATCAAATATTTTGAGAAAAGAATCACTGACTGCTTCCTGCGCCAGATCGTACACAGAAAGGTATCGCACACATATTCCCATCGCTAAACCAAAAAAATGCTTAAAAATCCATTGCTGCGCTTTGGGATCTCGTTTTGCGCAGCGTTCAATCCATTGTTTTTCATCGGTTGTGCAATCAGATAGCCATTCCACAATAAGATATAACGGTATTGACCCCGGCTTAACCAGGGTCAATAGAAGATAAGGTGATTGAATAGGACGCTGTGTTACTTCGGACTGGATGTGCTTCCGTCGGGATCGACTACTGTATCTTGTTTTTTGGAGCCGTTAGACACTTGCACGGTGACGTCAGACGCATTTGCTACGCTACCAAAGAGCTTTTGAAGATCCACTTCCAGCGTGTAATTATGTAACATGGCATCCTGAACGCCATCCGGCACGTCGTATCCTACGACAAGTTTGGCCTGCATAGGGTAAGATTCCAGCAGCAAACCATCCCAGACCACTTTGTAGTTCTCTATACCACCGGCGCCGGTCACCTGTATTTTCAGTGTGTTACCCGTTCTGACAACTTCTTTGATTTCGAAAGGTGTGCCGTCAAAAGTCTCGCGTGCGGCCATTAGCTTATTATACTCACCGCTGTTCGTCTGGATAAGTAAGCCTAAGTCTTGTTCCGGAGCAATGTTGTTTTCCCTGTTACAAGAAAATGAAATGGCCAGGACAAGAAGCAGAAGAAGGGTAATACGCTTTAAGAATTGTGTTTTCATTTTGCTAACAGATTAAATGGTTCATAATGATGTCGTAAAATGGCATTGAAATGCTACTTCAATTGCAATGATCGTCATCCGCGTTGACGGAATAATGCAGGCGAAATGCCTGTGTATTTGCGAAATTGTTTGCAAAGGTGGCTCTCATCGGTGTACCCAAATTCGTCCGCTATTTCCGTCAGTGTATGCTTGCTATAAAGCAACCGCGATTCGATAATTCTGACTTTATACCTGATAATATACTGTTTGAGCGATTCGCCGGTGTGCCTTTTAAAAAACAGGCTGATGTAAGCCGGTGCATAATTAAATTGCAGCGCCAGATGCTCTATCGTAAGGCATTCCGGTTGGAAAATATGCTGGCGAATGTACATCAGAATCGCCTCCACAGAATATTTTCGTGCATCATTGGCCGGAGAATGGTTGAAAAGGTTCCGCGCAAGAACCAGTAGCATACTCCGCAAGATGCTGTCGCGAACCATATCGAAATAGGCAGACTTATCATTCGCGCACTCCGCCTCCAGCACAGCCAGCAAATGCAGTAACTTTCGCTTTTCCTGCTTATCGGTCACAATGGAATTGGAGCTTTGCGACGAAGTGCTAAGCAACGTTCTGATGATCGGCTGCCAGGCGGCTTCCGGCTGCTGCTTTTCGGCAGACTCATTGAAACGGACAAAACAGAATTCTGTGGTTTCGCTGATCTCGAAATGGTGAAAATCCTCCGGCCCCAGCAGGAATACATCGTCGCTCGCATACACGTAAGCATGTCCATTGATATGGTGCACTCCACTCCCCTTTAATATAAAAATGATCTCAAAATATGTGTGCTTGTGCACGGAATGCTGCCACACATCGGCCTCAAAATGGTAAATGCTGAAGGGCTCGTGAAGAATATATCTTTTCATGGAATAAGATCTTAATGCAAATCTACCGACATATGATGGATTTGTACAAAAACAGACATTTTTTCATTTCTATTTTTGTAGAAAAACAGAATACGGCACTTACAACCTGAAAACGATATGAGATTGACAATTTTACTGCTGGCTGCATTATTAAGCATTTGTACGCTGCCTTCCATACAAAATAAGGATGAGTGGGTTGTGCTTCTGGATAAAGATCTCAGTCAATGGGAGAATTATCTCAGCTACAAGCATAAAGACAATTATAATGGAAAAATACCAGTTGACGCGGCTGGCAAGGAAATAGCACCCGTTGGATATAACAAGGATAAGAGTCAGGTTTTTAAAGTGCTCGACGAGCCGGGCGGCCCGGTTTTACGGGTTAGCGGGGAGCTTTACGGATGCGTTTTTACCAAACAATCTTACAAAAACTACCACCTCAAATTACAGGTCAAATGGGGCGTAAACAAATATGAACCCCGGAAAGAAAAACTGCGTGATTCAGGCATTTTATACCATTCTATCGGTGAAGCGGGTGCTGAATACTGGCGTACTTGGATGATGTCGCAGGAATTCCAGATCATGGAGGGGCATATGGGAGATTTCTGGTGCCAGGCAAGCTCTGCGATCGATATCCGCTCATTTCCATCCGAAGGTGTGATGAACCGCGTCGCTGATGAAAGCCAGCCTTTTGGCACATTCAAATCAGGAAGCGACTATTTCTGTATGCGCTCTGGGAATTTTGAAAAACCAGATAATGAATGGAATACCTTGGAATTAATCTGTTTTGAGGGACAAAGTCTGCATATTGTAAACGGGCATGTGGTGATGGTTTTGAAAAACTCACGTTACATTAAACCCGGCGGCGAAGAAATCCCGATGACCAGCGGCAAGATCCAGCTGCAAAGCGAAGCCGCCGAAGTTTTTTATCGTGATGTGCGCATCAAGCAGCTTAGTGCGCTGCCGGCAGCGTATCGAAAGTATTTTTTGTAAGTGGATTTTTGCCAGTCTGCAATTTTACGCAGCCGACATTACATTCGGACAGCGTGTTGAACATTTGACAGAAGTTATTTCTCTTTAACAAGCGGTGTCCTCAACAGCATTTTGACAATAGTGGCAAAAGAAGAAGTGATGAGGCCATGTTTAGCAATCCCGAAGTGGCGCACCAATTAACTGCTTTAAATACTTACAAACCAAGCAATTGTCAGCCAAAATTGTTGCGCTTTTGTCTGAGTATTAAATTCATTTACGCGGTATTCCAAGCCTAACTCGATCTTGTTGTTATCGGAAGCATTATACCCTATTGCAGCTAATCCTCGTATTTCCAGATCCGGATCGCTGTTTGAGAAAATACCCAAATATTCATTATTTATCTTCCCATAAAATTCCTTAGGATCGATCTGCTGACCGTTCAAAGGCATTTCCAGGCCCAGGCGATATCGCAGGCGGAACTCTGGTGAATTGTCAGCACTAAATGTCTCATCAGCCACTATGCGATGTGCAACACTGAGCACCTCCAGGTTTTTTACATGATTAAACTGCTGTATGAAACGATGTGTAAACCGTCCGTCTTCCAACCGTATCAGGTAACCTCCGCCGACGGTATTGTCGGCTGACACTTTTTTGGTAAGTATAAAATTCAGATCTGTCCTTTCGTAATCAAAACGATGGCTGGCGAGTGCTTCCGGCTTTTTGCTGGAAAATATTTGCCGGGTTTCCAGCTTCGTATTTAACTTCCAGGTCTCAGCTACTTTGACATTAACATTGATTTGAGAAAGCGTCCCTGCCCTGTAATTGGCCTGACTAAGTGCCGTAACTGGGATTATGATATATAACAGACAAGCTAGAAACGATTTATACATCAGTATATTAAGTTATCAGTATTACGCTGCACAATCTCGTTAATACGCACTATGGTTCCGTCACTTTCAGCTAGCACTTCAAAATAGTTTTCGATTTTGTCCCGATAACCTCTTACGATTAGCTCGTACCTGATCAGGACACCATTTACGGCCCTATCCTTGTTTAAAGACTCTTGCAAGGTTTGGGCTGATCCGTTCCAATGAATCTGGGTTTTGACAACCTTGTAGCGCGAAAATGCTTTGCTCAGCGTATCTTCTAATTTCGTCCGGCCATTCGCATTCATTTTACTGATACTCGACAATATTTCAACATCCTGGATATTTCCCGCTTCATCGAATTCAATGCTAAACCGTTTCCCCGAAGATTTCAGCTTTGCTTCTATGGTCTTACCGGTAAGGCTTTCTTCCAGGTACCAATGAATTTTAGGTTTTTTGAACACCGAATTAACAAACTCCATTGCCTTTTGGGGAACAGCATCCGGCTTGATGCTATGCTCCCGCTCATATTTTTTCTGACCCAGACAGGGCGTCCATAGCAACCATGCAATCAGGGCAAAAACGATGTTCAAGCAGGTTTTGGTAAAAGTCATAAGAGCTTGCGATTAATGTATTTAAGGAAATACGATTGTGAAAATGTACATCATTAAATTAACCAGGAGCACAATCGCATACAAGCCATTGGTTTGTCCTTTGTTTAGTGACAGCATAACCGTAAAAACTGAGAGGACAAGCAGGACCATGGATTTCATACCCAAGCCAAGTATCAGGGGCAGATCCATGATAGTGCAGACAATCACGACAGTAGGGATACTAAGTCCAATACTGGCTAATGCCGAACCGAGGGCAAGGTTAATGCTCGTCTGATATTGGCCGCGTCTGGCCGCACGGATAGCAGCAATGCCTTCTGGCAGTAAAATAACGGCTGCAATAGCCACACCCACCAGTGCCGTGGGTAAGCCGGCTGCGATGATTCCGCTTTCAATTACCGGGGAGAGATTTTTGGCCAGGAAAATAACTACACCTAAACATACGAGCAAAAAACCAAGGCTGGTCAGTGCTTCGCTTCGGGTAACATCTTTCTCTTGGCCGGAAACTTCTGCCAAAAAATACTTGCGGTGCCTGATGGTTTGCGTAAATATAAAAGACCCATAAATGACCAGGCAGCAGACGCCAATCGCAATGAGCTGTGGGGTACTGTAAGAAGGTCCGGCGATACTTGTGGTGAAATTTGGCAATACCAGTGTAAGCACCAGAATGGATACCAGGCTTACCAAAGCAATTGTTACACTTTTTGTTTCAAAGCTCTGTTCTTTGAATTTCAATGCTCCTACAAACATACTGATACCCAGGATGCCGTTCAGAATAAGCATAACGGCTGCAAAAAGCGTGTCCCGTGCATAAGTATCGGCACCGACGCCTCCCGTCAACATGAGTGATACAATAATCGAAGCTTCCAAAAGCGTTACCGCTACTGCCAGTATGATCGTGCCGTAAGGTTCGCCTACTTTGTGTGCGACCACCTCAGCATGGTGTACCGCCGAAAACACACCTGCAATCAAAGCAACCACGGCTAACGAGTTGACTACAAAGCCTGTACCAATAGGCAGCACGAGGTAAAAAACCCAGGCAATAGCGGGTGCTATGTAACTCCACTGAAATATTTTTTTCATAACGTTGATGGTAATGGCCGAAATTATACTGACCAATAGTATTTAGTTGGCTTCCATTTTACATAGTTAAAAAGCTATGGTAGCAGGCGATCTTCACCTTGCTGGTAATGTTCATGGGTTTTTACAGGCGCAGATTTTGATTTGTTCATGCGCATCTGGAACACATCCACCAACAGTGAAAACGCCATAGAGAAGTAAATGTAGCCCTTTGGAATTTCAAGCCCGAAGCCCTCGCTGACCAAAGAAAAGCCAATCAGTAACAAAAATGACAAAGCGAGCATTTTGAACGCCGGGTGCCGATTTACAAAATTACTGATTGTTTCAGCAGCTACCAGCATTAATATCACCGTTGCAATAACTGCCACGTACATTACCCAAACTTCCTTTACCATTCCGATGGCCGTGATGATTGAATCGATGGAAAAAACCATATCCATGATCAGTATTTGGGTAAGGACCTGCCCAAAAGAGGAAGCTTTTATCTGTTTACTTTGGTCGCCCTCCTCTCCTTCCATTTTGTGGTAAATCTCAGTAGCGCTTTTGTAGAGCAGAAATAAACCTCCTGCGAGCAAAACAAGCTCTTTTCCTGAAAACCCTTCACCAAAAACCACAAACAGGTCTTTATCCAGTTTCATAATGAGAGAGATTACAAGCAGAAGGCCAATCCGCATCACACCTGCGAGTATCAGACCGTACTGCCTGGCTTTCTTTTGCTGGTTTGCAGGAAGCTTTGCAGCGATTATTGATATAAAAATCACGTTGTCGATCCCAAGAACCGCTTCCAAAGCGACCAGCGACAACAGTGAAACGATAACTTCGAATTCCATGAGCATTTGCTGATTAAGTTTTCAATATAAGGACTAGCATCGTGTTAACTCCCCGTTATAAGTGATTTGATTCGGCTTGCCAGTATATTATTTTGATATAGCTTCCTTTCCAAAACTATTTTTAGTAAATTTACAACTGTAAAAATAAAAATGCAAGAAACTGACTTATCTCAGAAAAGTCCCTTCATGTAATATTGATGTAACTGCCAAATAATGGCACGAATCCCGAGCTTTTAAGAACAGGAAAAATTGCATACACCTAATTCAAAGCAAAACCTATTATCAAGATGATCATGGAAAACGAACAAACCAGACAGAAAGACGAAACCTTTACCGCTTTGCTATACGCATTTGTGATCATTCTTATTTACATCATCATTTGCTTTTTGATGCTTAACAATAAATAAAAAATCCTTCATACATGGAAATTTTTCACCAGATCCTTGATGTGTTCTTCCAATTGGACAAACATCTGGGAAATATTATTGAGCAGTATGGGGCATTGACCTATGTTGTACTTTTTATGATCATTTTTATCGAAACCGGGGTCGTCTTCATGCCGTTTCTACCAGGAGATTCACTGTTGTTTGCTGCAGGAATGATGGCCGCTAAATATCCGGATTCGCTCAACATTTGGCTTGTAATAGCGTTGCTTCTAATAGCGGCGATATTGGGCGACAGCTGTAATTATCTGATAGGAAGGCACTTCGGGACCAAAATCCAACAAATCCGCATATTTGGAAAAAGAATGATAAAGCCTGAACAGCTTGCCCAAACGCACGGGTTTTATGAAAAATACGGTGCCTCCACGATTGTTATCGCACGCTTTGTACCGGTCGTCCGGACCCTGGCACCTTTTGTGGGTGGTGTTGCGGCAATGAATTACAGCACTTTTTTTAAATTTAATATCGTTGGGGCAATCCTTTGGGTTGTCAGCCTCTCCCTTGCTGGATACTATCTGGGCAGCATCCCACTGGTTAGGGACAATTTCGAGAAAGTAGTATTAGGTATCGTTGCATTATCAGTGTTGCCTATACTATGGCAGTTACTTAAAGCAAAGCTCGCCTATACATAACACGGCGAAAGAAATCCAGGACCCTGTTTGAGTATGCGGCTGCCAGCTTAGGCCAGGTAGGTAGGACTCACCTGGTTTTGCCTTTTGATTTTTAGCCGCGTAAAATGGCTTTACCAATATTATAGTTTTAATCCATTAAGCCATGAATCGCAAAATCTTGATCGTTACCGGGGATGGTGGCGAAAGTTACGAAACCCTCTATGCCGTTCACCGCTTTCAGGAAGAAGGTGACATTGCCGTGATTGCCGCGCCCAGCAAGCGTCGGCTCAACCTCGTGATGCACGATTTTGAACTCGGTTGGGATACTTATGTGGAGCGGCCAGGTTATTGTCTGTCCTCAGACTTGACGATTGAAGAGGTGGTTGTAGAGGATTATGACGCTATTCTGCTACTGGGAGGCCGTGCGCCCGAATACCTGCGCAACCATTCCCGGCTCTTGGAAGTAGTCCGCGAGTTTGACCGGCAGGAAAAATGGATTTTTGCCATTTGCCATGGTATCCAGATCCTGGTTACAGCCGGACTAGCAAAAGACCGAAAATTAACTGCTTACGAACATGTGCGTACCGAAATCGAAATGGGTGGTGGCATGTATTCTACCCAGCAGTCCGTCCGCGACGGAAATATGGTCACCGGACAGACTTGGCAATCCCATCCCGAGTTCTATCGCGAAGTTTTTGCCTGTCTCAAATAAGCGGGTCTCCATTATTTGCGTTAGCAACAAAGGCTATTCTTGCGTAATCTAACAGCCTTCATTTGCATGAAAAGATGCCAGAAGATTAATTAGTAACAAGCATCCCAAGCGTGAAAGCCAAGCAGGGCATTGGCATGCATATTTTAACTTGCTTGTTAAGGTGGTAGAAAGTCCCGAGTGCTCGCACCAACTATCATATTTAGCAACATTAGACGGTAGTAATATGCAGGAAAAATATAAGGAGTTAAGGCCCGAAGAAATTGACCGTGTAGTTGAAATGGCCTGGGAAGACAGGACGCCTTTTGAAGCAATCCAAGCGCAATTCTCATTAAGCGAACAGCAGGTGATCAAAATTATGCGGACTGAAATGTTGTCCAGCAGTTTCAGGATGTGGCGCAAGCGCGTTCAGGGGCGGATTACCAAGCATATGAAATTAACAGAGAACCTGGATACACGCTTCAAATCAAACATGCAAAGACAAATTAGCATGAACAGAATCAGCAAACGGGTGTAACAAGCAAACCCTGCTCGGTTAAAAAAATTGCCGTTATTAAAAGGTATTTTTACCCCTGATTGCCGATAACGAAATGCCTACATAATTCGCTTCAAATAGCTATTATTTTTCAACGAGATCAAAATCCGTCACCAAGCCGTCGGAGGTTAGGTGGACAATTATATAGGTGTCCGGCTGGTTGGACTTCAATTGGTAAGTTACTATTTCGCTTACGTCGCTTTCATGGCGTTGAATTCCGCGGCCCGCGACGTTTTCTGAATGGATAAAAGTTAACGATTTCAAGGTTTGCGGCTCTGGCATTCCTCCTGCAAAATCGCGTTTGGCTCCCGAAGTGAGGCCTGATGCTTCTTCTAATATTTTACCACCTTTCACGATAGCCTGCAAAGCCGCCATGATTTTGGGTGTGCGTGAGGGATCAGGATCGACATTGGTTTTTGGGGCATTCGCAAGCGGCCCAATACGTGGTACTTTTCGCTCATACCTTTGATCATCGTCTTTAAGCGTGAAGCCAGTCACATTTCCAGTAGCGTCAGGATTGAAGATCACAGAAACATTGCGGTCAGTGGATGTAAAGGTATGATTAGCGACAGGCACAAATTCTTCATCAATAAAACCATCTTCCAAGGTAAAGAGTCGCTGATTCTCAGCCTCAAAAGTGACAATTCGATTATTAAATAATTCATATCGACCTTCGAAAGCCTTTAAAGTTTTCGAATCCACATTTACCGCGGCCGGTTTAGCGGCCTTGACAGGAAATCCATCCCAGTGGTAATAGTCAGCGATAAAATCAACAATCCTGCCCATCATATGCGAGTTATCATTCGCATTGATCATGATCACAATGCCTTGTCCTTTGTCCACACTAGCGGTAAGTAGCGCATCAAAACCTTCGTCGCGCCCATTGTGACCGAAGCGGAGCGTAGTACTGTCACCCTGCAAAAAAACACCAAGTCCATCCCTGTTCTTCTGATCTGTCAACATCTGGCGGGTCATGGACTGGGATAATACACCTCCTGATTTTCCAGCATAAGCATTCTGAATACTAATCGCGAACCGGGCCAGATCGGACGGCGTAGTCCACAATCCCGCTGCTGCCATCTCAGGATAAATGTGCCAGCGGCCTTCTACTAAACTCCGATTGTTGTAGTGACCGGTTGCCGTCAATTTTGCCAGTTCCGGAGGTAAAGGTTGTTGGTAAGTACTATTTTTCATACCCAGTGGCGAAAGCACATTATGTTTCATGAATTCGGGAAAAGCAGCGCCAGCCACATCCACCATCAGTTGTTGCATGACGGTATAACCGCCACCTGAATACCTCCAACGGGAGCCCGGAACAAAGTCTACGCGAACCGCTGGTGTATTGGCTGGGGCTGTCCCATCCAGAATCTGAACTACCGAAGGGATCTTCGCGCCCACAGTATATCCCGGGAATCCGTGTACTGTAAGACCGGTGGTATGACTTAGTATGCCGCGCAGTGTAACCTTTTTGTCATTTGTAAATTCATTATCGGGAACTTTCCAACTTTTAAGTTTTACGTTAACATTCTCATCCAGAAAAAGTTTATTCTGTTCAACAAGATACAGAGCGCCCATAGCCGCAACCGATTTACTCACCGAGCCGGCCTGAAACAAGGTGTTCGTCGTGACAGGCACCTTTCCATCCTTATCGATAAATCCATATGACTGCGCCTTCAAGATTTTTCCGTCCTGAATGATAGCCAGGGACAAACCGGGAATGCCCCGCTTCTTCATTTGGCTCCGGATAAAATCGTCCAGATCATCCGCCTGGACGTGAAATACAACGAATAGAAAGGAAAGAATCAGAAAGAGGCGTTGGTTTTTCATAAATGGTTTGGTCGGAATGGTTTGAAAGGATTTTGTCCACAGCGGCGGCTGCCACAGCGGTGGCCGCAAAACTAAAAGTTATTATCCTCGCGTTGGCCAGAGATCGGTAAAAGAAGGTTAATGAAACGTAAAAGAAGTTTAACAAAACGTAAATGCCGCATTACGGACTGCTATGGATTTTGGCCCCTAGAAGTTGGATAGACTATTTAAAATGTAGCCTGTACACCTATCTCACAAAAACGCTCGATTTTTGAAATCGGCATGCTGGTTATTTATTAAAAAAGGCAATCTGGCGACATCAAAATTCTAGTTTTATGTCTTCATTAATCTTAACTTTATGATAATCATATTAAAAATCATAACTAAACTAAGAAGAACCAATGAAGACAAATTTATTCAAATTATTACTGGTAATGTTATTGCTTACTGTATTCTCGGCCTGTGAGGATCACAATGTACCAAGCGATGTAATCGAACAAAAGGGATTACTCCTTAGCCCTGAACAGGAATTCCCGGTAAAGGATAGCGAGGCTTATGGTTGGGCTGATGTATCTTACAACAAGACTACGAAGCTTCTTAGTTATACCATTAATTGGTATAATCTATCCGGTTTACCCTCAGGAGCGCATGTTCATGGTACCGCATTGCGTGGTGCCAATGCCGGCATTAAGCACGATTTCTTTTCATCAATCCCAAAAACAACAACGGGTTCTTACTCGGGCAGTGTGCTGGTCGATGGCGTTGCCATCAACGAGACGGATTTGTTGAATGGCCTCTATTATTTCAATTTCCATACACCTCTTAACCCGGGTGGCGAGATCAGAGGCCAGATAGAATTTTATAACCAGCCGCATATTATCAGCAAAAAGGGTTTGTCCATTGATGTAATGCAAGAAGTGCCTGCCAAAAATACCAGTGCAATCGGTACCGCAGATGTATCTTACAATAAGAACACAAAAGTGCTCAGCTATTATCTCACCTGGAAAAACCTGACCAGCATTCCAACCGGAGCGCATATTCACGGCACAGCTCCCAGAGGCGTAAATGCTTCGATTAAGCATGATTTTTTCAATTTAATTCCGAAGAAACTTGCAGGGGCATATTCCGGTTCGGTTTTGGTTGACGGAACCGCGATTAATGAAACTGATTTACTAAATGGCATGTATTATTTCAACATCCATAACATCATCTATCCAGGTGGCGAAATACGCGGACAAATTGAATTCTAAAAAATGGTAACACCCAAATGTTGCTTACCCAGTTCCTGACCAATAATATCTCAGGAAAAAATCAAGGATGAAATTGCATATTTAAGCGGCCATCTCATGTATACATGAGATGGCCGCGTTTTGCGTACCCTTCTCTGCCCATTATTTGTTCCCGGGGAATTGCTGCGAAATTTGCGCACAACAACAAACGTCGAATTTAACAACGGCTAACTTGTCTAACCCACTCCCCAAATTGTCCACTTGCCGGTTTATTTGCTGTTCTTTTCTTGCATGAGCGTGTAGGTTTGAGTCATCGGATCACAAATAAACCGTCAGATCATGAAGACACAGACCACTTTTAAAAGCCTATTACTGATCGCATTTCTGGATGCGTTAAAAGTGCAATTGTAGGAAGTGGCTGTTTGGATCAATAAATAATTTTAAATCAATTTTTTAATATCAATTACAATGGAAAATCAAATCGTTTTTGCAGCCAAAGCCGCTGCATCAGTAAGTAAAGTTTTGTATACAGGAAAAGTGAACATTACCGGCGGCCGCGAAGGCGCAGCAAAAAGCTCAGACGGGCGCTTGGACATTAATCTATCTTCGCCTGGATCTTCCGGCCAAGGCACTAATCCCGAACAACTATTCGCGGCTGGCTGGTCTGCCTGTTTTCTCGGAGCCATGCAAATCAATGCGTCTACATTAAAGATCAAGCTTCCTGCGGAGACGTCCGTGGACGCGGAAGTAGACCTGGCCTCCGGCGATGAAGGTTACGCATTACAGGCAAGGTTGCTGGTTAATCTTCCAGGCTTGTCGCAGGATGACGCCGCCAAGGTTGTGCAGGCCGCGCACCAAACTTGCCCGTATTCAAAGGCGACCAAAGGCAATATCAATGTCGAGATCACAGTGGCAGTTTAATGTCGGGTATTCAAAATCAGAATGCTCCGGAGGTAGATAGCAAGCTGGTATCACATAGTATACTGATATAATATTGATACCAATTGCTATTTACCTTTGTCAAAAAATAATTCAAGCGATCTAACTATAATTTTAGGCTTTGATAATCAGACATTTACATTAGAATGAAAAAGCCAGGGTTAACATTTTACAGAGGTGCGGCGATCATGGTCGTTGTAATTTTTTTGGGACTGCAAATAAGCTCACCTCCCATTGAAAATCCGCCTGTCACGAGCGAGATTGCGGTTCCAGCGGAGGTGAAGCAGATATTGGAGCGGGCTTGTTATGATTGTCATTCCAATGAAGCCAAGGTGGAATGGTTTGATAAGATCGCCCCGGCGTCATTCCTGGTAGGACACGATATTGAGGAGGCGCGCTCGCGATTTAATTTTTCGGAATGGGATAAGAATCCGGCCGGTGTGCAAGAGTTGTTGCTTTGGCAAATGGTGAATGCGATCGAGCAGGGGAAAATGCCTTTGAAACGTTACCAGCTGGCGCATCCGGGTGGTAAAGTATCTGAATCGGAGCTTGCAGTTTTGAAAAAATATGTAAACACGCTTCCCGGACGGCATAAGGTGGATACCGCCCTGATTGTTGCGCAAACTTCTTCAATTGAAAAAGTTTCAGCTCAAAAAACGCCGGTTTCCTTAAATGGCATTCCCTATTCTGAGGACTACAAAAACTGGAAAATCATCAGCGTCACCGACAAATTCGACGGTGGCAGCATGCGGATCGTTTACGGAAACGATATTATGGTAAAGGCCATTGAAAAACGCGAACTTCCTTTTCCCGACGGGGCACGGATAGTGAAAGTTGTTTGGGGAAAACAAGCGGAGGATAAGGATGGAAATGTGCTGCCCGGCAACTTCCAAAATGCTCAGTTCATGATCAAAGACAGCAAAAAATATAGTACAACCGAAGGCTGGGGATTTGCTAAATTCGATGGCCTTGATCTGAAACCCGCAGGCAAAACGATCCTCTTCGAGCAAACTTGCGCCAACTGTCACCGGCTCCTGGCACCTGAAAATGATTTTGTATTCAACATTCCGACCAAATAATTATATCAAAATGAAGTCGACTATTTCAATTTATATCATTTCAATCGGACTTTTAATGCTGTCCTGCGACGACCGCAACACTGCCACGCTTGCACCGGAATATCTGTACGATGCCGGAAACCAGAAGGTGATCAAATCCATCATTAATAACAAAAAGGGCACCATTGCTATGCTCTACGGAAATGATCTTGCGCTGGAAAGTGCTTCCGATTCGTTGCCCGAACCCAACATTGGCGCACACTTTACATTGATAACCTGGAAGCAAAAACCAATGCCGCAATGGTACGGCACCAAGATGAATGGAGAGATTTATTCCATAGAGCATTTGAAAGTTGTGCAAAGAAATGAGACGCGATTTGCTTTTGAATATGATTTCCAGACCGGGAAAGGTGATCAGCCTGGCGAGGACCGACCGGACAAGGAACAGCGGATTGCATTTATAACTTCCCAGCACGCTGCCGTTTTTCCTTAATAAACTGGAATCGCACATGGACCGCCCGATTTGATATGGTAACAAAAGAAGCTTTCAAAGTCTCAAACAAGATCATCTGGACCAGCTCCATCGTGATCGGTTTGCTATCCTCGGTGCCGCAACTGGCATCGCATCAGTTTGTGCCATTGGAAGCGGCTGTGAATGCAGGTATTACAGCTGCGTTTGCGGTGATTATGTGGTATTTCAATATTTATATGCTTTCGCAAAAAAGCAATCGCCCGCAGGGACAGCAGATATCATATGCCAAATTGCTGAACTCCCTGGCGTTTGGTTTGGTCCTCATGCTCGGACTGGCTTACATTCAGCACCTTATATTGTCGCACATTGACTTCGGCCCCGCCATGCTGATGGTGGAAGTGCGTGGGATTTTGATCAACCTTGTGTTTTATATGTTCCTGAATATGCTGCAACAGAATTATGAAAATCAGCATGTGAGCATGGAACTGGAACGGTTTCGAAACGATAATCTGAGTGCGCAATATGATCTTTTGAAACAGCAGGTGAACCCGCATTTTCTTTTTAATAGCCTGAATACGCTGAAAGCAATGGTCGAAACCGGCGATCAGCAATCGGTGGATTTTATATTAAAACTCGCCAACTTTTACCGCTATACGCTGGAAAGCCGCAAGCTGGATCTGATTCCTTTGAAAGAAGAAATGGAGATTTTGAATGCGTATCTTTTTCTGCAAAAGGCCAGGTTTGAAGATGGATTCATTTTCCAAAACAAACTTGACGATGCCGTTTCAGATACATTAGTCCCTCCGTTTACATTGCAATTATTGGTTGAAAACTGTCTTAAACACAACATTGTATCACTAAACCGGCCTTTGCAGATCCGCATTTACATGGAAGGTGAAAGCATTGTTGTTGAAAACCAGGTCCAGCTAAGAAAGAACCAGGAAGATTCCCTGGGCGTGGGATTGAAAAACATTGAGCTCAAATACAGTCATTTGTTGAACAAAAAGGTGGAGGTAATCAACGGCCAAGACCTATTTCAGGTTAGACTTCCTATCATTTATGAACATCGTAATCATTGAGGATGAGCTGAAAACAGCCAGATCCCTCGAAAATATGCTCCGGCAACTGCGTCCGGCAGCCAAGATCACCGGTCCATATCAGAGCGTCGAAGAATCGGTTGAAGCACTTTCCGCGGGGCCGCAGCCAGACCTGATTTTTATGGACATTCAGCTGGCAGACGGGCTGAGTTTTGAGATTTTCAAATCGGTGGAGGTCGTTTGTCCCGTCATTTTTTGCACGGCCTTTGACGAATATTCGCTGGAAGCCTTCAAGCGGAATGGCGTGGATTACGTGCTGAAACCATTCTCGAACGAAGACATTGCAGGCGCGCTCGGCAAAGTCGACGACCTGAAAAACTTTTTCCAGCAAAAAGTAATTCCAGACCTGAGCGAGTTACTGAGCAAGATGGCTCCCCAGGCCGAGAAAACCAGTTTTTTGGTATTCAAACATCAGAAATATACGACAGTCCAAACCGCGCAGATCGCCTTTTTCTACATTCGGAATGAAACTTCAATGATCATGTGTTTCGATGGGCAAGAATTTTCACTGAGCCAATCCCTGGATCAGATCGCGGCGTCTGTGAGCCAAAAACAATTTTTCCGAATGAACCGGCAGTATCTGGTCAACTTTTCGGCGATCAAGGAAATCGAGCATTATTTTATGCGAAAACTGTACGTTAAGCTGGTCATAGAAACGCCTGATCAATTGTTGATCAACAAGGAAAAAGCGCCCTCGTTTCTTGCATGGATGGAGAATCGTTAGGACTTAAAAATTTCCATCAGGCCATAATTAGCGTTCTTGCAAATCTTAGCAATTCTTGCTTTTCCTGTAATGTGCGGTGCAGGGGCAACTGTGCCAATCCAATCAGTCGCCTGATAATTTCGACGCCGACGAATTGATTCATTGTAGCGTAATCGATTTGATATGTGGTGTTGTACCTATCCAGCACAAAATCCACCAATGCCTTGCTTTGCCCGGCGAGGTAAAGGTGCGCTATCATGACGCCAAGATCAAACTCGGCCCGACCATAAAAGCAGAACTCGGGGTCGATAACTTTTATCCCCTGCGTTGTTTCAAGCCAGCTTCCCGGATAAAAATCCCCATGCAAAAGACAGTTTCCGCTGGAAAGATAGATTTCACCCAAATATTTGACCTCCCCTTTCAGCTCGTAATCATTCTTGTAAACAGCCGCGGCAGCTTGTAATCCTGGCTGGATCGTATCCAGATCAAACCCGTTGTCTTCCATAAACGGATACCGGAATATGTGTTCATGGTTAAGTGCCTTCATGGCATTGTTCTTAAACAAGTCAGGCGGTGATTTGCGGTAAAAACCATTGTGCAGACTGCTCAGAAAATCTGTCAGCTGCGCAAGTTGAGACATTTCAAGAACCTTGGATGAATGATAGAGAACCATAAAATCGCTGGCCTGGCCCAGGTCTTCCAGGGCCATGACATTGTTTTCCTGATCCATGCCAATAAGCCTCGGAGTAAAATCTGCTATCAACGGGTCCACGCTTGTCGTTTGATAAAATGCCCCTTCGATTAATATCCTGTTGGCGGGAGCACTTACATGCGGGTACTTTTCGACATATCCCCGGGACTGTTTGATGATGAAAGATCTGTCATGGGTCGTTACCCGCAGCACATAATTCATATTCCCTTCACCCGGAACAGAAACCTGACGAACCTGATCCTGACTTGATAACCATCCCTGGCTTTGCAGGTAGGTTTCCAGTGAAGCAATATCCTTTGCATCCAGAATGAACATTGTATAGCGTTTAGGATAGATTATGAATCGAAATTTTTCATTTTTTGCGTCCAGTCATATTCCTTAAATTCCAAGGAGTAATCTGAAAAATCCTGGTTCATGTATTGTTTCAAAATTAATTTAATGCCTTTATTTCCACCAAAGTCGGCTTTGAACCATTGCAGTATCCGGCTTACCGTCACCTGTTTTTTGAGCGAATCAACTTCTGTATCCGTTTTCAAAAACGACGATGCAGCGATGTCCAGCTGTTTATCGATTTTACCATAATTATAAAATGCGATTGGCGGACAACTGGTCGCACCACAATTCAGGGCAAAGTGGATACGATAATCAATTTTAGAAACCGCAAGTTGTTTAATGATCTTGCCAGGAAAAAATTGAGGCAGATAACCCAAACTTAATTTGGACCGATACCTTCTCAGGATTCCATGCTCAATCTGGTCAAGACTCAGCCTCAGGCCACCAATCGTGATCAGTTTTTCTTTAAAAATAGCTGGCCTGGTTTTTTTCTCCTTTGTTGCAAGAATCTGAAAATAGGCGTTGTAAATGTTGATCCAGAATGTTTTACGTGCTTCATCGTTGGACAAGCCAGAGATTAGCGTGTCAGTTTCTATTTTTGCCAAAGCCTCGCGAAGACTATCCACAGACTGGTCCATTTTTACCTGCAAAAGCAGTTTTCCGGATAGTTCAATCAATTTCTGGTCAGGTTCTTTATTAGCTTGACCGGCGACAGGCAGTAAGCCAATTCCCCATAAAGCCAAGACAAGGCCCGCAATCACCATTATCCATTTCATTTTATTCATTGTTAAAACCAATAATCAAGTATGCGGACTTCAAATGCTACAAAGCCACTCTTTTAACAAAACTTTTTACAACTTACCCTCGTACATACGTACGCGCAGTCAAATTGTTTGGATTGGATCAGCTAAGATCGTGCCTATACTTATATGAAAATCAGCATAATCATTCCCACCTATAATGAAGCCGCTAACATTGCCGGTCTTGTGAAGGATTTGTTCAGATATGCTGGCGATCAGCCTGTTGAAGTCATAGTATCGGATGGTGGAAGCAACGATGCCACCATGGAAATCGCAGCCCAGGCCGGTGCCAGTGTGCTCAAATCTTCCAAACCGGGCAGAGCAGCACAAATGAATTATGCCTCCAATTTTGCCCATGGAGATGTGCTGTATTTCGTTCACGCGGATGTTGGCATCAATCCGGATTATTTCAAAGACATTGAACAAGCAGTATCAGAAGGGTTCGATGCAGGCTGTTACCGCTTCCGCTTTGGTTCAAGCCGCGCTATCCTGAAAATCAATAATTACTTTACCCGTTTCGACCGGCTGATGTGCCGCGGCGGTGACCAAACCCTTTTTGTCACCAGAAAGTTGTTTAGCCAGCTCAATGGGTTCAATGAGTATTATACCATTATGGAGGACTATGATATCATTATCAGGATCTGGAAAATGGCCCGGTTTAAAATAATCCCCAAAGAAGTGATCGTATCCGCTAGAAAGTATGAAAACAATAGCTGGCTGCGTGTGCAGCTCGCTAATCTGACCGCTTTCACTATGTTTTATTTGAAAAAAGAACCGGCCAGCATTGCCTTGAAATATAAATCCATGCTGGATTACCGCTGAGATCACGGCGGGCCCAATCTTTATAATTCTGATTCTCGTATATAAATCATCATCTTAACCTGCAATCATGAATACCTACTATAACCCGGAAGACCTGAAAAAATTTGGTGCAATTGGTGAGTTCCAACAAGAACTGGCTGATAAATTTTTCTCCTATTACGGCTCGGTATTTGCCGAAGGTGCGCTCACGGCCCGGGAAAAATCACTGATCGCCCTGGCTGTTTCCCATACCGTACAATGCCCTTACTGCATTGACGCTTACACGACAGACACATTGGAAAAAGGATGCTCCGAGGCTGAAATGATGGAAGCCGTGCACGTAGCAGCCGCCATACGCAGTGGAGCGACTTTGGTTCATAGTGTTCAGATGATGAACAAAGCAAAAGATCTTTCAATGTAAGCAGTTGCCTGCATTCCCTGATAAATTAACGGTCCAATGAAATCACTCAAGGCAAGCGGGCATGTGTTGGCCGATTCTGCATCGCAGATCAAAACATTGCATGACCAGGTTTTTGAAAATCTGCACCTGCCTCTTTTCGAACAAAAGCTGGAAGCTGCGTCCCTGTTTCCTTTGAAACCGGTCAAAACAACCACTATGCAGATTAATGTGGGTAAAATGTGCAATCAAGTTTGCAAACATTGCCATGTTGATGCGGGGCCAGACAGGAAGGAAATTATGACCAGGGATACCATGCAGCAGTGCCTGGACACACTCGCAAATTCTGACATTACCACGGTTGATCTCACAGGTGGGGCTCCGGAAATGAATCCCGACTTTCGCTGGTTTGTTGCGGAACTTCATGCACTTGGCAAACACGTTATCGTACGCTGCAACCTGACCATTATCGTAGCCAACCCGAAATATAATGACCTGCCCGATTTCTTCAAGGAACATAAGATTGAAGTGGTCAGCTCCCTCCCTTTTTACAATGCGGATAAAACCGACCGGCAGAGAGGGAAAGGCGTGTTTGAAGATTCTGTAAAGGCATTGAAGATGCTAAATGCAAGAGGCTATGGCGTAGCAGGCAGCGGGCTTATTCTTAATTTGGTATACAATCCAAACGGAGCATTTATGCCCGCTCCGCAACAGGGCCTGGAGCGTCAATTTAAGAAGGCTTTATATGATGAATTTGGCATTGTATTCAATGAGCTTTTTGCGATAACCAACATTCCGGTCAGCCGCTATCTGGACTATCTGATCAGCTCCAATAATTATGACGGCTATATGGAAAAGCTCGTTAATGCCTTCAATCCTGTCGCCGCAACTGGTGTCATGTGCAGATCAATGGTGTCTGTTGGCTGGGATGGCTTATTGTATGATTGTGATTTTAACCAAATGCTGGATATGGAATTTGCCCCCGCATACAACCACATCAGCCGTTATGACCAGGAGCTGATAAATAATCGTGATATCTTAACTGGTCAGCACTGTTACGGCTGTACGGCAGGCGCAGGTTCGAGCTGCGGAGGGAACACCATCTAGCACTTTAATTTATGACCAACGCTGTTATCGTTTTTTTGAAAAATTTGACCCTGGGCAAGGTTAAAACCAGATTGGCAGCGACCGTCGGCGACCAAAAAGCACTGGAAATTTATGGTCAGCTTGTGGCACATACATTAAAACAGGTCAGCCAATCCGGGCAAATAGCATTGCTTTATTTTTCCGATGATTTACATAGCGATCTGCCTCAGTGTGACCAACAATTTGCACTTCGGTTACAAAGAGGGAGCGATTTAGGGGAAAGGATGTCAAACGCCTTTAAAGACGTGTTCGAGACCTCTGCCCGGAAAGTACTTATCATAGGAACCGACTGCCCTGGCCTGAATGCGTCCATTATCAAAGAGGCGTTCGATGCATTGGATGCGCATGATATTGTTATAGGACCAGCAACCGATGGTGGCTATTACCTACTTGGCATGAGAAATTTTCAGGGTTTCATCTTTGAAGACATACCATGGAGCACTTCAGAAGTGCTGGAATTGACGCTTGAAACATGCGCCAGACATTCCCTTACATATTGTTTGCTCAAAGAACTGTCGGACATTGATGATGAAAATGATCTGGATATGTGGAATAGCATGCAAAAAGATGATCAAACCGGAGAATTATAATCAGCTGCAAGGTAATGTTACCCTTCTTCAGTTAAAGCATCAAAGTTTGATGAACTCCACGCGCCGGTTGTTGGCTTTCCCAACTGGCGTTTCATTGCTATCGATGGGCTGTGCTTTCCCTTTTCCGTCAGTTTCCAGGCGAGCGCCGTCAATGTTGAAATTTGAAATCATCGCTTCCTTAACTGCATTGGCTCTGCGCTTCGATAAATCGAGATTGGAATTATCATTGCCGTCAGCATCAGTATGCCCGACAATTTGCACCCGAAGTGAAGCATTTTCCTGCATAATCCTTGCAATGTCCTGTAAGGCGCCATAAGATTGTGGCAAAATCTGGTCACGGTTGACATCGAAAAGAATCCCGTGTGTAGTGAATTTACCCTCGGTGATCAACTTGTTACGGGTATCGGCAGCGCCGATCGCCAGTTGAATGTTACCAATAAAAAACGCGCCTCCTTTTTGATTGAAATCAGGGTTTTCCGAAGAAAATGTCAGCGTGTTCAAGGCTGCCGAGGCGTCCAGTGCCCGCGGAAGATCCAGCACCTTTGTACTATCCAGATACACCCGTACGCGCTGTTTTTGTTTCCAGATAGAAATCTTGACGGCATTTTTATTCAAATTAAATTCAGGGACCCCGTGCTTGTACTGGGTTCCGATCAGATTGGAAGAATAGCGAAGGTCGCCGTTGCTGGATGAGGTTGGCTGAAAGGAAATGTTAAAGCTGGGCGTCCCAGGTGCATTGTTCTTTCCCCAATCAAATTTTTGATCTGTATCACTGGTCTGCATCAGGCTAATCATGAATTCGCCAATATTTGAGACTTGCTTATTGCCCAATAGATCAAGCTGCAATGTGAAATTCTCCGGAAGGTCGCTGGTTAGGTATTCGGGATAAAAAACACCATTTTGGTTAATGCGGAGCCATTTTCCCTGACGGCCATCGATGGTGACCAGCTCAGCACCTGAGCGTGTGTTCCAGTTTGCAGGAAAGTCACCCACTTCATCCTGCGAAAAGTCCTCATGAACAATGATTTTGCTGCCGGGAATAAAGTCGAACCGGGAATAGGATGTAATATCAGTGCTTACTGCGCTGGCCGGGGCACCATTTGGCGCAGTGGTGGTTTTTACTGTGTCTACTCCGGTTTCAGCAGACTGAGTGTTTGAGTCAGGACTATCAGAGGGTTTCGTGTTTTCTTTTGGCTTCTTTTTTTCGAGCGCCTTATCAATGGAATGGTCAACCTGATCAGCCACTTTTTGTTCGACCTTGTTTTTGATACGGTCTAAAAGCTGCGCAGGGCAAGAGATCCCGTAAGCGCTGAATGTGATAACTAGAAGCAATTTTTTCATACAAGATTTAAATAAATGTTTTTTGCAAGCGCTGATCAAATCAGTCCCGGCTCGGTTGCAAGTTTAGTTACGGTGGCCGTATTGAGCACGCCGAATTTTTCTATCTGGTTTTTGTGATGTCTTTCCAAGGTATGGGGTAGCGGTGTCCTTATCGCTGCGCTGATAAAACTCGTATGGAACGCAATATCAATCGGTTTATGGACACAGTACGATCAGGTTTGACAGCAGATGCCCTGACAATGTGCCTTGAAAATGACAGTGCCTCAAAGTTACATGGAATGAAAACAATAATCCATCCCTGAGATCAGCCATTTTTTTCGGATTAAAAAATGGCTGATTCAGAAATAACAAATGCTTTTGCAATTTAAAGCGGGTGACCAACAAGCTTCTCGTTCTTATAGATGAAAGCTTTCCCTAAGGCTGCCTTGATCTCTTCCAGCCTCAGGGGCTTGGATATATAATGATCCATGCCAGCCTGAATACATGCTTCCTGGTCTTCGCGCATGGCGTTTGCCGTCATTGCCACGATGAATGGCTGATCAACCGCATTCTCCCGGATCCAGCGCGTCGCTTCAAGACCGTCCAATTCGGGCATTTGAACATCCATAAACACGACATCGAACCGGTCGGCCATGGCCATATTATAAGCCTGAATACCGTCCCTGCTGATCAGCGGATCATAACCCAGCTTTTTCAGGATATTGACAAACAACTTTTCATTAATGAGATTGTCTTCGGCCATAAGAATATGCAACGGATAAAGCGCTGCGAATTCCGTAGAAAGGTTGGCCGACGGTCGTTCATGGCTCGGAATAATTGTTTCGCGCTGTGGTTTGAGCTGCATCTGGATCATCCTGCCCAGGTCATTGTGCCGGACAGGCTTGGTTAACACAGCTGCAAACAAGTCCTTGCGGTTCCTGCCGGAATCATCCCCCACTGAGCTGAGCAGGAAAATCGGAAGTGACGGGTATTTTTTCTTGATTTTGGTTGCAAGCTCGATTCCATCCATTTCGGGCATTTGCTGATCGGTGATGATAAGGTTAAAGACAGATCCGCTTTCCAGAATTTTCAAAGCCTGATCTCCTGATGAAGCCAGGGCCGGTATGAGTTTCCACTGCTCCATCTGCAACTGCAAAATCCGCAGGTTCGTCATGTTGTCATCCACCAGTAACACGGATTTCCCCTCATTTCCTGTTGAATTTAAAAGAACGTACTGCCTGGTCGCCAGTAAGCTTGCCTTTGCAATAATTGTAAAATAGAAACAAGTTCCCTTGTTTACCGTGCTTTCTACCCCGATCTCCCCTCCCATCAAATTCACAAGCCGTTGGCTGATGATCAAACCCAAGCCCGTACCGCCGTACTTTCTGGTATGCGAAGAATCCACTTGTGAAAAAGCTACGAAGAGTTTGTGAAGCTTGTCTTCGGGAATTCCAATCCCGGTGTCATAGATCGCGAAACGAAGTTCTATATCCTGATCATTCAATGTCTTCGAAAGCAGCACGCTGATGAAAATCTCTCCCTGATGCGTAAACTTGATTGCATTACCAACCAGGTTGAGCAGGATCTGTCTTAATCGTTGGCTGTCGCCGATGATCTGGCTGGGGACCTGAGGGTCGATTTCATAAACCAGATCAAGGCCTATTGCTGCTGCTTTTGTAGAAAACAAGTCTAATACCGCCTCAATGCATTCCCTAAGATCAAAACTGATCATTTCCAGTTCCATATTCCCGGACTCTATCTTCGAAAAGTCAAGTATGTCGTTGATAACCGTCAATAAGCTGTCGCCGCTGTTAATGATCGTCTCGGTGTATTCGGCTTGTTCCTCGGTCTGCTCCGTTTGAGAAAGCAGCATGGCCATTCCAATGACACCATTCATCGGCGTGCGGATTTCATGGCTCATTGTTGCCAAGAACACGCTTTTTGCCATGTTGGCTTTTTCGGCTTCCTGCCTCGCCAGTTGTTCTTGCTTGTTCTGAGTTTGCAATTTCTCATTCAGGTCGAGCAGCCGGTCTGACTGGCTTAGCAGTTCGTATTTTTGTTTAATGATCTCCTTTGTCCTTTCTTCGACCTGGTGCACCAGCATCTCTTTCTGCTCTCTTAAAACCCGCATGCGCAACCGGTAAATGATGTAGATTAAACCAAATCCCAGCGCAACCGCCAGCACCCGGAACCAGAGCGTTTGCCAGAAAGGCGGGGCAATGTGAATCTTCACTTGCACGCCTTCATTATTCCAAACGCCATCATTATTGGCTGCCTTTACCTGAAATACGTAGTCCCCCGGGTCCAGATTTGTATAGGTTGCTTTCCGGGTCGTTCCGCTGTAAATCCAGTCAGCGTCAAAGCCCTTCAACTGATAGGCATATTGATTCTTTTCCGGCATGGTATAGTTGAGAGCCGCGAATTCAAACGATATAACCGAATGTTTGTAGGTTAGATTGATTTCTTTCGCCTGCGTAATGTGTGACGTGAGAGGCGAGCCGGGAGCAATGGGTGCTTGTTTGTTAAAAAGCAAGAAATCGGTCAGAAAAACGGGCGGAATAAATGTGTTGTCAACCAGCCTGTCGGGGAAGAATGTTATGAACCCTCTCACACCTCCAAAAAACATTTCTCCGTCCGCAGTTTTGAAAAAAGAATTGCTTTTGAACTCATTGCCCAGCAATCCATCTGCTCTGCCGAAATTGCGGAAAGTTATTGTTCTGGGGTCAAATTCACAGATTCCGTTATTGGTGCTCAGCCATAAGTGGCCTTTCTTATCTTCCATGATCCCGTAGATCACGTTACTGGATAGGCCGTGCTTTTCGGTGTAAGAAGTAAAAGTTCTTTTCATCGGATCGAAACGATTGAGGCCGCCCCCTAATGTTCCTATCCACAAGATTCCGTCACTGGTCTGCTGAATGGTCTGGATTTTATTATGGGAAATAGAGTTCCGGTCTTTTATGTCTGTCTGAAACCTTGTGAAAGTTTTTTTTAGCGGATCAAACAGATTTAAACCCTCGAATGTACCCACCCAAATCTTCCCGGCCCGATCCTGAAAAACCTTGGTGACAATGTCTCCGCTGATGCTTGTGCTGTCCAGCGGATTATGTCGATAGTGCTTTATCTTGCCAGTATTTACATCATAAAATTCCAGGCCGCCTTTCCACGTGCCCAGCCATATTCCACCGTTGCGATCTTTAAAAATGTTGTTTACATCCGCGGTGGCAAGGCTTAGAGAGTCATTCGGAATTGGCAAGTGGTGCACATATTGTCCGGTCCGGATATTGAAAAAATCAAATCCACCCATATGATAGGCCAGGCCGAGCACATCCTTTGAGATATTGATAATGGAGATTACGTAGTCGTTGCTGGGCGAGTTACTATTGGTCGCGCTGTGCTTGAAAGACGTAAACTTTCTGGTTTTTCGGTCAAAAAGATTTAGTCCTCCCCCGTCCGTCCCGATCCAGATCTTGTCAGCGTCTGCATCGCCACATATAGCGAGCACCAGATTGTTGCTCAGACTGTTGACACTATAATTATTTTTCCGGTATGAAGTAAATTTCTTGCCGAAACGCGGACGAAAGTTGACCCCGCCTGCATAAGTTCCGATCCATAAATTATCAATCCGATCCCGATAGATACAATAAATTGAATTGTCGCTGATGGACGTGTTGTCCTCGTCAATATGCCGGATCCTGGTGAAGTTGCCTGTTGATTTGTTGTAAACGCTGATCCCCCCATTCTCCGTGCCTATCCAAAGCCTGCCGTCGCGATTCTGGGTAATGGATAGAATGTCGTTGTGGGATATGCTCAGCGAATCCGAGGGATTATGCACAAAAGTCCGAAAAGAATTGGTTTCAGGCTTGAAAAGCGAAAGGCCTCCACCATGCGTGCCGACCCAGATGTTGCCCGCCGGATCCCTGTAAAGAGCCTTGATGTAGCTGGATTGGAGACTTTTAGCATCATTTCCCTTGACATACGCTATATACTTAAGTGTTTCGGGATCGAACCAGTACAATCCATATTCTGTGCCTATCCAAAATTTCCCATCGGCGTCCTCGATGATCCTGGAAATATTGGCAGGTGGCTTGTATTTATTTTGATTGCGATCGACGCGTAAGAATATGCGTGAAGTACCTTTTTCGGGATCGAGCAGTAGTAATCCATTGTTTGTACCCAGCCACATTCTGCCTTTGCTATCCTCGAATATATCGTTGATACTTCGCCTGTTGGCAGCATTAAAATAATGTCGGAAGTGCGACGTTGCCCGATCAAACCGGTTGAGGCCGCTTGACGTCGCAATCCACAAATCTCCCTTTTTATCTTCCAGAATATCCTGAATATAGCTGTCATCAATGCTGTTGCTATCCGCCTTATCATGCTTATAGTGCTTGAATGTATATCCATCATACATATTTAACCCATCATCGCTGCCAAACCACATAAAGCCATTTTTGTCCATTAAAATAGACCCGACGTGGTTTTGGGAAAGTCCATTATTGGTGCTAAGCTGCCGAAAGCCAGAACTCTGCCCAATTACAATCGATGGAAGAAAAAGCAACAGGAATAGGAATAGCTTCATGGAGGGGATTTGTTGTATCCGGTAAAGATGTCGCACCAGGCTGCTCACATGAATTAAAAATTTAATTCTCCCGGCGTCTCAACACTTAGCGACCAAATTACTTCTACTTTATTTAAATTGACATTACTTAAAGTCCGCATTGTTTTGATTCACTGGCTAACCCATGCAATATGGATTTTTTGGCTATTCAGAAGCACAACCCACGATTTAGCAAAACTGATTATCCATACTGACTATTGAAAGGTAGCCATAATTAATGGATAGTCAACATGGATTACACCGTGCTGTATATGAAGTAGTTCTACGAAACAAACAAACTGTCCCGCCTACATGCATCGATCACATGCTTCTGACGCGCGGCGGTAGAAAAGAACAAAATATGGCACGAACCTTCCTAGATTGACTTGTAGCAACATTTATAATTATAGTGTCGCTTTCTACCCGCATAACTGTCGCAATCGCACAGCACTAAGTATCGTTTAGTGTGCGAATTTTGTATTTCAATCAACTGACAGAATCATGAAACGACACATTTTGAGTGTCTTTACTGCTTTGATGGTTTTATTAGGAGCCATTTCATGCGAGCAGAAAGCGAAAGAAGATAACCTTATAAACAAGAAAAAAATGGATTCGACCGACAGCCTGCCTATCAAGCCTCATGAAAGTGGTTACGCCGATGTGAATGGACTCAAAATGTACTACGAAGTCTACGGAGAAGGCAAGCCGCTCATCATGGTACACGGTTCTTTTATGACCATTCCAATGAACTGGGCACAAATCATCCCAATGCTGGCGAAAGACCGGAAAGTGATTGTGGCAGAGATGCAGGCGCACGGACGGACGAAAGATATTCCCCGTGCGTTTACTTACGCGAATATGGCCGATGATGTATCGGGATTGATTACACATTTAAAGCTGGATAGTGTCGACGTATTAGGTTACAGCATGGGCGCTGGCGTCAGTTTCCAGATGACCATCCGACACCCTGAGCAAGTGCGGCGACTGGTTATTTTATCGGGTGTCTATAAAAATGATGGATGGTGGCCGGAGGTTGAAAAAAGCTTTGAGACCATGAATGCGGACATGTTCAAGGGGAGCCCCATTCAGCAACAATACGATAGCCTGGGAAATGATCCGGCCAAATTTCCAGAATTCATCGATAAAGTGATGAGTATCGACCGGAAAACCTATGATTGGTCGAAGGAGGTCAAAAATATAAAAGCACCCATTTTCATGGCGATAGGCGATGCAGATGGTGTACGTTACGAACATGCGCTTGAATTGTTTCGGGCGAAAGGCGGCGGGAAAATGGGTGATATGAATGGACTGCCCAAATCGCGTCTCGCCATTTTGCCCGGCACCACCCATATTGGTATGATCACCCAACCAGACATAGTGATTCCTATGATTACAAGCTTCCTGGATTCTGACCTGAATACAGCTCCGCCAACTTTTTAGAGTTTCATCAGGCCACAACATTTCGCAATCAGAATGTCTAAAATGCGCCTTTGATTTGCCAGCCTTTTCGGTAAGTACGGCTGAGGTATCTATCCGCGGCGGGATTGTTGGCAAACCTTACTTTGGCTGCATTCCATTCCAGTAATTCGTTCGGAACCCTCAAGGCAACGGTACCCAGCAAAATAGCTTCTGTCATCGGACCCGATTGCGCAAAATGCGATTCCGTTTTTTCTCCTCCGAGACAAGCATCAACAAAATGGTGATAGTGATTTCTGCTTTCGAATTTTGGCATTGGTTTATCTGCAAATTTGCTTTCCGGCAAGAGAATGGGGGCTTCTCCTCCATGTGGGATAAGCAAAGCCCCTTCCGTCCCAACCAGCAATGCGGATTCAGCGGGATACTCTTCGACCGAGTACAATGCACGGATATTCTCGGGAGGATAGAACACGCCATCGAACCATTCCAGTGTCAGTTCATCTGACTCCGTGAGATCATTTCCGGGGAAAACCCAGGTAATATGATCGCCTTGCGGCCAGGTGTCCCCGCGTCGTTCCGGCGAGTCTTTCCAGGATTGCTGGACTTCGGCAATAACCGACTTCGGTGCCTTTAATCCCAGCCCTTTCCACACGGCATCAAAAATATGACAGCCAATGTCGCCGCTCCATCCTGTGCCAAAATCCTGCCATGCACGCCATTTGGCCTGGTGATAAATTCCAGGCGTGTAGTCGCGCACAGGCGCTGTTCCCAGCCAAAGATCCCAGTTCAGATTTGCGGGAGCCTGTTGTCCCTGTGCTGGCCGCGGTCCTACCAGGCGGTAAGTGTCTATGGCACCCGGACGGTTGGAACAAAGATATACGTGCTTGATTTTACCAATTGCTTTGTCTTTAATAAGCTGAACCGCAGTGCGATCGCAGGAAGTGGATGCTACCTGCGTGCCGAGCTGGGTTATTACACCTGCTTTCACAGCGAGCTCAGTTAGCAGCCTTACCTCGGCCACATCATGGCACATTGGTTTCTGGCAATACACGTGTTTTCCCACTTTAATGGCCTGGTATGCCGCCGAAAAGTGCGTATGATCGGGAACGGACACGTTTACGGATTGTATGTTATTTTTTTCCTTTATCAGCAGCTCACGCCAGTCGCTATAAACCCGTGCATTCGGGACCAGTTCAGATGCTTTTTTAAGAATATCCGCATCCACATCGCATATGGCAGTAATGTTCACATTTGGATGCTGAATGAAGTTCCCAAGATCATGTGCACCCATGCCACCAACGCCTATGCAGGCATGGTTCAGTTTTCCTGCCTGTAATCCGGAAGTGGGTGCTGACATTCCGAAAAGAAGCGGCGGAGTTAATGCGGCGGCAGACGTCATCAGGAAGTCCCGGCGCGATACGGATTTAGACTGGTCTTTCATCTATTTGGGTTTTAGGAATAATTTGTGTCCTTGACTTTATCTTCAAAGCACTATTACAATGAGATTTACGCTAACTAAATGTTCAATTCTTCAATGCGTGATCACAGGCTCGCGCAGTAATCGCCATACAGGTCAATGAAGATTTTGTCAGCAACCGGAAGTCAGGCATGCGCCGTCTGCACCGCGGAATCAGGAGTACTGCCGAAAAAGCGCTCGAAGTACGACACGCCCGGAGCGATGATTAACGTTGCACTTCCATATATGTAATGCGAAGTTACCTGCGTTTGGAAATGGCTGGCTGGCTCATACCAAAATTGCCTGCCACTTTCCGCTGATGTCCCTTTTTTACTATAGAGTCTTTGGCTTTATTATAAGCTTTGCAGCCGAAACAGTTCCAAATGCTTATTATGGAAAAGTCAATCAACATACATCAAGTGGCCAGAACTTGCCTTATTTTGGCATCTGTCATTCTGTTATTTTTTGGAATATTACATTTACACGGCACCTTTTTTTCAACGGATCTTTATCCAAAAGATTTAGATTTAATTGAGAAGCTTAAAATATCTACTATTCAGATGGATGAATCTGGGATTATCTGGAAATTGTGGATAGGGTTTAATGCAATGTTTAGTGTTGGTCTTATTTTTATCGGTTCCGTAAATTTATACCTTTCTACTAAACACTTCGAGTTCATAAGAGCCAAGAGCGCTATTTTGACGTTGACTATTTGCTCAAATATATTTTTTGTATGGACAGGTAACCGTTATATGATATCTGACTTTTCCATTAGCATGGCCATACCTCTTATATTTTTTGCAATCGGATATGCGATCATTCGATTAAAACGTCTTAACTACTTAAAATAGAAAGCGGCTAATGAAAAATCAAACCGATATAAGAGAACTTTTCACTCCAATGCAGCCACAAGCTGCCCCCTTAAGCGAAAAGATATTCATCACAGAAGTTCTTCCGGATGTACGTCTCCAACCTTATATATGGTGTTATTGGGAGATCAAATCTCGTAAACCCTTAGAGGAAGACTTTTTCTGTAAAATCGCCTCCGACGGCTGCATCGATATTTTTGTTAATGTTAATAATCCCCACGAGAGTTATGCAATGGGTTTCTACAATAGAAGCTCAACATACGTGCTTGGAAGTTGCTTTCATTATGCGGGTGTAAGATTTCTTCCAGGTATGTTTTCATATCTATTTAATACCAAGGCCTCAGAGCTAAGCAATGCCGTTGAGTTCATGGACGCAGTTCATAAAAATACATCAAAGTTCCTAATTGAGAACATTCGCCCAGGTGACAGCATTCATGATATCAGGTCTGTTTTCGATAAATATTTCATGCAGAATCTTCATCATGTTGGGAATGAGTTTGACCCAAGAGTTTATGAAGCGATTTTAATCATACTGAAAAACACAAAATCATTGAATATTGAAAACGACGTAAGTAAAATTGTCGGCGTAAGCCCCCGGCACCTGCGCAGGTTGTTTGATTTCTATATTGGCCACAATATCAAATCATTCGCTCGGGTCGTTCGCTTTCAAAATTATCTGAAGGCGCACTCAGAGTCGATAAATGTGGCACCAGGCTCGCTATATTATGATTTTGGCTATTATGATCAAGGACATTTTATCAAAGAGTTCAAAACTTTCTCTGGCGACACTCCCTCGAAAATGGCCGATTTATACAATACATTGCGTTGCAGCCGTGCTAGTTTTATATAAAAAGCAATATGCAAAACGAAAAACACATTCTTAATTCAGCCATTAATAAACCCAAAACATTTTACACGATAGGGATTGGATTAACTTTATTATTTGGCCTCGGTCACATTGCTTACGCCTTTGTGGAATATGAAATGTTAGATGAGCAGGCGCTCTGGTTTTTTTCTGGCGCACTTGCCGTACTTTTTAATGCCGGGCTTAACCTTCTCTATTTTTACGAATGTTCCCGGCTAAATTTCATGGTCGCAATGAGTGCAAATTTCGCCTTACTCGTTTTCAGTCTTTTGTTGGTATTTGTAATACAAGAAACCCAAACTTTTGGCTTCGCGGTCGTAGTTATTTACACCACCGTGTTATGCTATATCCATAACAGATATGCCGTTTTAATTAAGTAGATTAATGAAGGCAACTCGAACTGAGCTGGTCTTTTGGCAATCAAAAACTAAAAGGGTCACGCCAGCGCAAGACGAGTTCATTAAATTGGATGAATACTGAGCATTTACGCCTTACTTGCCCACACTTCTCTTGAAAGGCGGTAGACCGCGCAATGATCATCTGAAAACTGGCGATTTTCAACAAATTCGAAACCAATCCGCTCATAGAACTTCCTGGCGCGGGAATTGGATTCTAATGGATCGATGATAACTGCCTCAACATTGCTATCAGCGAAACATCTTTTTAGCGCCTGGTTCATCATGACCGTACCATAACCCTTTCCAAGGTCTTTTTCTTCCCCTATCCAGATATCGATAGCCATCAAGTTGTCGGCTACGTCGCCCCAATAATGTGTTTCTTCTTGCGCCGGATCGATGATTTGCAAAAAACCGATTGGCCTTCCATCCAGTTCGGCGATGAGTTGTTGCCGCCACTCGGGCCTTTTAGCAAGCTCGGTTTCCCATTCCCAATCGTCGTTGGGGTCTGCTATGATGTTATGCGGCTGCTCGTCCCAATGATTCAAAAGCGCAAGATCTGCCGGCGTGGCGTCCCGTAAATGTATCTGATGCATTGGTAATTTAGTTTTTATGAATTCCACTGACCGTTCTGCCCTTTCAATGTTTGGTTTGCTCCATTTGGTTCTCTTAGGATTATGGGGTGAGAAAGTCAGATAATAACTTCCAAAACCTTGAACGAGCAATTTGCTGATAGGTCATCATGGGTAGTGAACGAATATGGCTAATAAAAGGTAGTTGAAAAGAGGTAAAATAGTTCCGGTCTAATCAAGCCTTTTTAATTTTTACAATGTTATGAAGTATCAAAGAAAAATCAGCCAAGACCTTGAATGCGGGATCACTTTGGCCATGCGGGTATTTTGCAATAAATGGAAACCATGCATTATCGACGCGATATACAAAGGTTTTCAGCGGCCCAGCGAAATCCATCGCTTCATACCCGAGGCCAAACCACGGGTGCTTGATATACAGCTCAGTGAATTATTGAAACTGGGTGTGCTTGAAAGGGAGTCGGGCATCGGGTTCCCACTTTATAGCGTTTATAATCTCACCGAATTGGGCAAAAGCATCGTTCCGATTGTCACCCAGCTGGACGAATGGGGAAACAGCCACAAGCACAAGCTAAAAGATGTGCTGGCAGAGGCGGTTTAACTCCTTCAAACATTATTTTCTGGCCCGGCCGCTCAGAATGACCTGATATATGTAGAGAGGAACCGACCAACCCATCCAGAAAAGCGAGGGTGATATTTCGGCAAAGCTCCCCAGACATTGGATATACGGCAACTTGACCGCTAATCCGGAAATTATGAATGCCAAAGTGACCAGATAACTTCTGACCATCCATTCCTGGTGGAGCTGAAATTTCCGTTTCAGGGCAGCATAGTAAGCGATGGCCGTGGAGCTGATCCAGACACCAACCCAGATCTGCAGCGAAAACGCATACGCCCAATTGACTTCGTACGCCGTGCTAAATGCCAGGATCACAGCGCATATACTGCTTAAAAGGATCGCCATGAGATACAGAAGTCCGATGACCCGGTGCAGTTTCCAGCTGAAAGATCTGAGTTTGGGCCAAAACTGGACTAACCCCATCACCAGTGCGCCGCCGCCGGCTGTAATGTGGGCGATCAAAACCCACCGCAATTCAAAATATTTTCCTAAGGCTGCTGGCGTGAGGGCTAGAAAATGGTCTGCGCCGTGCATGAAAAGCCAGGTCAAAAATACGATTACAGCCCATAAAAACACCGGGACGATGTCGGACCGGTCGAGTGATAAAATTGGCTTGTTTCTGATTTGATTATCCATCATTTTTGCTAAATTTTAAAGCAAAAATCGATAGAGACCACATTCCAACAAATAACCGAAAAAAGATTCGGTACCAACCCTGTTTCAAATACTTGTCAAATGGCCGGCTGAAAGTCTTTCAATGATAATCACTTCATCAGGCTGATGTTGGTCATTCCGCCATCCGAGAGGATTTCAGTGCCAACAATGAAACTCGAATCGTCCGACGCCAAAAACACTGCTGCATTTCCGATGTCGGACGGAAGACCTTGCCTGCCGACTGGTGTGATATCTATCCAATTTTGCTTCACTTGTTCCAACTGTTCTTGGGGTACAAGCTTTTCAAAAACAGGTGTATCAATAGAACCCGGGGAAAGTGCATTGACCCGAATTTTTCTCGACAACAAATCCAGCGACAAGCCTTTTGCCAGAGATATAATTGCTGCTTTTGCAGCACTGTAAATCGCCATTCCAGGAGCGGCGCGATGCGCAGCGCTCGATCCGATCAGTATGATGGACGCACCGTCATTCATATAGGGCAGTGCCTTTTGCACTGTAAAATAAGCGCTTTTGAGGTTTAGATCCATGTAAAGGTCATATCCTTGCTCTGTAACATCGCCTATCGAACCCAAAGGCACCCCATCCACAACACCGCCTGCATTAACAACTAATACATCAATTTTTCCAAATGCATCGGAAGTTTGTTTGAAGGTATTTTCCAGATCCTCGACGTTGGTAACATTACCTTTAATCCCGATAAAACCAGTACCCAATGCTTCGACCGACCTATCTAATGTTGTCTGGTTCCTTCCTGTAATTGCACCTACTGCGCCTTCATTCCTGAAAGCTTCCGCAATGCCAAATCCAATACCGCTGTTCCCACCGGTAATTACTGCTACTTTATTTTCTAATCTTTTCATTTTCTTTCCTAATAAATCATTTTATGAATACTTGGAACTTACAGTCCGTAAATGCCGCCGGACACTGAGATCTTTTCTCCTGTAATCCATGCAGAATCGTCGGAAGCCAGAAATACTGCCACTTTCGCGATATCATCGGGCTGTCCGGTACGACCAAGTGGTGTGTTGGCAACGAATTTTGTTTCAGCTTCGCTACCGATAAAGCCTGCGCTGCGCGAACCCTCGGTTTCCACGACGCCGGGCAAAATGGAGTTGATACGAATATTTTTTCCGCTGAATTCCTTTGACAAAGAAATGGTTATGGCATCCAGTGCAGCTTTGGTCGCGGAATAGACCGACCCTGTGGGAAGTGGCGTCTTGCCTGCCTCCGAACTGATATTGATGATGTTGCCACCTTTGTCGCCAAACAATTTCAACGAAGACTGAATGGCCAGTATCGATCCCAGTACATTGATGTTAAATTGGTCATGAAAAGTCTTGGCAGATACTTCCTCAATCGGCTCGTACTGGTAAATCCCTGCATTGTTCACCAGGATATCCAAAGTTCCAAAAGCTCTTCTGGTCTCTTCAAATAACCTGGTTACTTCTGCTTCACTCGACACGTCTCCCTGAACTGCGATGGCCGTGCCGCCGGTGTCGGTGATTTCCTTTACCACCCTGTCCGCACCTTCCTTACTCGATGCATAGTTCACAACAACTTTTGCACCTTCTGCTGCAAACTGCTTGGCTATCGCGGCTCCTATGCCTTTTGATGCACCAGTTATTAGCGCTACTTTATTCTCTAATTTTTTCACTTTTAGCTTCATTTAAGTTTCTGAATGCAAAGTTAGGTTCACTTGGTTTACAATCGTAACTTTGTAACGAAAAGTAACAGTAACAACGAGGTAACCAACTAACTTATGCAGTGCGAGCCCCTACAAATTGATAAGCATAAAAAAGAGATGATGGCCGTCCAGGATTCCATGGACGTGCTGAATGGGAAATGGAAGATCTCGATCATATCGTCTATCTGCTATTATAACAAGAGGCGATTTTCGGACATTCTCAACGACGTAGCCGGTATCTCCAACAAAATGCTGAGTAAAGAATTGAAAGAACTGGAAATGAATCAGCTGGTAAAAAGGACCGTGTTGGATACTCAGCCGATAACGGTTCAGTACGAGCTTACCGAACACGGTCTGACGCTAAAAACCATCATTAATCACCTGACTGACTGGGGAAAAGAGCACAGGAAGAAGATTATTGGAGAATAAATCCAATTATATTTGCACTTTATTACGCTATACCTGATGATACATTGACAATTGCAGCCGACTTCTTCGTGAGCAGGTGCGGGAGAAATTGGTGTACCATTTGAACGGTCCCGGAAAGATTGGTTGCTATTTCGCTGTTAATATTTTCCAGGTTCAATGTAGCGTCCCGCAGGTCAATCAACCGCATAATGCCTGCGTTGTTGATAATGATGTTCAGCTCAGGGAATTGCTCGGTAACATCCTCGTAGAGCTGTTCTATTTCGCTCGGGTTACTGACATCGTTTTGGAATGTACGAATTTTTGGAAATTGGGTTTTCGCTTCTCTG
Organism: Dyadobacter fanqingshengii; assembly: GCF_023822005.2. Lineage (GTDB taxonomy): Bacteria > Bacteroidota > Bacteroidia > Cytophagales > Spirosomataceae > Dyadobacter > Dyadobacter fanqingshengii. The sequence goes on from NZ_CP098806.1 coordinate 2,150,872, forward strand.
AGGGCGTTGGCGTTGCGGCCCGTAACAATGATATTTGCTACGTTTGTGACAACAGCCCCAATTGCATATTGACAACAGTTTTCATGAACCGCTATAAACGATGTTTGTAACAAAGCAATAGCACTTCATAAGTTGTTCGTCAGATTACTCAATGAACCTCCTATGAAGCGCTATTATGCTGGTAGTGACGGTGCATTTCTGTACCAATTGACCTATTATAAAGATGTACCAGCTGTATCGGTGGTCATCGTATCTGCACCCATTTCTGACCCAGACCTATCCATGCCCATAGAGTCAACTTCTGTACCGGTTCCGTCTGTCTTATTTTCACTTGTGCACGCAGCCAGGCTAATAAACATTCCGAGGCTAAGAATTGAAATCACTTTTACGATCGCTTTCATGTCAAATACTTTTAGATGAAAAGCTGTTAACCGGTATAAAAATCATTCCAACAGATGAATTATCTCTGCTCAGGGCGAGCCCTTTCTTTTAAACCATGTATAAACGACAGGGAATAATGACGTTTTAGCTGAACGGTGCCATTTATACGTAGTGATATTTTTTGCATAACAGTGCGATATTCTACTTGTCGATCTCGATTCCGATTTTGCCGTAGAAATCCTTATCGCCGACTTTGTTTTCCAGCAAATTATGAGCTTTGCTTATCTCGGACAACAAAAAGACCTTATTCAGAACTGGTTTTAACTTGTTCGTTTCTACTAGTTTCGTTATCTCATCCAATTTATTTCGATTTTGCCTGGTAAATACGAAATGGTAGGTTGCATTTTTCCCCCAGGCATGAATCAGGTTTTGCGGTTTTTCAATGTCGACTATGGTAACTACCTATCCTAACTGACTTAGGATCATTCCACTATCAGAAAGTGTATTGCCTCCAATGGTGTCAATGACAACATCGACTCCTTTACCGCCCGTAAGTTGCTGAATAGCGTCAATGTAGTGTTCATTTGCATAGTCGATCACATGATCAGCCCCTAATTCAAGAAGAACCTGGTGATGGACTTTCCTGGCAGTAGTGAAAACGATCGCTCCCATTGCTTTGGCAATCTGAATGGTTAGCATTCCCACGCCACCGGCACCTCCATGGATCAGGACAGTCTGATTCACCTTTAATTGTGCCCTGGTAACCAGCATTTCCCAAGCCGTACCAGCTGCCAAAGGAAGCGTTGCAGCTTCAAGATGGCTAATGTTTTTAGGTTTTAAAGCAATGATAGACTCATGGACACTGTGATACTCGGCATAACTTCCCTGCCCCTTGAAGATCTCAGGCGTGTAATAAACCTGGTCACCGACCTTGAAATTTTCTACACCGTGACCGACTTCCGCTATTTCACCGGAAACATCGTGACCTGTAATGACAGGTAAGGCCAATTCATCTTTATAATCCCCACGACGGACCTGGTAGTCCAAAGGGTTCACAGAGGTTGCAAAGACTTTGACCAAAACTTCTCCGAAGCCTGGTTTTGGCGTCGGTACGTCTAAGATTTCGAAATTTTCGACAGGGCCGAACTGATTTAAGATTGCTGCTTTCATTTTGCTTTTTAGTTAATTAGGTAAGTTCCTAAATTGTATATCAAAAAAATTATAAATTGTTTTTAATGTGCCTTGCTAACTCTTGGATCGATTCCTCATTCCTTTTATAGTATGTCCATTGATCCTTTCTTGTGGAAATTAAAATATTGGCGGTCGACATCGTTTTTAGATAAACAGAAACGGTGGGAACAGACATCCCCGCTTTTTTTGCAATGTCAGAAACACATACGCCTAAGTCCGGCGAATAATCGGCCAGCTCCTCGGCAGGAAAGTGCGCAAAAGGCTCTTTTAACCATTCAAGAATGTTTAACCGGGTCTGATTTGACAGTGATTTTATAACTTCTAAAAGTATCATGATGCAAATTTAGGTAATTACCTAAATACCTACAAGCTTTTTTATTAAATTTGTTATTGTATAGCACGCACCCCCTGCCTCTTATAGCGACCGGACTTAAAAGGGGATGTTTGGTGGTAATAATGATTACTATTTCGCTGTTTCACCTTATGCTTCAGTAGGGTTAAAAATGGGGTTTTAGGTTAAGTTTGCCACGCTTACTGGCTGACTTGGCTTCATCAAGAGGCGCCGTAATTTTTGACTTATTATGACTGAAGTACATATCAATAAATGCCCTTAATGCAGTTGATTGTGACTTGTCTTGCTTGAAAATCAAGACGGTGATCATTGTTCCAAGCTGTTTATCTAACGCATTGCTAGTAATTTTTCTGCCTGCGTAATATTGAGAAACGACTTCTTCGGGCAGTATGGTCATACCCAAACCCGCTTCGACAAAGTTGATAATCCCTTCAATCGAATTGAGCACGGTGCTTTTGTAATGAACGATGCCTTTGGAGCTTAGCCAGGATTCGAGTCTTGCCCTGAATAGACAGCCGTGCCCGAACACAACGATCTTGACAGGCTGCTTTGTAAGCAATTCCTCAATTTTAGGCCCCTCGGAAGCTGTCACAATGACCAGCTGTTCTTCCTTGATCCGAATTTGATTCAGCCCGGTTACGTTAATGGGGGCCGATACGAATGCCGCGTCCAGATTGTAGTTTAACACATCATTGATCAGTGCATTTCTCATCTCGGACTTGAACTCCAATTCAACATCCGGAAAATGCTCTTCAAAATGGTTAATCATCTCAGGAACCTTCAAAGCCATGGTCGTTTCGATACATCCGATTTTAAGGCTGCCGCTTACCTTAGTGCTACTCTGGACATGGCTTTTCGCCTCCGCAATCAGATTACTGATCTGCTTACAATATTGCATCAACTTTTTACCGGCAGCCGTAAGCTCGACTTTGCGGGATGTCCGGGAGAACAGTTCTGCGCCAAATTCCTCTTCCAGGCTTTTGATCCTGGCCGTGACGTTCGATTGCACCGTAAACATGGCCGCGGCAGCTTTGGTGAAGCTTCCGGTTTCGGCCACTGCTTCAAATATTTTCAGATCATTGGTGTTCATTTGTCAATCATAATAAGTGATTCATTACATCACTATTAATCGTTTGTTAAGATCAAATATCGGTGGTAATTTTGATATATCAAAAACAAAAAACTGGTCATGGAAAACACATCAATTCATTTCAACAAAGTGGTGGTAAACGGTTTAAACATTTTTTATAGGGAAGCAGGCGCGCCTGATGCACCGACCATTCTCTTACTGCATGGTTACCCAACATCTTCCCATATGTTCAGAAACCTGCTTCCCGTTCTCAGCAAGCAATATCATGTAATCGCCCCGGATTTGCCTGGTTTTGGTTATTCTGATGCGCCAGGCAATCAAGAGTTCGAATATACTTTTGACAATCTGGCTGCTACAATGCAAGCATTTATTGATCAACTCGGCCTGAAACGCTTTGCCATTTACATTTTTGATTACGGCGCGCCGGTTGGTCTGCGCCTGGCTATGGCAAATCCAGAAAAGATCACCGGCATCATTTCCCAAAACGGTAATGCTTACGAGGAAGGGCTTAGCAATGAGTGGAGCCCGATACAGCGCTATTGGAAAGACCCATCCCAGGAAAACCGTGAGTCGCTCAGGGATTTTGTTTCAAAAGATGCCACATGGTTTCAATATCATGAAGGTGCTTCTGACCCATCATTGATTGCCCCTGAAACCTACACACTCGATCAACACTTCCTGGACAGGGCGGGCAATATTGAAATCCAGCTGGATCTGGTGAAAGATTACAGGACCAATGTTGCGCTGTACCCAAAATTTCATCAATACTTCCGGGAATACCAGCCAAAATTGTTGTTAGTTTGGGGAAACAGAGATCCGTATTTTTTGCCAGCGGGTGCGGAAGCATATAAGAAGGATTTACCCGATGCGACTTTAAAATTCTACGATACAGGCCACTTTGCGCTTGAAACCCACCCGGAAGAGATCGGCGCTGATATACTTGATTTTTTGGAAACGCTGCCGATATAAATTAGTTTTAGCATGCTTTGTCACCCCTACCGCGCTATTGAAAAATTATAGATATTTCTCTGTTGGCATCTACAAAACACCTGTTCAAATAATATATTTTTTCACCGTTGACTGCTGACCTACTTTTGTATCACAATCCAGGAAAGACGAACTTAAAAACATTTTTCGGGATGAGTAAATAAGTTCACAAAGACAGTACAATGCTAAAAGGAACTTTAAACTTTTTAAGAGCCAATTATAAACGCTTAGCGCTATTAGCCTTATTCTCTTTGGTGATTTACGGTTCGTTCCTTTTGCTTTCGTACGTGACAAATCCTGCCCAGACTGCAAGGGTTTTTGCGGGCCGGACGGGCTTTTTTTTCAACACCCTGATCTTTGTTATTGAGTCTGTCATTACGCATTACATTCTCATCTTCGGATTAATACTTCCGGTGATGCGCAAGCAGCGTAGTTTTCGCAGCGCTGTGATGATCGGACTCCTGTTTTTTCTAATCAAGTTTGCGTACGATCACACTTTTTTCTTGATGGAAAGAGCAGCGCAAGCGCGGGAAATGGCTGATTCTACCCCAGCTGCTTTGCCCGAAGATAAAATGAAATGGGTGTTGATCATGTCTTATGTATTTATCCTGATTGCAAGTTTTTCGGTAGCATTATTGATTGAATGGGTTCACAAAGGCAGAGAGCGCATCATGCTTGAAAAGGATAAAACAGAAGCGGAACTGAAAGCCTTAAAGCACCAGATCAACCCTCATTTCCTGTTTAATTCATTAAGCTTTATTTATGGAAAGGTTATCAAACTCGATAAAGAAACTGCGGATTCTATCCTGATGCTGGCCAACATTATGCGGTATGCTTTGGGAAAAAATACCCGCATCGATGGGACCGTCAATATTATGGATGAATTGGAGCACATGAAAAATGTGATTGAAATTAACCAGCGTCGTCATAATCATCAATTAAATATCCGCTACGACGAACAGATTGATGATCAGTCTACTAGCATTGTCCCACTGGTATTGATCACACTCGTTGAAAATGCTTTCAAGCACGGTGACCTGCATGACCCTGCTCATCCTTTACGGATCAGAATTAATACTTGCGTGGATGAATTAACATTTGATATCAGCAATAAAAAGGGAAAAGGATTAAAAGAACTTTCAAATGGGATCGGACTTCATAACATCGGGCAGCAACTGAATTTAACTTACGGTAACCGGTCAGCGTTCTTTGTAGATGAAGATGAAACCCATTTTAATGTAGCATTGAAGATAACATTTCCGGTATGATTGATTGCATTATCATTGACGATGAGCAGCATGCCATCGATTTATTGAAAGAACATATAAGTCATGTGCATTTTTTAAAATTGGTAGGCTCAGAGACAAATCCTATAAAAGGTTTGGCAATGATCGGTGATCTCAAGCCCGGGCTTGTGTTCTTGGATGTTCAAATGCCTAATCTAACTGGAATAGACATATTGAAGCTGATCAGCAATGATTGCCATGTGATTATGACTACGGCTTACAAGGAATATGCCCTTGATGGATTTGAGCATGCCGTAGTAGATTATTTATTGAAACCGATCCCTTTTTTAAGGTTCTTAAAAGCCGTTAACCGTTTATGGACCATTCAAAATAATGTTCGTCCGGTTAACGATCAGGATCATTATGTTTTTGTAAAAACAGAACAAAAAGGCAAGCTTTTAAAAATTGATTCCCGCAGAATAACTTACATCGAAGGGCAAGGCAATTATGCGACAATCCACATGAATGATCAGCGCAAGATTACCGCCTATTTAAAACTGAAAGAGCTGGCCGAACATTTATCCTTGATGGGTTTTGTGCGCATACACAAATCGTTTATTATTTCGCTGAGCCACTTAACCGCGGTTGAAGGGAATATGGTCCGGATCGTGGACGAAGCACAACCCATCACCATAGGCGAAGCTTATCGCAAAGAGTTTTTTGAAATGATTAATGCCAAGTTGCTTTCAATGCCTCCGAGTAATCCAACGAGTTCAAACGAATAATCATTTATCGCTTAGTGGATGTTTTATAGTGAATGTCCAACCTTCGATAAAGCCAATTTTACCTTACCATTTAATTTAAATCATGAAACGTAGTTGCCTAATATCAGCTTTAACGCTGATGTCAATATTATCTAGTGACCTAATGGTCAATGTTTTTGCACAAGGCAAAACTGGCGAGGTCATAATGCCGGATGAAGAAAGGAAAGAAGCAGCCCCGGCTGATCGCAAAAACAAAATTGCCGTGATGCCTTTCCAATTTCTAAGCAATGATCCTGGCTATGAACCAGGTCAGATGAGCAAGAGGATGCAAGCCAATTGCGCCAGCTCCCTACGTAAGAATACATCCAACGTCCTCATTCAGGATCCGATGACGACGAACCGGTTATTGGCAAAAAACAAAATTGACGTCAATGACCCGGCAGCAGTTGACCCTCAGGAACTTGCCGTGCTTCTTGGTGTGGAATATCTGGTATTTGGTGCTGTGGACGTAGTCAACAAAGGGGCCTCTACCACGGGGAGTAATGTTACTACTTATAAGGACAAAGAAAAACAGGATAAGGACAAAAACAGCAAAAACACAAAAGCGTCCGGAACGGCCATAACGAGTAATAACGGGACCACGACCACTAATTACGCGACGAAGGTTACACTCGATATTTATACAGACCAGGGCAGCACCTATTATAATAAATCCCGAAGTTCTTTTGGTAGTCAGATAGATTCATATGTAAGTACATTGGATTACCTCATCAAGCGCACTCCTTTCGGGTCCAAGAACAAATAAGATTAACTGATCTCTAACAATAATAAATCTCATGAAAAGTCTTCGTTCTCTTATGGCAGTCACTGCCATGTCTCTAATGCTGTTTGCAGGTTGCAATGACGTGGTTGATCATCCCATCAATCCGGATCTAGCAGAAGTGGTGCCAACTTCTTGTACGATTCCTCCCCTACGTAAATGGCTTAATGATGAATTTTTAAGTTGGAGCGAAGTGCCAACGCTCATCGCAGCCAGTCCGGAGCTAAGCATGTCAGATTTGGCTAATTTTCACACATTGTACTTTGAAAACAGTCCTGAAAACCAGTATTATGGGGTTAATGGTGAATATACCGACCAGATTAATCAGAGCTTCAAGGATGTGAAAAGCTTTTGGGATATCGAGGCGGAAAACATCATGACAGTTGCAGCGCATGGTTCTATGTTGCAAGACCGGAATAAGGTGGTTAAAATGTATACAAAAATATATGGGTACAGTAATGAAAAGGCTAATAAATATGCCGACTCGTTAGCCACGTTATTCAAAATCTACCCACAGTTCCTTAAAGGTGAACATCCCGCTTTTACTTTTAATCAAATTGCTGTACCGGACACAACCTTTCCAAATATTGGTCAAATTCCGGCTAAAATCGTCATTGGCGACGGCCTCTTGCAGGGTTTGGATGAGATTGGTTACGCAAAAATTGCTCCACAGGCTATTCTGGCCCACGAGTTTGGGCACCACATTCAGTATGATTTGGGGATTTTGAAAAGGGGCGTAAAACTAACTCCAAAAACCTCCCGCCGATTCGAATTAATGGCCGATGCATATGCAGCCTACTTTTTAGCGCATAACAAGGGAGCCGCTATGCAGTTAAATGATTTGCAACAAGTCGCAGAAGTGCTTTTTAACACAGGTGATTGCAATTTTACTGTCGACGGCCACCACGGAACACCTACGCAAAGAAAGGCCGCTACTGAGTGGGGATACAACCTGGCCAGAAACGCAGACAAAAAAGACCATATTATCAGCAGCCGCGAATTTGCAAGTTTGTTTGATGCCGGCTTGAATGACCTTGTCAAAAAGTAGCCTGTGCGCACCGCTGCTTAAAATTTTTACCAATTATAATTAACTACAAACAAATATCCACAATGAAAAACATGATGATTGCCCTGTGTATGCTCACAATTAGCTACGCCGCAAATGCACAATACGACCCAGCTGTTAGATTCGGAATCAAAGCAGGTGCTAATTTATCCAATATCAATGGCAGCAACGATTTAAGCCTTTCTCCCGGTGGTAACGCCTTTGATTTCAGGGATAATGATAACCGTTCACTTGGCTTCGCCGGTGGTGTTTTCTTCCGTTTTGGTAAAACGCTCTATATCCAGCCAGAGATTTTGTTATCCCAAAAAGGTGGCAAGTTCAATGTGTATGAAGACGGTGTACTGAATGATGGAAAAGTGGACGTGCGTTTTTCAAACCTCGACGTACCGGTCCTGTTTGGCGTGCGCATTGCCAAGTTCTTCCGCGTCAATGTTGGTCCGATGGCATCACTCAGATTAAATAAAAATGGTAAAATCGGTGATTCATTTGACGACGTAACTGGTGGAAATTCAGGAGCTGAATTCAAAAACCGACTGGCATTCGGCTATCAGGCGGGCGTTGGCCTTGACCTGGGAAGACTGAGTCTGGATGTGCGTTATGAAGGTAACTTCACTGACGTGATGAAGATTCAGTTTGATAATGCTACAACCGCTTCACAATTTGGCAAAAAGAGCAACCTGTTTCAGGCAACACTCGGCCTTGCCATTTTTTAAGTAATTGGGAAGAATTCGGAAACGGGAAACATGGAATTATAGTTGGTGAAGAAATCAAAGTCCATGTCGTTTCCGACATCTAAGTAGCAAAAGAAATGCAGCAATAAGAAAAGCGTATATAGCATACCGTCATTTACGATAGGCTATATACGCTTTTCATGTTTACCTCTGGGGAGTTCTTGCTATTTTTATTTTAATGCGTAGGTATGATAACCACCATCCACTGTGACCTCAGTTCCCGAAATAAAGCTTGCGGCATCAGAAGCCAGAAACAATATTGTTTTGGCAATTTCATCGGGATGACCAATTCTTTGCAATGCGGCAACGCTGGCCAAGAACTCTTTCGCTTCGGTACTTGCGACAGTATCCAAACCTGGTGTCGCAATAGCTCCCGGGCTGATGATGTTTACGCGGATTTTTCTTCCCGCCAGCTCGTTAGCTGCAATGTGAGCAATTTTATTAATTGCGCCCTTAGTCGCGGAATATACACTCGTTCCCAGATTCGCAGCATTTGCAGCCGATGAAGATGTGAACAATACCGATGCGCCCTCTGCCAGGTGGGGAAGTAATTTTTGTAGCGTGAAAAAATTCCCTTTTACATTGGTATTGAATTGTGCATCAAAATTGGCCTCGGTGACTTTTTCGATTGGCTCAAATGTTCCAATTCCTGCATTTAGAAAAAGAACATCCAATTTGTTTCCATTTTTCGAGAATGCTTGTTCCAGAATCGAAATGTCTGCAAGTTTTGAAGTATCCGATACGACAATAGTCAGATTCGGGCTGTTTATTTCCGTGCTGGCCTTTTGCAGATTATCTGCATTTCTTCCCGTAATCCAAACATTTGCCCCTGCGTTGATAAAAGCTTTTGCTGTCGCCAGTCCGATTCCAGTCGTTCCACCTGTGATAACGACGTTTTTGTTTGTAAAATCCATAATTAAATTTTAGTTATTTTTGTGATCTGTTTTATGAACTGCAATTCAATTAAAGTAGTTCATAAAACAGACTACTTTTATTCTAAGATTATGAAAACTATAGAGAGAAGATCAACATGCCCCATCAATTATTCGGTGGAAATTTTCGGTGATAAATGGATGCTTTTGCTGTTGCGGGATATCATGTTTAATGGCAAAAATTCTTTCCTTGAATTTCGGGCCTCAGATGAGAAAATATCTTCGGCCGTTCTTACTGAAAAGCTGAACTTACTCCTTGACGAAGGAATTGTTTCCAAAGTCACTTCCCCTAAAAACGCTTCGAAATTCCTTTACCTGATCACTGACAAGGGCATCGAGTTGGTGCCGGTCATGGTGGAAATTCTTACCTGGGGCTCCCGCTACAACCCCGACGGCGGCCAAAAAACGTGGCTTGACCGGATCAAACAGAATAAAAAGAAAGCGATCGCGGAGTTACAGGATGAATTGAGAAGCCAGTTGCATTCCCATGGATTAAGTTAAAATCCAGGGGCTAGATAAGTGAACCTGTACAAATCTAAGGGGCTGTCTCAAAACCAGCCTTGCCGTAAACTTGATCAATAAACTGTTTCATTGTGGTTGGTTTTCTGCCTAAAAAGCGCTCTAAGGTGCTATCATCTGCATCCATTGTATTTTGTGATAATGCCACAGCCCACATTGAAAACATACCGATATATTGATCTGGTACACCAAAGCTTTTTAACATTGATTCAAATTCTTCTACGGGCGGAGACTGATATGAAATTTCTTTCCCGGTAACATTGGTTATTTCAGTTGCTATATCATAAAAAGACACAGAAGCGGTGTTGGTAAGTTGGTACAGCTTATTTTGATGACCATCCGTAGCCAAAATATGAGCTGCGGCTTCTGCTAGTTCCTCTCGAAGTACATAACTGGCTTTACCGTTTCTTGCAGGAAATAGAATAGTGCCCTTCTCTACAACCTTTTCGCCGAGAAATACGGGTAACATTTCCAGATAAATACCATTTTGAAGAATCGTATAATCAATTCCGCTATCCATTAAAAAAGCTTCTGACTCGACATGCGAATTTTGAAACACCGAAATGGCCGAATTTTCAAAGTCCGGTTTCCTAACGAAGGAGGTGTAAACAATGTGTTTGACGTTAGCTTCTTTGGCGGCTTTGATGACATTGATGTGATGAGCTGTTCTGTTTTCAATAGCCTGCCGGTCATTACTAGAGACCAATAGTAGCTTGTCTACACCGCTGAAAGCCTGAACCAGTAAGTCATAATTAGCATAATCTCCAACTCTGGTTTCGATGCCTTTTTCTCGAAGAGCCTCTGATTTGGCTGTATCTCTAACCAAAGCGATAATTTCGGAGGACGCAATTCCTCTTTTTAATAAATGGTCTATGGCCTTTGAACCAAATTGACCGGTTGCACCAGTAACTAATATCATGTTGTTTTTTGTTTATGATAAGCAAAGTTACTGTCGCTGCTATATTAAGTATAGTTTGTAATCATAAAATATCAGTATACTTTTGTATACTCGATACCTTAAATTAATGATTATGAGTGATTTCAAAGATTTTATTGGAAGTGAAAAAGGCCCGCAATGTCCAAGGGTCTATATTTTGGCTTTATCAGATACATTGAATGTTATCAGTGGCAAATGGAAGCTCCCGATCATTGCAGCGCTCCTCCGGGGTGTAAACCGCTTTAAAGATTTGCTCGATAGCACGGAAAAGATAACGCCTCGAATGTTATCAAAAGAATTGAAGGAGCTTGAAATCAATAGTATTGTGGAGCGCAAAGTGTATAATCAGACACCAGTGCTGATTGAATACAGGTTAACAAAGTCTGGAAAAGACATTGCAAATGTGATCGATTCGATGATTGACTGGGGGATGATTCACAGGACACAGGTGATCACAAAAACCGAAGCAGAATAAGGAAGTCCCTAGACATTCTATCCTGCATTTTAGATACAACAAAACATGATTTGGAAACAAATTCTGTTGCAAAATTCCAACATTTGCTACGAATCGGAACCTATGGAAGCATTCATCAATTACGTATTACAGTTTGGAAATCTGAACAAGCAGCAAACAGATTTCATTATGAGCAAAGCAAAAACGCTGGAACTTCATAAGGATGATTATTTTTCGGAAGCCGGAAAGATCCCCAAGCTGGTTGGGTTTCTTCTTGAAGGTGTCGTTCGTTTCTGCTATTACAATAATAAAGGTGAAGAGATTACTCAATATTTCGTTGACGAAAACAATTTCGTTTCAGACCAACAAAGGTTTGAGGCACAAGTGATTGCTTCCGAGTATATACAGGCAGTTACCTCTTGTAAATTACTTGTTTTTTCAAAGAAAGATTGGGATGAGATCGGAAATACGATCGTTGGCTGGAATGCTATTACAGGTCTGATAATGAAAAATTGCTTGTTAAAAACGATCGAAAGAAGGAGCCCGTTGGTTTCAGAAGATGCAACCACCCGTTATTTATCGTTCATTGAACATTTCCCCGGTCTTGTCAATCGTATTCCGCTTTCTCACATCGCTTCTTACCTGGGAATTACACAGCAATCATTTAGTAGAATAAGAAAAAATATTCGTTAAAATCGCTTTTTACCAATTGGTAAATCGTCCCCTTTTTTAGATACCGACATTTGTGTCATTCATTTAATTCAATAAAAAGATGAGCAAAAAAGTCGTATTAATAACAGGAACAAATAGTGGTTTTGGATGGCTTACCGCCCATAGTGTTGTCGCTTTGGGGCATAAAGTTTACGCTACAATGAGAGACACCGACGGGAAGAATGCTGATAAAGCAAAAGCCTTGTCGCAGCTAGAAAACGTGACCGTTCTGGATGTGTCGCTAACGGATGAAACAAGTGTAAAAAATGCTTTTGACTCCGTTACAGCAAAAGGAACGATCGATGTATTGGTCAACAATGCAGGTGCTGGAATGTTCGGTGTGGCTGAAAGTTCTACGACAGCTGATGTGCAGCGCATGTTTGATGTCAATGTTTTCGCTCCTTGGAGGCTGATGAAGCTAGTCTTGCCAGCTATGCGCAAGCAATCCGATGGTCTGATCATTAATATTTCAAGTGGATTCGGAACAGTTTCCTTTCCTTTTTCTACGGTGTATAGTGCTTCTAAATTTGGTTTGGAAGGATTAAGCGAAGGCTTACATTATGAATTAAAACCTTTGGGAGTGGATGTAGCCATTATTCAGCCCGGCACTTTCCCAACCGAAATGTCCCAGAAAATACAGTCTGGCTCTGACACATCGATCGTTGACGAATATAAAGCCATATCGGAATATCCAAATAAAATGTTTGCTGCCATCGGTCAGATTTTTGAAACTGTAAAACCTGATCCCCAGGATGTTGCGGATGCAGTGGTTCAGCTGATCAATTTACCAAAAGGGCAAAGGCCGCTAAGAACAGTTGTTGATCCCTCCACGGGAGAATTGATTAAAAGGGCCAACGACGCTGTCCATGTTGAATATGCAAAAGCTTTGACGGCATTTGGGATGGAAGGGCTGCTATCGAGTTGATCGGCAGCCAAGTCATTCCAGAATCGGCGGATCTTATAATAAAATTGAGGAAACACGACTATCCTATGTCCCGGGTACACTTTGATTATGTCGATACTTTCTAGCTATTTTCGTCGTATTTCTGGCAAGATCCAAAAGTGGCGGACATTGTAAAAGAAAGCGGTCGTAAGCAGCTGATCCTATGCGGTTTGTGGACAGAGGTGTGTGTTGCTATGCCTGCGATCCAGGCACTAAGCGTTGGAACATGGCGGAGGAAGCGGAGTATCGCTTGCTTGGGAATTGCAGCTTCTGGCGACTCCTGTACAAGAAAATAAGTGACAATGAGAAAGCAACATCTTGATCGAGTCAGGGTGTTGCTTTTTATTTTTTTAACCATAAAAATTAAAAAACATGAGCGAACAAGCAGCCCTGATGATGGACAATAATCTCCGCCAGGTTTGGAATGAAAGAGATTCGGACGCCAGGTTGAAAGTCATCGAGAAAATTTACGATATCGCAGCAAATCTGTACCACGTGGGAGATCACGTTACAGGTTTTGAATCGATCAATAACAGCGTCACATCCACATTGAAACATTTGCCTGCAGTAGTTTAAATTTACTTGTACATACACGGCAGGACAGTTGACAAATTGGGATGTACTTATTTACATTGTCATTACAAGAAATTTTTGCATAATGTAAAGCGAGTTAGATAGCTCAATTGGAAGTTTTGTCCCGGATTTGCGTGAAACAAGCAAAAGATCTATACGATACTTATTTATCTGAGCGCTGGATAATGTTCTGCGCAGGGGACATTACGGCCTATGGCGACCTGGTAGACTATAATTTCAATTCGCTTTATCACTACGGCACGAGATTTTCTCCTGACAAGGATCTTATTAAAGATTGCATCCAGGATTTGTTTATGGATATCTGGGAAAAGCGAGGAAAACTGGACCATATCATTGCGATCAAACCCTACCTTTTTCAATCTCTGAGAAATAATTTGATCGCCAGGCTTAAAAAGCAATCAAGGTTTTCTAACCTGTCGGTCAATGAAGAATTGTTTTCAAACGATATATCCCCTGAATCGAAGTGGATTACGGACGAAATTGATGAACTTAACAATAGCCGGCTCTTGAACGGCATTGAAGCGCTCCCGAAAAGACAGCGGGAGGCACTTTACCTTAAATACTACGAGGACCTCTCGCACGAAGAAATTGCCGGGATTATGGGACTGCAACGCCAGGCGGTGGCTAACTACATTCATTATGGTATCCTGAAACTGAGGGAATACTGGAAATATAAGACAATCCTGCTTGCCATGATCACCGATTACATGATCTGAGGGCCTCATTTAAACCAATAAAAAAAAATTCGATTTTTTTCACAATCCATGGGTATGGAGTTGCGACTGTTCACTCATCGTGTCAGAAGTAACTATTTAACAATTCCATGAATAACTATAAGAACTTCGAGGTGAAAGACTGGGTTGATGATCCGGGGTTTCGCAAATGGGTTTACGAAGGTGCACAGGATGCTTTCTGGGTTACGGTTCTTGAAAACACTCCCTCGCAGGTCGAAAACATGGAGCAGGCCAGGAAAATTTTGCTCATGGTGCGTGGCGAAGTAACGGATATTTCTGAACAGGAACTCGCTGCGAGAAAGTCAGAATTGCTTGAATTTGCCGCGCAAGAAAAGCAGATACGGTCCTGGTGGCGGGGACGGTGGTTTCAGGCTGCGGCTGTATTGCTAATCACGCTCGGTTTTGGCGGATATCACTGGAAACGGATTTTTCCAGCACCTTATAATGCTGTTCTCACGCAATCGGGAACGAGTAAAATTATTGAAATCATCAACGAACATAATGAAGTAAAGCTCGTGACGTTGCCCGATGGCAGTTCTGTTATATTAAAAAAAGCCGCCAAGATCAGCTTTCCCGAAAAATTTTCTGCAGACAAGCGTGAAGTCGTAATGTCAGGAGAAGCATTTTTTGAAGTTCAAAAAGATCCCGTACAGCCGTTTTATATTTATTCCGGTGAAATGTTGACAAAGGTTACCGGCACCAGTTTCAGCATTAAGGCCAATGCCGCTGAAAAACAGGTTCAGCTCGTCGTTAAAACGGGTACGGTTGAAATCTCCGTAAACAGTTCTGATAAAGAAACAAAGGACAATCGTTTGATACTCAATCCCAATCAGCTTGTTACACTCAACCGGGAAAGCAGTGCGCTCGAAACCCGCAATGTTAAAGAACCTGTGCTGATCAATCTGCCTATCGAATCTCAATATTTTACTTTCAAAAAAACGCCGGTAAAAGAAGTTTTCAGGATGCTGGAACTGGCATATGGGGTGCATATCAACTTTGACAAGCAAGTAACGTCCCAGTGTAACATTACCGCCAGCCTTGGCGACGAACCGGTCCGCGAAAAATTACAGATGATCTGTGAAGTTTTGGACGCAAGATTTGAAATGAAGGACAACGCGATTATCGTCTATTCCGAAGGATGTGAAAAATAAAATTTCCCGCAAAAACTAACTCAAATGACGCCTATGCACTAAAATGTTTCCGAAAAAAAGCCGGTAATGAATGACATCACCGGCTGAATTGATCTCCAATGCAGTCTTCACGACCCGGTTTCGCACACCGGGGAAGTTTCAAAAATGACTGAGGAGGGGGTTTGCAATCTGCTATTAAAGAACACAAAACCTATTTCAAAATTATGCAAAAAAGCCGACAAACAGTCATGACCCGTGCTCGTCTCGCAGGGATCTCGATCGGGCAAATTTTACTTATTGTGATGCTTGTAGGAACCGCCTTCGCAGCAGCACCTGACAAACAAAATATTCTGGATCAACGTATATCAATTAGGGTTACCGCAATGTCCCTGGATCAGGTGCTTGAAAAAATCGAAGAACAGGTCGAAGTAAAGTTTGTTTATAGCCATCAGGTTATCAGTGCAGACCGTAAAGTGACGTTACAAGACGAAAACAGCCGGTTGGAATCTGTTTTGAAAAACATTTTAGACCCGCTGGGTGTCAGTTATAAATTGTCGGGACGGAGTACGATCCTGCTTAAAAGGAGCACGGTCAAAAATTCGTTGCTAAAACCATTGGAAAAGCCGGAAAAAACCCAGTCTGTGTCCTTGCCTGACAGCAATTTTATGGTGAAAGGTCAGGTTTTTGACAGCAAAGAACCACCCGTTTCGCTGCCTGGCGTGACGATTCAGGTGAAAAATACAGACCGCGGTGTAACCAGTGATGCCAATGGAAATTTCGAAATTCCGGTCAAAAATGGCGAAGTCCTTGTCTTTACTTTCATCGGTTTGGATCCCAAAGAGATTGTTGTTTCCGGCACCAAAAACCTGGTAATATCCTTGGCTGAACAAAATACGGCACTGAACGAAGTGGTTGTTACCGGATATTCGGAACAAAAAGCGCGGAACCTGGCGAATGCAATTGGCAAGCTGGATGTGAAAGCGGCCGTAGCGAACAAGCCGATTACGCAATTATCGCAAGCATTGCAAGGCGGCGTAACCGGACTTACCGTCATGCAGGGAAGCGGGATGGCAGGTGAAGACCGCTCCAATATCCTGATCCGGGGTATTTCCACTATTGGCGGCACTTCCCCGCTTGTTTTGGTGGACGGCGTCCCATTTGATATCAATTCCGTGGACCCGACCACTGTGGAAAGTATCACAGTTTTGAAAGATGCAGCGGCAGCATCCATTTATGGTGCGCGAGCTGCTAACGGGGTAATTTTAGTAACGACCAAAAGAGGTATTCCTGGCAAACTGGCGGTCACTTATGACGGTTATGGTGGTGTTCAGAAAGCAAATTATTTACCCAAGTTCGTTGATGCACCTAAGTATATGTCCATGGTGAACGAGGCGTATGCCAACATTGGCGGCCTGGAACCTTACAGTCAGGAAAGTATTCAAAAAACAAGGGAGGGCACCAATCCGGTTGACTATCCAAATACGAACTGGTCAGAATTGATCCTGAACAAAAATCCCGTGATCCAGAGCCACTCGGTGAGCCTTTCAGGAGGTAATGAACTTGCGCGGTTCGCTGTAAGCGGCAATTATTTGTATCAGGACGGATTAACTCCAAAACGCGATTTCCAGAGGTTCTCATTTCGGGCAAATACAGGCGTAACGTTGACTAAAAACATTTCCATGCTGCTAGACCTTGTAGCAACCAGAAGCAGAAGACGGTCTGAACTTGTCCGCTTTGGAAACTCCCTTCACCTGGTTTATTCAACCCCTCCGAATATTGTTCCAAAATACCCGATGAAAGATAACGGCTACCAGGCGTATGGAAATTTTGGGGAAATGATGAATCCAATGGCTGAACTGGAAAGAGGTGGTTATTCACAAAGTACAAGAGATGAGATCAATATCAATTTTCAGCCGGTTTGGCAGATCACGCCCGAATTAAAACTGAGGGGCCAATACTTGTACCGTGTCAATTCCACAGGAGGTATCGATAACAGGGATTCATACAATTTTCTTGACTATTATACAGGAAATCTTGTTTTTACCTATGCTAATTCGAAAGGTTCCAGTATTGGAAGATCCACCTATAACTATCTGTCCTCCAACCTCGAATTTTCCCAAACTTACGGTAAACATTTTATCTACGCGATTGGCGGGCTTTCCCGTGAGGCCAATTACATTTCCAATTATGACCAGGCAAACCTGGCTTCTTATTTCGTCAAGTTCAATTATGTTTTCAACAATAAATACCTGCTGGAGAGCACCGTAAGAGCAGACGGATCTTCCAAATTTGGTCCAGGGCATAAATGGGGGACTTTCCCATCGGTAGCGGTAGGCTGGAATGTGCATAACGAGGAATTCTTAAAGGATGTTAAATTCGTTTCCAGTTTCAAGCTTAGGGCATCTTATGGTTTGATGGGCAATAACGGTAGTAACGAATATGTCAGCGAGCTGTATCGGTACCAAAGTCTGATCGACGGTGGAAACGGAACAGAAACTTCGATTGGAAACCCGGAAATTACCTGGGAGACTGTGAAAATGCTGGACATAGGAACCGATATCAGATTGTTTCAAAATCTCGGATTAACCATTGACTGGTTCAGTAAAAGGACAGATAACATCTTGCTTACGCCACCATTGTCCCTGTCGTCCGGCGTGGCCACGCTCCCGATCAACTCCGGTTCTGTGTCCAATAAGGGATGGGAATTCATGCTAAATTATTCCAAAGCATTTAACCGGGATTTGGAAATGAGTGCCAGCGTAGGTTATTCGTATTATAGTAACAAAATCCTCTCGCTTCGCGGCGGTCCTTACATTGGAGGCAATGGACTTGATATCAATCAAGTGGGATATCCTGTCAACAGTTACTTCTTGTACAAAACGGATGGCTTGCTTACGCAAGGCGACATTGACGGTGGGGCTACGCTCCTGCCGGGACAGAAAGTTGGGGACATTAAATACATTGATATAAACGGGGATAAAAACATTGATAAAGCGGACAAATTGAACTCCGGCAATCCAAATCCACAGGGCAGCTATTTTGCAAATTTGAATTTTGTTTACAAAAGATTTTCAATTGAAACACAGCTCAATGGCTTTACAAAAAGCCTTGCCTACTATTCAGGCCGTTATCAGACACCGCTTAATGTTACTTCCAACTTTAACGGAGGAACGCCGATGCAGTTTCAAACGGATTACTGGACTCCTGAAAATCCAAACGCAATGTATCCGAGACTGGCACCTGATCCAGGAAATAATGTGCTGCCTGCGGATTATTGGCTTACTAATGCGGCTTTTCTGAGGGTTAAGTACATACAGCTCGGCTACAATTTCAATCCTGCAATGGTTAAAAAGATGAGGTTAAGCGCATTGCGCATTTTTGTAAACACGCAAAATGCGATCACGCTGAGCAAAATGAAGCACTTTGATCCCGAAACGAGAGGTGACGAATCCAACTACCCGATCATGAAAGTTTTCACTGTTGGCTTGAACGTTAAATTCTAAATTCGATTAATCATGAAAAGGACATACATTTTATTTATTAGCCTGATTTTCCTGAGTTCCTGCAACGATGAATTCCTGACAAAAGACCACCCGACTGCAACCACGGACGAAAAATTCTGGAATACAGAAGGAGAAATTAATGCGGCGCTTAATGTGATTTACGATCAAGTACCCACAGGCCAGTTTCAATACAAAAGAAACACGCGCATCACCTTTGAAGGCATGACGGATAATGCTGTTTGGTATGCCAATTTCTTTGGGGAAGTCAATACCATTGCCCTCGGGAATGCCAATTCACAAATGAGAGGTGGCGACTGGTTTGCAGTACAGCCGGTTTGGGAAGAAAATTACATTGCAATCCGTCGTGCCAACAGGTTTTTGGAACATGCAGGAAAAGCATTGATAGAACCCGGCTTGAAAGCGCGGTATTTTGCGGAAGCCCGCGCTTTAAGAGCCTGGCTTCATTTGGACTTGTTCCTCTATTATGGTGAAGTGCCGATTGTTACCACAGTCGTGCTGCCGACAGAGACCGATCTCAAAAAGAATTCCCGGCAGGAAGTTGTGGACTTTATAATCTCGGAACTGGACGCGGCCTCGGCCGATCTGCCCACAACCTATGCGATTAATGATGTCAAGCGCATTACAAAAGGTGCTTGTTATACAATGAAGACGGTTGCATTACTCAACAACCACCAGTATCCGGCGGCTGCGGCTGCGGCCAAGCAGGTGATTGATATGAATCTCTATAAACTTTATCCTAATTACAACAACTTGTTTATTTATGAGGGTCAGGTAAATGAAGAGCGGATATTTATCAAGCAAGCCGGGAATAACGACAGTTTTTACAGGAGTGCGCCAGGCTACCTGGGCGGCAATGCTTGCCTGAACCCGACTGGCTCTCTGGTGAACGCTTATGAAACCAAACAGGGCAAAACGCTGGCCGAACTTGGTGCAGACAGCACTGAAATTTACAAGCAAAGCCCTAATTACAAATCTAACCGGGACCCAAGAATGGACGCCACAATTGCCTATCCCGGCTCAACCTACTATGGCGCCCTCGATCCATGGGACGATTCTCCCAACAATCCCAACAGACTGGCAGCGATCTATTCCTCCAAAACCGGCTATTGGCTCAGGAAATATGTGGCATTGGCCGACAAAGGGAGAACAGGCTCGCTGGACTACATGGTTTATCGCTACGCCGACTTGTTGCTCATGTATGTAGAAGCATTGGTTGAAAGCGGAAAATGGAATGATCCGGACGTGATCAAATACATCAATCAGATCCGGAACAGGGCCAAAATGCCAAATGTAAATGTGGCTGTATACAACTCGGAAGCCAAAATAAGAGAGCTTTATCAACGGGAACGTCGGGTAGAGCTTGCCTTCGAAGGCAGCCGCTTATTCGACATGAGAAGGTGGAAAATTGGGGAAAAAGTCATGAATGGAGTCGTTGAAGGGGCAGTTAATCCAAAGACGAAAAAGGCCGTAAACGTCGAAACGCGCATTTTTTCGCAAAAAGACTATCTATGGCCTATCCCAGCAAGAGAAATAGAAGGAAATCCCAACATGACCCAAAACCCGGGCTACTAGACTGGGAAAATCCTGAAAAGATAAAGAGAGCGTCTCACGTCAAAAGTGAGGCGCTCTCTTCATTATTCAACGCATAGAGCCAAAGCTAGCCCTCACATCCCTTCCAACCGCTCCCGCAACCCCTTCATATCCTCACTAATCTTTACATCCAATATCGAAGTCCAGACCAACCCTCCCCTATTCACTATCGTAACCTTATTATGACGCTTGTTGATAAATGATCGGTTTGAAAAACCGGGGTCCGACACAACTCAGAAAATAAATATTACTACAAAATAGTATTTATATAAAATCTTCGATATTATTACTGCATAATAGTATTATTCAGTTATGAAACGTTTTCAGCTCGGTGAATTCGAGGAGATCGTCCTTCTTACGGTAGGCGTGTTGCACGGCAATGCATACGGAGTAACTATCAAGGATGAGATCGAACAACGTCTTAAAAGGGAAGTATCCGTCGGCTCCTTGCAGATTACATTGCGGAGACTGGAATCCAAAGGCTTCCTGAAGTCAACGGCCGGGGATTCAACCGAAAGCCGGCGTGGACGACCAAAGCTTTTCTTCGAAGTCACAGCTTACGGAAAAAAAGCCATGGACTATTGTAAAGAATCGCGCGACGAGCTTTGGAAGGCGCTACCCGAACTGGTGCTCAATCTTAAATAAAAGGTCATGAAAAGCGCTGAGCCACCCCGTTTCATCTTGCGTTTCCTGGAATGGTTTTGCAAGCCGGAATATCATGCCGACATCGAAGGAGATCTGCTTGAAATCTACGATAGAAGGGTAGCAGACTGGGGGACAACCCGGGCAAATTTTCACTTGTGCAAAGACGTTCTGTTCCTCTTCAGACCAGGAATTATCCGATCGGCTAAAATTCACCAACCTATAACCTCCAACGGTATGATCAAAAGTTATTTTTTGATGGGGTGGAGAAACCTCTGGAAAAACAAACTCTATTCGACGCTCAATGTGCTGGGCCTTACATTCGGCATGGTTTGTTTCCTGCTGATCGGTCTTTATGTGTATGATGAACTCAACTTCGATACGCAACATAGTAAGGCGGAAAGAATTTATCGTGTAATTACCCACGAAAAAAGCCCCAACAATGAAGCTACAACAGTCGCCGCAGCAGGGTATATGGTGGCCGAAGATCCCAAGCAAACTTTTGCGAATGTAGAGCAGACAACACGCATGCAACGCATTGGGCGTGCCAACCTTGTCGATCCCGAGAATCCGGTCAATGTACAGGAGGCCATCACTGTCGCGGATGAATATTTGCTTCAGGTATTTGATTTTCCGCTTCTTGAGGGTGATCGGCGTACTGCGCTAAAAGAGCCGAATTCTATTGTTATTACCGAAGACCTCGCTATGAGAATCTTTGGCAGGACTGATGTAATCAATAAAAATTTGCAGTTCAGCCACATGGATAATCCAGTAAAGATCACAGCGATCTTGAAAAATCACCCAAAGAATTCCAGCTTTACTTTTACGAGTGTGTTGTCGGAGTCGACGCGGTATTCCAATGAAGAATTCATGCGTGAAGCTCTGAGTGACTGGGTTTCACAGAACTACACCGTCTATGCCTTGTTAAAGCCTGATGCGAATGCTGATTCTGTATCCAGTAAGATCACTCGCCTGGTTCATGCCAATGCAACGCTCGAACCAGGCACAAAACTTTCGTACAATCTTCAGCCTTTGAAGGACGTGCATTTGAAATCTGACGGAATTATCGATGGCGCAAGAAATGCAAATGTTGATCCCATTCCGCAGGGAAATCCTGTATACGTAACAGTGTTCCTATTTACGGCCATTCTTGTCTTGCTGATCGCAGGAATAAACTACTCGAATCTGACCACAGCCCGAGCCTCAAGCCGGCTTAAGGAAATCGGTGTCCGAAAAGTGATCGGAGCGGTGCCTGGCAATCTGATAGGGCAGTTTCTGGTCGAATCCTTCATCACAATCGTGATCGCTTTCGGGGTTGCGGTACTCATCGTTGCGTTTTTGCTACCTTCATTCAATGAATTTGTTAATAAAAAGTTTTCGCTTTTCTCTTCCGTGGGCTTAGGTTTCTGGGCTGCTGCGGCAGGCCTGATCATTGCGATGGGTTTGCTTTCTGGTGGCTACGCCGCCCTGTTGCTTTCCTATTTCAAACCGGTTTCATTACTAAAAGGCCTGGTACTCAAAAGTGGTAGTGATTTCTCGGTGCGCAAAGCATTGGTCGTCCTGCAGTTCACAATTTCGACTGTAATGATCATTGGAACGATTGTGCTCTTCAGGCAGGTACGTTTTTTAAACGAGAGTAACCTGGGCTTCAACAAAGACCTGATGGTGGTCATCGACGTGAATGTGGGCAAGGCCCGCTCCAACTTTGACTGGGTGAAGAACGAGATGTCGAAGATTGCTGCTGTAGAGCAAGTTTCTGTAACATCGCATGTGCCTGGGGATTGGAAAACTTTAGTGAGAGTCAAACTCAAAAAGGAAGGTGGTGGCGATCAGCTCCACACAGCCTATGTAATTGGTGCGGATCAGGATTTTCTGGCCACCTATGGGATCGAGTTGCTCAAAGGCAGGAACTTCAAAAATGAGAACGACACCTCCGCCATCCTGATCAACGAAGCGGCGGCAAAAATTCTCGGCATTACCCATGTTTCCAATGAAGCTGTTGAGATTCCGCAAAGTGCCCGGGGTTCCTCTTTTGCTCCGGTTTATGATGATATCAACGCTTCGTTTAAACCGCGTGTGGTTGGCATCGTGAAGGATTTCCACTTTCAATCACTTAAGGCGAAGATAGAGCCATTGATCATTGCCTACCACGACAACCCGGTTTATCCTATCGATTATTACTCAGTAAAGATCCAACCGCAGAACATTCAGGTTACTCTCGAAAAGCTTAACGCAGTAATGGTGGCAAACGATGAACGCGAGCCTTTCGAATACCACTTCCTCGACGAGCAGCTCGCTCGGTTCTACATTGAAGATCAGCGCAGCCAAACGATTCTCGGTTGGGTCGCCCTGGCCAGCGTGGTCATTGCATGCCTGGGCCTCTTCGGACTTGCTACCTACTCGGCACAACAACGGTTAAAGGAAATCGGTGTAAGAAAAGTTCTGGGTGCCAATCTGTTAAGCATTATGGCGTTGCTCTCTAAAGATTTCGTGAAACTGGTTTTGATCGCCTGCTGCTTTGCATTCCCTGTTGCGTGGTTTGGCGCTAACCGGTGGCTGCAGGAGTATGCTTATCACATCGACGTGGAGTGGTGGATCTTTGCACTGGCTGGCGTGATAACAACCGGTATTGCCCTGCTCACGGTGAGTTACCAGGCCATCAAGGCCGCATTGATGACCCCGGTGAAGACTCTCAAGTCGGATTAAAAAGGCAGGGTTGTCAGGGGTTCCATTCCGTTCAGCGATTTTCACATGACGTTTATGAATGGAAGATTCAACGGTTGCCCCTGGCACGTAACTCATCAAAATTGAAGTATTTGAAATTGTCACAGCAGCAAGCAATTAGCGGTCAGGCAAAAACTCAGTGGCTATTTAATTAAAATTATACCCAATGAAATTGATTACCTATTCCTTTCAATGGCTGACGAGTCTGTTTTTGATTGTCGCTTTTCAGGCACACTCCCAAAATACGCAGGCAAATTTATATCCATCAAGTGAAGTGGTGACGATTCACTCCCGGCTTTTAAACGAAGAGCGCAAGGTGTATGTGCATTGCCCGAAAGTAGACTCCGCGGACGCAAACAAACGGTTTCCCGTTATATACGTAATGGACGGGGATAATCATTTTGCATTGCTTGCTCAGTATGTCGATTATCTAAGTCGGCCCGACGTTTTGGCAATGCCGAAGACAATCGTCATTGGCATCCCAAATACAAAACGAACCAGAGACCTCACCCCAACCAACAGCTTACTTAACTACGAGGGCAAAGCAGACAGCAGTACGTATACAGACAGCGGCGGAAACGAAAAATTTTTACAGTTCATCGAGACCGAATTGATACCGATGATCGACAAAAATTATAAAACAGCACCCTACAAAATATTTGCCGGACATTCCTTTGGGGGCCTTTCAGCTCTGAATTGTCTGCTGAATCATTCTGATTTGTTTGATGCGTATATTGCCATAAGCCCATCCCTTTGGTGGGACAAGGAGTATTTGTTAAGAATGACAGAAGAAAAACTAAAAAGCGGCTCAGCCTTAGACAAAACATTCTTCTACAGTGATGGAAACGAAGGGGGGAGTAATTCGTTTTTTCATAAAAATTTATTAAAGCTAGATGCAATAATTGCTAAAAAAAAGCTAAAAGAATTTGATTATCTCTATAAACATTACCCCACTGAAACCCACATGACCGAACCCATTGTAGCTTATTTCGATGCCTTGCGCTTCATTTTTAAAGACTGGGAAAAGCGTCGTTAAGGGAGCGCAATTCAAAAAGCGACTAAGTTCTAGATTGCTAAAATGGCTCCAACTAAAACTGCCACACCAATATTTACAATGGATGAGGTAAGCACTAAGCGCAACTTGGTTAAGCCCAAGTTGTAGTAGAGGTAATATTCATTCGCATGGAAAAACGAATAGGCGATTAAACTTAGGCCCATGCCGCCAGTAAGAAACATAAAGATTCCTCCGGATGGACCTACAACAAATGCCGGTAGGACGGAAATAGCAAGGTTAAATTTTGTTAAGTCAAGATAATATTTCCAGAACGCCCAAGTCATAAGTTAGCTTTTTATGAACACCACAAACTAACACCAATAAGTTTGTTAAAACCCCACAATTGTCACTGCCGCAATTGGTAATTTTGTAAACCATCAATCTAAGAATATACTGATATGGAAGGCATTGACGATATTATCTCAAAACTTGAATTTGCCCAGATTTGCTGGGTAGTTAAGGATATTGACGCGGCTGCGGATTTCTTTTCTAAAAGCCTCGGCATCCCCACCTTTCCTGCACCTGAACTTGTTCGGGCGCAAGACTTAGGCATGACTTACCATGACGAAGTGGTAGCCGGAGAATGGCTTACCACGCAGGCATACAACGGTCTTACTTTTGTAGAACTTGTTCAGCCTTTATCGGGGCAAAGCATGTTTCATGATTATTTAAATCAATATCCAGCAGGCGGAGCGCAGCATTTCGCATACCGGCTTTCAGTTAGCGATTTCGAAGAGGTTGTCGAGAAACTTCGGGCAAGTGGATATTCAATTATCAGTGAAGTGGACCATCCCATTGCGCGAATGGCGTTTTTCGATACTTATCAAACAATTGGGGCAGTCACTGAAATTATGGGAATTACCCCCGAAGGATGGAGTGCTGTTGAACAAATGAAAAACGGTAATGGCCAGTAAACTTTCGAGCCGACTTGAAGAAATTGTGGATTTACTGCCACTGAAAGAAGGTCTGCGAGTATTGGAAATTGGCTGCGGGTCGGGTGCTGCTGCCCGCGCGGTTGCCAAACGTGTCCCAGGTGGCAAGGTTCTAGGAATGCATTGAAGATGCTCGAAATTTGAGGACCTAACCTGATCATAGTAATGAAACTATCATTGAAAACTGAAAACATCCTGGAACGGATTGATAGTAAAACCAAACTGGGAGACTTACGGAAAATTGCCAAGGAAATTAGAAAGGATCATGAGCTAGCCACAGAACTGTGGTCAACAGGGCGGTTCTTGCCTAGGCAATTGGCCATTTTAATTATGGACAGTAAGCGCCTTTCACAAGATTCAATCAATCAATTGGACAGGGATATGCAGACCCACTCGTCCAATGAGCGAAATCAACTGATGGACTGGTTAATGGCCAACCAACTTCTTAAAGACAAGAAGACTATCGCCTTGGTTGAATCATGGGAAAATAGTCCGTCTGCTCTTCAAAGAAGAGTATTCTGGTATTATCAGGCGCGTTTGAGATGGATGGGACAAACGCCCCCTCCTAACACGGCGGAATTGCTGGCCAAAATAGAAACCAACATTGCCAAAGAAGAACCGGAAGTTCAGTGGGCGATGAACTTCACCGCTGGCTGGATTGGCGTTTTTGAAAAACGATATCGAGATCGCTGCATTGCTGTCGGCCAGAACACTGGTCTTTACAAAGGGGAAATGGTCTCAAAAGGCTGTACTCCCGATTATCTGCCAGAGTTCATAGCGATTGAAAGTAACAAACGGAATCTGTAGTTGATTCGCAACATTTATAATCTTTCAATACTCCATGAGATTAGACATCTACATTAACTATCCAGGAAATTGCGAAGAGGCATTCAGGTTCTACGAGCAATATCTTGAAGCCAAAGTAACCCTACAATTTAAGATGGATAAAAATAAAACTGCAACGTTCACCAAATATTTGAGAATAATTGAATGTTTTAGGTTACTATCAACAAACAAAAAGCCTGCAAATCGCTGATTTGCAGGCTTTGATGCTTTTTTTTGCAATTGATACTTGTGGAGATGCAGGGAGTCGAACCCTAACAGTAACCGATTTATTTTCAAATACTTATAATCCCACGAAATGCGGCAGTCCCGAATTTGCCTCTCAATTTGAAAGTTACATTTAGAACATCTTTTCTCTTGTTCAAAGATACAATCTTCAAGCGTTCCCAGCAAATGTCAGTACAGTTACGTTCCAAATATTACCTCAGTCAAAATACAGGTATCTACGTGAGATATAATGTTGCATTGGAGATTAGGAAACAATTCATAACATCCATGAATTCGTTCTCGCTGGCTAATCGTTACAAAGAACCGTAAAGATGAGTTTGAAAATGCCTGTTAGAATAATGTATCAGACCCGCGCTAGTAAGTTCATCAGTCCAAATCTTTGGTATCTTAATTTTAATCCGGGGCGTGCATCCAAGATCTTCCCATGTAATTCAGTTTCAAAACTCAGTTTTCTCCAAGCATTAAAATTACAAGTTTGTCTGCTATTCTCTCGTAATTGCCATACCTACAAATCACTGATAGTACAGTTTAAGGTCTATTCGTCTAGTATACCGTAATTAGATTTCATGAACTACTAAGCTGTACCAATTGTCTGGTGTTTTTGGTCAACTTGTAACGGCATGGCAGTCGAATGCCGGAGTACGGAAAAACCACCGTATTTTTGGACGGATTTCCTGCCTGCACATTTCTCTAACATGTCTCATAAACTCAGTTAGTTGGAGTCGAGTACTTAAGAGAATGTACATCAGCTCATGAGATGGATGATAATGGTAATAAAATTCAAACCGCAGATTCTGCTATGGATTTGAATAATAATATGGTTGGACGTACCTGGATGGCGGATGAAACGGGATGGGGGTTTGCTTGGGCAAGGAAAATGCCTACTGAGCCACAGATTTTAAATACTATGAAAATCCGGGCAGAAAGGGCTCCAAAGTATGACACACCTAGCCAAATTATTGCGATTGTTGGACGTCAGGGTGGATGGGATGTCCTATGGAACAACAATACCGGCTCTCAATCTGAATTAGTATATATTATTGATTAGCTTAACTATCACATCTTACTATGAAAATTATCAAACAGACAATCCTGCTAGTTATAATCGGTCTTTCTTTTTGTTCCTGTAAAGACCTTTTTGGAGATGATGAACATGACAAAAGAGTTGTGTTTGGTTTGGAAAATAAAGATGAAACCGTATTTTCTAAAATTGAGCTTTTCACTAAAAAGGATTCGTCAGGAACCTTAAAATACGGTTATTTTGCTTCTATGATAGATTCAAATTATACTAATGATGTATTACCGACAAAAGAGCTCCCCTCACTTGGAATACCATTTAGGAACTTAAAAGGATTGGATAATGGAACGTTTGAGATCCGAGCTACAAAACCGGATAGCTCAAAACTAATAAAGGAATTCGGGTTTATAAATGGAGATCAAACCCAAAAGAAATTTTACTTAGAATTAACTAACGATCAAATCACCGTAAAATAATTTCTTAGCCCTGAATTAAGTTTAAATACCCGATCTTCTTGGTCGGGTTATTTTGTTTTCTGCTTATGTAGCAATTGACAAAATTACCTGCCAAACCCAAAACCTCTCTTTTTCTGCTGCTCCTGCTGGGGCTTGGTTTCCGGCTGCTGCACCAGCTCTTTTTTTCCCGTTTGTTCTGCTCGACAGCCTGACTCTGCTCTTTGGCCTGTTTTGGGCCTCGTGGCTCCGCTCGGCCACAATCATATCTGCGCGCTCCATCGCTGTTCTTTCAGCATTACTTTCGATATTGGAAGGTAGGTTGCAACTACCTATTCGGGCCAAAAGTAAAATAGAATTCATAATTTGTTGATAGATAAGAAATTATGAATATTGCGGTTAAGCTGCTGGCTTATACTTCCATTCAAATATTTTTTGCAGGTTGAATCTTAATTCTTTATTGGTGAGTAACTTATCAAAATCATACTCTCCAAGCATGTTTATATGTTGCCAGGCCACAGCGGTACCATTACGGATTACGCCTATCATTTCCTCCATAGCGTCCGTCGACTCCACTTTTGTTAATAATTCTGAGAGATATAGATAGTTCCACAGGACAATGGCACTCTGGATAAACCTTCTGCACAAGATAATTTTCTCCTGTTCGGGTTTGGTCGCGACAGTAAACTCCTGATTATTACCAAAAAAGACTGATTTGGCAAACCTGTTCATCATTTCGATGTGGCTTAACTGTTTTTCCACTGAGTGCCTTAATTCAAGATCATCGTAGTAGCGGAGAATAAAACTGGTGCGTATGATCTTACCAAACTCTTTGAATGCTTTTTGTAAAGGATTTTGTTTGGCATAAGAATTCATTCTTTTAAGCACCTGAAAGGCCGTCGTTTTTCCCAGTTTTAATGATACCATTAAGCGCAGCATTTCATCCCGATGATCATGAATCAGCTTTTCATTGATATAGTGATCCGGTAGCAGATCATATTTTAGTGCCTAGCCAAACTAGTCGTATCATAAGTAAAGAAGCGCATTCGCCATCAATTTTTACTGGATAGCTTTCTGTATCTATATAGTCTATGGTAATAGAATCTTGACCAAAGCTTTTATGGCTGAGACCGGAGAGTAAAAGAAAGATCAGGGCAAAAAGCGAATTGGCTAGTTTGGTCATAGGACAGTTAGGTTGATATGAAATAGCAAATAGGTAGGAGTTTTGTGAGTGTCTTCATGATGCCCGTTGCTTGAGAAAGAAACGTCAAGAAAACGGCAGCATGTTTAGGATGCCGCTCAAACATCTGATATGTCGCAGATTACCCTGGTTTTGAGATGAAAATAGATAAACCAGTAATGTCTGAGCAGGCTTCATACTTAACGTAATTTAGTTTGTAATGCCCTACCGTAGTTGAAATCAGCCTGAACTACTACCTCTTGTACGTGAAGCAAACTGCTAACCATATAAGGGCAAACAGCCAGGTTATCGCTGTCTTCCAGCGCCTAGGCCAATTCTGAATTGAAAAATAGAGCAGGACTTCCACCCCTAAAGCTGCCACGCCTGCCATCAAGTAATATTGGAATGGGAGCCTATCAGCATCGACGCTTCTCTCAAAAAGCGTCTGGAATATCGAAAACAGCATGCTTCCAATAAGCATAAAGCGCCACCAGTCTTTTCGCAATTCCTGCTTCTTAACCTGATCCATAATCTATATACGCATGAAGTATAATTGAACTTGTGCCGACCGTCCTACTATTATTGCCAACTCTGAAAGGCAGCCAACCTGTTCAAATACTGCTGAATATTTTAATTTACACTTTCAGTCAGTCCGCAGTATGCTTTTCATCCATTTTAAAGATGGTTCACATGTCAACAGTATTCACCGGCGAAAGTGTTCGAGTGTGAGAAATACGGACGCTATTTGTGACTATTTTTGAAATGTAACTTCAATTGTAAGGTCACCTGCAATCAGTTTGTTGTACGGTTGATATTTTATGAATAAGGAATCTCCTGTAAGACCCGATATATACATTAACGGAGGGTTTGTGATTGGGAGCAAAAAAACTGACCCATGTTTTGAAAATGCCTTATCTGGCGAAATCCTAACTAGTGCCGTATCGGACAGAGTTTCGGTGAAAGATATGCTACCCTCCAAAGTTGCATTAATTGCTGTCGTTAACAAATTACTTCGGCAGGCCTTTGCAGTAGTCAAGTTTGACCAAGAATTTAATCAAGATTACTGTCCAATTTTCCGTAGTTATACTTGATTTTTATTACAGTTCATAAAAAGGGTTATAAAAACATCGAGGCGGGTCTGTGGTTCATTCAATTTGTTGCCGCCGATTCTACTAACCAAAAATTATATATTCCAAGCACCCCTCCTACATACAAAGTTTTTTTGACAGATGTGGTTAATCTTCAAGGGGTTACCTATTAAGTTCGAATTCTTCATTAATTCCATTGACCTTGATTGTTTTCACTTTGTTTCGCTGAGATATTTTTAGCACTCCTGCATAATTTGTACGCCATTTACTTATTCTTCTGATTTTGTTTACATCTAAAATGATATGGTAATTAGAATCTGAACCAGCAAAATGGTCAATATAGCCGTTTTGCTTCCCTTCTCGGCTTAAATGGTGCAGAATAAAAAATCTTCCGTCCTTTTTAAAAAATGCTGTCTTGGCTGCACTAATAATAAATACGAACCTACCTTCTTCCAAACTGGTCGTATTATAGGTAAAGAAGCTACATCCGCCGTCAATCTTCACTGGATAATCATCAAGGTATTCCAAAGCAAAGAAATCTTGATCAATGATATTTTTGCTGATACCTGGGCTCAAAAGAACGATTAAAACGAAAAGTAAAGCTAATTTGGCCATAGGACAGTTGGTTGACATATAGTGTTTATGATTACATATTAAACCCAAAACCTCGCTTTTCTGTTGCTCTTGCCAGGGTTAAATTCCCGTGTTGCATCAGTTCCTTATTTCCTTTTGTTCTGCTCGACAATCTGGCTCTGCTCTTTGGCTTGTTTGACTTAACTGACAGCTAGGTGCTTGTTTATTATTAGACAAACCTTGGTTGACATTTAACCATGGTTTGAATGAACCGGGCTGTGCACAAAGAGAAAGAGATTGGGATGATTGTAGATTGTGTAAAAATCCGTTCGTTTTATTACATACCGGATGGGCCTGGAATCAGGTCTCCGATGTAACCTCCGGTACTCTGTTGCACGAAAGTTTCGGAAGGTAATTGCCGTGATATAGGTACCAATATTCAGGACGGGTCAGGGTCTAAGAATACGGAAAAACCACCGTATTTTTTTAATCCATTTAAGTTTACTTGATCCAAAATTTCAGTAATAAGCATTTAAGTGGTTGGTGTGACACATAGCAGTGAAGTGACAATCTCTATACAAACAAGGTCATGTTGGAGGACGAATCACATCATGTCAATTGCGCCTTTACTATGTGTGCGATTATGATCGAATAAAAAAGCCTTTTACCTTGTTATTATTGGCATATTAAAAGCTTTAGGTTTCATAGATTTTACAGCTCACCATAACTTCATGTTAGAATCCTAATAGAAGTTATATTTTTTATCCTGTTTTTCCTATCTTGCCTCTGGTCAGTTAAATTCAACCATGATTCGTAATACCGATCTAAACTTTTACAGCCCATGATATGTCTTGACTTTCATTTTCGGTCCATTTTGAAAAGCATTTTCGTGCTCGTGATGTTACAAGGCATGGTCTACGGACAGGATCATACTTTCATTATAAAAGGAAAAATGGACCCGGCTAGAAAACAAGAAAAAGTCCATATCTGGTACCCTGACCCAACAAATCTGGTTGGCGTCAAAGATTCGGCGGTTATTAAAGATGGCAATTTTGTGATCAAAGGCACTTTTAAGATTCCGGGAAAAGCCATCATGTATACCAAGCCTGACTATGGTGATATTGAGCTTTACATTGAGCCGGATACAATTTTAGTTAATAGCACAGGTTCTCTTAGTGAGGTGATAGTGAGCGGTGGGCAGTTGAATAAAGATTTTGGTCAACTTGCAAAAATGCTGAAACCCATTTCTGAAAAGCGTACCGAAATATATAAGGCTTATGACAATGCTAAAAAAACATTGACTGCCGATTCAGACAAAAAGGAGCTTGAAAAAACCAAGGACCA
The DNA here is from genome assembly GCF_023822005.2 of Dyadobacter fanqingshengii. Classification (GTDB taxonomy): domain Bacteria; phylum Bacteroidota; class Bacteroidia; order Cytophagales; family Spirosomataceae; genus Dyadobacter; species Dyadobacter fanqingshengii. Next base: position 2,183,626 of record NZ_CP098806.1, read on the forward strand.
GCAGCTGGAAGCATATCGGATGGATAGGACGAACATTTACAAAAACTTTATCCAAAAAATGCCTGGCAGTATTGTCAGTATCGAAGCGGTCAAATCGGTTGGTGGCTTCACACCAGATGTAAAAGAGCTCACTGCGTTGTTTGAAGGTTTGGACGAAACTGTTCGAAACAGTCCTTCGGGCGTTTATTATAAAAATGCGCTTACCAAACTCGCAAAGACCAGCATTGGTGCTGTTGCCCCGGAGTTTGCTCAGGCAGACACTACCGGGAAATTAGTTTCATTAAAAGACTTTCGAGGCAAATATGTGTTTGTCGATTTCTGGGCAAGTTGGTGTGGTCCTTGCCGTGCAGAGCATCCCGAGCTGATCAAAGTATTTGACAAGTACAAAGATCAAAATTTCACAATAATGGGTATTTCCCTGGATCAATCAAAAAGCAGGGAAGCATGGCTGAAAGCAATAGCAAAGGATAAATTAGTATGGACTCAACTTTCAGACCTTAAAGGTTGGGCCAATGAAGTTTCAACTCTGTATAATGTTGAAGCTATTCCTAAAAACTTCTTAGTTAGTCCCGATGGTGTTATCGTAGCAGTCGACTTAAAACCGGCAGCGTTAAATGAGAAATTAGCACAATTACTTCCCAACAATCATTAAGAGAATATTCCCATTAAAGAGGAGTTTATATAGAGCTGAACAACTTAGTGGACTAATTGAAGTATATCAAGTGGCATTTTGTGAGTGTGAATTTATGCATATAACAGGCGTTATGTTGAGTGCCTGCGCATTAAGTTGATTGATAACAGGTTAAGTATCTGCCAGGCAGCAAGTATTAATGCAAAATCAGTCAAAGGATTGAGCAGTATGTCTACTATTTTACTGTCATGGTTGCGTTGCATGATGATACCAATTGCTTCCAACATGCTGAAGACATATTGAGGAAAGTAATTTGGTTGCACTTCTAACAAAGCTAAATCTGACAAGCCGCCCATAAGTCCTTGTAAGCTACAATTTATAAATGTTGGTAAAAAATGGAGATAAGTTAAATATTTTCATATAATAAAATGATCTAAAATAGTACTATGAGAAAGCTTCATATTCTAGCATTAGTGACCTGTATGCTGCTCTGTAATTCTTGTTCAAAGGAAAATGCTCAAACAGAAGATCCAGTAGGAACACCCGTTCAGCAACCAGTTTCGCTGACAAGTAACTTTGCAAACTGGTGGTCCTACAATAACAAGCATATCAAGCTATATGAAGATTTTAATGCATTTGATACAGACTCAAAACAAATCAGAACGGATGATTTCATGAAGTCGATGACAAGTGGAGAATATATATCCGTCAAGTATATTGGAAAGGACTCTTCCACACATTATAAACTATACAAGCTTCCTGATAGTGCAGATCCCAATATTAAACTCGCGCTAAAAGGATGGATGGCGCATGAGTATGCAAATTATCTTTTGAAAGAAAAGCCATTGCCCGGACTGAACTATACAGACTTACAAGGAAAAGTTTTTGACGACCAGACTTTGAATGGTAAAATAGTAGTACTCAAATTCTGGTTCATTGGTTGCAAATCCTGTGTTGCAGAAATGCCAGAACTGAACAAACTCGTGGCTAGGTATAAAGACCGAAAAGACATTGTTTTTGTGAGCCTCGCATTTGACTCTGCTGAAAAGCTCAAAAAATTCTTGACGCAAAAGCAGTTTGATTATGCAGTTGTTGCCGGTCAGCAAGACTACATCATGAATACCTTGGGTATTAAAGCTGCGCCTACACACATAATCCTCAGTAAAGAAGGTTTGGTTGATAAGGTGGTTAACAGTGCAGAGACACTTGTTCCCTTAGTTGACAAGATTGCCTCACAAAGCGCCATATAAACGTATAATTATTAGGAAATCGTCAAATTCGTTTCTGGACGCATGGTGCGTCGCCGAGTTAATCCTGACTGCCCAATTTAAATTAACTGACTTGAAGCCATGGCCAGGATTTTTATTGTTCTTTACTTTTTGCAGCCCTCATTCTTTCAAAACGAACTTCCAGGTGACTATTTTCAAATAGACGATAAAGCATTTTTTCCCTTACCAATCACTTCAAAAACGATTTCCCTAGTAGAGCCTGATACGTTACTCTTAGACGCAGCAATCTTTCATGCAACGAATAGAGTGCGTCGAGAGCATGGGTTACAGCCTTTCAAACATGACGTTTGTCTTTATAAAGCCGCTAAAAATCATGCGGCCTCAATGGTTTTGAAACGCTATTACAGCCATAACAATCCATTCAGTCCATTTGAAAAAACAGTGGACAGAAGAGTTGATCTTTGTACAAAACGTTTCAAAAGGATAGGTGAAAACATCGGCCGTTACCAGACCCTGATTAGTGGTGATTATTTACTGGTTAAATGGGACGAGAATGATGCTCAATATAATTTTATCGATCCTGATAAATACAGCGGTGCCGAGCCCTTTACCTATGCCGGATATGCTAATCATGTTGCTAGTCAATGGATGTCCTCATATAACCATCGACAAAATATTCTAAGTGGTTTATATGTTGAAATCGGTTGTGCAGCCAGGTTATGTCGGGAGCCCTACAAAGTCAGGCGCGCTCCATATGCGAGCTTAGTCCAAAATTTTGGTAATGAGCATTAAGATGGTTGATTTGTCATATAGCAGTGAGTTAAATCTCTATTCAGGTAACATCATATTACGCTGACGCATCGCAGCATTTCCAAACCATGTTATCATTTTTGCCGTTAATATGTTCGTGAAAACGGACCGTTTCCGCGTACGCTGATAAACGACTAACATGAGAGAAGATCCAAGGACCAAAATTCACTGCTGGCAATGCAAAGTTGAACCACTGTTTGAGTGAACCTGCAAGTGCAAAATATCTGTGTTAAAACAGTGCAAAACAATTCTAAAACTTACTTGTAACGGCATGGCAGTCGAATGCCGGAGTACGGAAAAACCACCGAATTATTATCCAGCCGGAACTTATCAATAATATCTATAATCTGGATGAAAGCAAGATAATTTCAGGTTGTACTGCGGATGCCATCCCCATATTTCAACGGCATTATAGAATGACGACTGCTCTACTGACATTACATCTGCGAAACATACAACAGACTCTTCTGAGTCCGCTTCCGGAACTAACAATACTAAGTTTAATAGTTAATCGATCAGACCAAGTTCGCTGCCCGTATTGGATGGAAAATAACTGCTGCACAACTCACACTTACAAACCAACTCATTTCGCCCCATATCCCGTCAGAAAAGCATTAGCTTGTCAATCATAGTACATTTTAAGGTGCCGGATAGTAATCTTATTGTAAACTAAGATCCATTTAAGGCGTCCAAGTTTCTTAATGGGTAACAAACGGAATGACTGTGAGCTTTGATGATCGAGGCCATTTCAGTACGAACTACTCAGACCAGGGCGATTGCACAATTGCCTCGCAAAAGTCCGGTCTAACGTAACCTGGCAGCATACAGGCGCAAATGTCCGCATTCATGCTGCCGTAGGTGGTCTGTGGCTTATGCTTAAAGCCTTCATAAAATGTGGCGACCATATTTTTCTTCAGTCCATTGCGGGGAAAGTTCCTTAGTATTGCTTCCCGGTCGTGCGCGGCTAACTGGTCATAGCCTTTGCCCACGACATCAAGGGCCGCACCATAATTGAGTAAGGCTACTTCGGGCTCCTTGTATTCGGCGATACCGGGTGATGTATGTAATGCGATCGTGTCCCAGGCAAGTTGCAGTGACTGGGGCGGCAGACCGTAACCTTGCAAGAAATCGCGAGCCGCATTTGCACCGTCAACTTCGAACCGCTTGTCGTCGCTTCGGTAATGCGCGGTCAGTCCTAGGTCATGAAACATCGTACTCACGTACAACAACTCTGCGTCAAAGCGGAGCTTGTTTTGCTGCCCGTTAAGTGCTGCAAACAAAAAAGTACGCAATGAATGGTTGTATAATAAATCACTGCCATGTTCGCGCAACAATTCCGTGGCCTGAGCCGACATGGCGCTATCGGGTATCCGTACGCCGGCGATCGTTTTACCTGAAATTGAACTCATAATGCTTGTGTTTTTGTGGAAATACCAATCCGATTTAGGAAATTCATGTGTGATATACAGATCATAATGTCTGCTATTTCCTTTTTTGTAAAGTATGACCGGAGCTTCTCATAAGCTTGGTCTGAAATGCCATGCTGGAAGATAAAGGTCATTTCTTCTGCCACTTGCAGCGCTGAACGTTCACTTTCCGAAACAGCGGACTTTCCTGCCAAGCACTCAAGGCGAAGATGCGCCGCGGTGTTTCGCCATGTCGCAATGCGTCCTGCGTGTGGTAATCGATGCAGTAAGCGCATTTGTTAATCTGTGAAACCCTGATTTTGATAAGTTCTATCAGGCTTTTAGGAAGCGTGGATTGATATAGACGTTTGTCTATTGCCGATACCAATTCCCAGTATACTGGCTCCTCTTCCCACACATCGAGACGGTGTTTGATGACTTTGTTCATAATAATCATGTTTTGTTATACAAAGGTTGAAAATCAGGGCGCCCCGGTTCCTTAAACTGGTTTAAGAAAGAAACTTTTTTCTTCACTCACTTAGGCATTCAAGTGTAAAGCCTAGAAAGAAGTCATCGGACATTGCGGGACGCGCTGGGAAAATCCGGGATATGTTTTTAGATAATGCTCCAAGAAGTCCTCTTTGAGAAATTGTGAAGTTCCGTAACCACATTCAAGAAGCTACATTTGAACGCTAAACATTATACTTGCCTTGCCATACATAACTTCCTGACATCAGTTGGTCGCGCCGCCGTTGACGAGCAAATGCTGCCCATTTACAAAAGAAGAAAGGTCGCTGGCGAAAAACTCAGCCACATTGGCAACATCTTCTACTTCGGCCAGCCTTTCCATAGGGCAGCTCTCGAGCAGTTGCTTTCGCAATTCCGGATAACTGCCGGGCTCGGCAAAGATGCCGGAGTGGTCTACTGCAAAGGGAATAATGGTGTTAACAGTCACGCCCCTGTGCCCGATTTCTTTGGACAAAATATCAACCAAATATCTCGGCGTGGTTTTGCTTCCGCCGTAAACCGCCATTCCGGGAACAGGAAATGAAGTGGTGCTGGAAGCAATGTAAATGATGCGCCCGTTGTCCTCCACATTTCTGGCTGCCTGCTGCATGGTGAAGTAAGCGCCTTTTGTATTGATGCCAAAAATATGGTCAAATTGTTGTTCAGTAAAGCTCACGACCGGTGTTTCTACGAGTTCAATGCCAGCATTGGCCACCACAATGTCGATTTTACCAAATGCATTTTTGGCTTCGGAAAACAATCGCTCAATGTCTGAAACCTTGCTCACATCTGCCTGCACGGCAATAACTTCTATGCCCATTGCCTTGATATTGCTCACCACCTGATCAGCAGAAGCCTTATCCCGCGAGTAATTTATGACAATGTTTGCACCCAATGCTGCGTAACGTTCAGCGATTGCTTTTCCCAACCCCCGCGCTGATCCGGTGATCAGCGCCACTTTATTTTTCAAACTGTTCATGATTTCTGATTTAATGTTTGCCGAAAATTTTACAGCAGTCGCTCAGGCCATGCCGCCGTTAGCCCCGATATTTTGTGCATTAATCCATTTAGCTTCGTCACTGGCCAGAAAAACCACGATTTTTGCGATGTCATCCGGCTCACCAATGCGGTTAAAAGCGGAAAGGGAAGACAACTTGTCAATTACCTCCTGTGGTTTGCCTTTGGTAAAAAGCTCGGTGTTGGTTGGTCCCGGTGATATGGAATTAACATTGAGGCCCCTGGCGCCGACTTCTTTGGAAAAAACGCGGGTAAGCTGCTCAACCGCTGCTTTTGTGGCTACATACGTGCTGTAAGTTGGCAGCATAATCCGGTTCACTGAACTTGAAAAATTGATGATACTGCCTTTGTCGGACAGGCGTGTTGCCGCCTCCCTCATGGTGTTAAACGTACCGCGCACATTAATATCAAACTGCCGGGTGAAGTCCTCATCAGTCGTATCTTTCAGGAGTTTGGTAATCATAATACCTGCATTATTGACCAGCACATCGATCTTTCCATAAAGCGCGATTGTGGTATCAAATAGCGTTTTCACGTCGGCGGCACTGCTCACATCCGCCCGGATCGCAATTGCTTCACCACCATGAGAAGTAATTTCACTCACCGTTTGATCAGCCGCCTGCTGCGAACCGGCATAATTGACAATGACTTTTGCGCCTGCTGCTGCCAATGCGCGCGCGATGGCAGCGCCGATCCCTCTTGAAGCACCTGTAACCAGTATTACTTTGTCTGTTAGATTTTTCATAATTGTTCTTTTTTTTTCTGTGAGTTCAGTGAAGACGATTGCACAATGGCCTTATCATTGACTTGTTCATCATTTTCATGAGCATGCGCCGTCTCTATAATTACATCATGCCAGGCTTATATGTCCTTTTCAAAAGCTGCAACCTTTTTTGTACCGCATCAACGTATCTTCGCCAAGTGGCAGGTGCACGGGCGGGTTCTTGGAAGCAGCCAGTTTCAACAATGCCTGGGCGAGTTTAGCAGGGTCGCCAGGCTGCTTGTTATTGACCTGACTGGCAAAGTCACGTGTTTTCCCGATGGTCTCTGCGTAATCGTTAATGGGATTTAAGGTGCGGACCAATGAAGAGATATCAAGAAAATTGGTGCGGAAAAAGCCGGGCTCTACCACTGTTGCGAAGATCCCCAGCTGAGCAAGCTCCAACGCCATCGCTTCGGTGATGCCTTCAATGGCAAACTTTGTTGAATCGTAAACTCCCCAGCCGTAACTACCACTCAAACCGCCTACTGAGGAAATGTTAATTACGTGGCCGCTACGCTGTTTACGCATCTGGGGCAGCACGGCGCAGATGCGTAAACAGCGTGCCAAAGACATTGGTATCAAAAACCTTCCTGGCCTCAGCATCGGTCGCTTCTTCGACGCCAACCAGCAGCCCATAACCCGCATTGTTTACCAGCACATCAATACTGCCGAACTGGTGTACGGCTTGCTCTACCGCTGCTTTTGCCTGCTCTTCGCTGGTCACGTCTAGAATGGCTACATGAAGATTCCCATCGTTACCTAATGTTTCTGCTAATTCCTGGGGCTTACTGCGGACGGTTGCTACTACGTTGTCGCCCGAAGCGAGCACTGCCTTGGTTAGTTCAAATCCAAGGCCCCTGGCCCCGCCCGTGATCAGCCACGTTTTTTACGTTTTCATTTGGTTTTTTGATAGTTGGAATTATTCACTCCATGGTGAGTGCAAAATGCAGTCACAAAAATTCTTTCTTTTGAAATCAGGAAGCATGTAGGCGCACACATCGGCTTTAATGTTACCGAATGTCGTGTCGGTTTTATGTTCAAAACCAGAGAAGAATGTTGGGATGATACTTTGCTTAAAACCACTTCTTGGAAAAGCTGCAATGATCGCCTCCCTGTTTTCCGGGCTTAAATGCTCATAGCCCTCCCCCATGACATCCAGGCCGACCCCGGAGTACATCAAAGCAACTTCAGCTTCTTTGTGTTCAGCTATCCCAATAGTGGTGTGAAGCGCAATGGTGTCCCATACCAATTGCAAAGATTCACCAGGCAGGCCGTGGCTTTTTAGGAAATCTCTGGCGGCATTCGCCCCATCGACCTCAAAGCGTTTATCGGGGCTGCTGTAATGCGGCGTAAGCCCAAGATCGTGGAAGACTGAACTGACGTAGAGCAGCTCCGCATCGTATTGCAAATTGGCTCTTTTCCCATTCAATGATGAGAACAAAAAGACCCTTAACGAGTGATTGTAGATGAATTCAGTACCATGTTCCAGCAAAAGTTCTGTTGCCTGAGCGGCAATCGCGCTGTCGGGAATGGTGATCCCTGCCAATGATTTGATTCTGTTTACCGACATAATTAAGGTGTTTTAGATTGACCCAAAATTATGGCGGGATGCGGTTCAAAGGAATGTCAAAATATCCGTTTCACCTTCCAATATTGACGAAGTAGGCCCGGTAGTCAGTCGGGGAAGCACTGACATTCTTTTTGAAGAAGGAACTAAACTGTTCCGGGGTGGAAAAGCTGAGCTGATAGGCGATTTCTTTTACGGGAAGCGTCGAAAATTGTAAGCGCCTTTTTGCTTCTGCAACCAACTGTCCATTGATAATTTGTTTTGCCCCCTTTCCGCAACTGCTCTTGCAAACGTCTGAAAGCCGACGGGGCGTAACATTGAGCAATGCTGCATAGTAATTTACATCATGTAAGCCCTGGTAGTGCTGGCTGACTTGCTCGACAAATCTACGGTAAAGCTGCTTGTCGTAATCATCATACCCATGCAAAAGTGCGGCATTGATGTTGGCAATCTTGATCATAATGATCTTTAAGTAGGCTGCCATCGCGTCAAGCTTATTGATATAATCTACCCGGCGATGCTCTTGGTAAATGGCCTCAAAAAGTGGGCTGAGCTCAGCGGACGTCATTTCATTTAGAAGTATAAACTGATTTGCAGACGCGTTATTAAAGAGAACCGCTTTGCAGTTATTGGCACTTTGAGGGGCGCGCTCCCAAAAACAGTCACCAAATGAAAGCTCATAGCCCGTAATCCGTAGGTCCGCGCCCGTCAGGATTTGCCCTTTGGCAACCAACAGCAACTGCGGCGAATTGAGCTCGTAAGCTTGTTCATCCACACTAATGCTACCGCTGCCCGATTGGACCATGATAATCCGATGGTATGCGAGTCTGCATTTCTCAATGTGCATTTGACCGTTCAGCATATTAATCGAGAACGAATCCTTAATCTCGCTTTCAAGTGATGCATTTGGAATACTTATCATGACGAATGTATTTAGTGAGACTTGCCATGTAAAAATACGAATCACTTGCTATAAGTACTAGGATATCTGGCAAGATTAACCTACAAGCAATTTTCCTCGCTCAGGTTAAATTGCTTTCCGATCAAATTGGACCTGACATCGAAAAAAATTGGACCCGGCACAAAGCAGCAGACAAATTACTGCTGATTTGCGCTCTCATAAAACGTCAAACTCGAAAAGAACACTCAAACATTATTGGTGACTTTATGCCCTTAATGCCTGGCGTGATGCCCCCTTTTTTACAGAAGATGAGCGCGCCATCCTCGCATTGACGGAGGAAGTTACACTGATTAACAACCACGTTGCTGACCAAACGTATCAGCAAGCAGCCAGCATACTTGATGAAACTTATCTGGCCCAGGTAATCATGGCCATCATTACCATTAATGTCTGGAACCGTATCGGCATAGCAACTCAGCTAATTCCGGGCTAATTCAAGAGATTAATGGGGCACACGCCCTTGCATAGTTATTCATTGTAGTTTAATGGCGGGATGCATTTGCACCCGCCATTTTTGTTGCACAAACCCGCACAAGTACGAAAAGACGGTTAAAGCATCGTAACCCATTCCCGTTGGTAATACTTTTTAGGATCGCATAAACGCCCATCATTTCCGTATACGTCCCCATGAACGCATTCTGGCTGAATAGGTTGATTCTCCTTAACGATTTAAGGCTTATGTTTCGTCCATTAATTGGATCCATTCCTTGATAACCGCTCGTAAATCTTCACTTTTAGCTTCTATTTCTGCCATGTTGCTGAATTTGGCATATGCTTTGCCTTTCGGGGCAGGTTCTAGAGCTGTGCGGCCTGAAAGCATTTCGCCTCGATGGAAAACAAGCACTGCCTGATCTTTTATCCGAGGGCTGAAAGTCGCAATATCACCTTTATAGTAAAAGCTAGGTCCGCCCCACTTGACTTCTTCTGTTATGGCTGTGTCAACTTCCATAATTATTTTTCGGATTGTTTGCATTTCTTCTTTAAGTGGGTGAGTGAGCCCGGATAAGAAGTCGTCTACTTTTTTCGATGACATATACAAGGTTTTGATGTGATGGCAATTGCCGGTATTGCCAATAGAGGTTAGAAAAGGGGCTTATGCGAATCTGCCCAATACATGCTCGGCCCAAGTCAGGACAAAATTAGAAGTCTGTTGGGATAAACCAATTTACCAATGTCGAGATACCAAAATTTATTTCCTCGCGGTAATCCGGCTTAACTGTGTGGCAGTTATGACAAGATAGGAGGCGATGTGATATCTCTTAAAGTGGGGCAGGACGTGTTAATGGGATATCGAAAAGTCTTGGTACCGTTGGCGGCCGCATCTGTGCGAAAGGCAATTTCCAGTGGCTCTTTTTCGATTGCCCAATGCTTTTTAAGATAATTTATGTTAACAGTGCTATGTCACTGTAACGTAGGCATCTGGTATGAAACTAGGTAGCTAAAAGAGATTGATCAGCAGTCCTGATGAAAAGAACGATTTGTATTTCAAGTCGAAACATTGGAGGGCGCTATAAAAATTTAAGTAGTACGATTTAAGGTGGGTTAGTACCGGTTAACAGAACAAAATTAACGCCTTCGATGCTGATAATCCATAGAATGCACAAATGGCGATGGTACGTTTTAACCACCGGTTTTTTATGCAGCTTATTGCGGTTACATAACTGGGCACCTATTTCTATAACAGGATGCTCAAAAAATCCGGAGCTCAGAAATGTATTTAATTCAGTAAACCAGCATTCTGGAGCCCAGCCAACTGCGCTGGCAATGGCTGTGTTAGCTTATGCTGAACACATCGATAGCCGGCAGGTGCTATCCCATGCCCTGAACCGAACTGCCAACAAACACGTAAGCCTCGATATCAGGCCCGAGCAGTATGACATCGTCGGCAAGCATTTACTGGCTTCCATTGGAGAAGTGCTCGGCGAGGCTGCAACACCCGGACTCATTGACGCATGGCTGGTCGCATACCAGCAACTCGCAGCGA